>JAGCEW010000030.1 GCA_017650465.1 Paludibacteraceae bacterium
CCGTGTGAACAAAGCTTTCGGCATCGGCATCGGAACCGGATACAACTATGTGATTCAGTCTTTGCACAGTTCAATGTACCATCGTGTTCCGCTGTATGCAATAGCCCGCGTTTATCTTATCGGCGAGAAAAAGGTGAACCCGTTCTTCGGATTTGCGCAAGGGATAGACGTGGGGTTTTACAGGTTAGTACCTTCCGGTAGCCATTGGTTTGACCCTGCGTCCCAAACCCCCAAGCATACCGTAGGCGAATGGATGTATATAGGGTCGCACTCCCGCATAGAGTTCGGTCTTAACTTCCGCCTCAACGCCTCCAAAAGCGTGTTTTTTTCCATTGAAGGAGGGGTTTCGGCCTGCCCTGACAATTATTATGTTGTACCAGCAAACAACTGGTATGGAGAACACTGGTATGGAGCACATCAGTATGAACCTGCATTCGGCGTCAATCTTGGTTTCACCTTTTAATTTCAGTCTATTATGAAAAAGATATTGATATTCATTGCATTAATGGCGCAGGTGGTCTTGTTCTGCACATGCGACAAAGAGATAAACCACAGCAAACTCCCCACAGTGACTACTACATTCCCCACCCTTGAGGACGGGAAATTGTTTGGCGGTGGAGCAATCACCGACAACGGCGGCAGCAATATTACAGACAAAGGAATATGCATCGCTGGCCGTTATAACATCTCCGACCCTTTTGATCTGGACCATTGTTATACCTCCATCAACGCCGGATCAGGGGATGAAGCGTTTGCCGTAGATCTGACTTCTCTGTATAACGAATTTGATGTCTATCACGGAGAAGTATTCGAAATCCGTGCTTACGCCACAAACAAAACAGGAACTGCATACGGGGATGTCATTTCTGTCAGCTTGACCGGATTCGGCACGCCATCCGTCTTCAGCATCAGCCAAAACTCCGCAATAGCGAGCGTGGACATCACAAGCCGCAATGATGTTCAGGAGTGCGGTTTCTGCTGGAGTACCTCATCGAACCCCTCTATAAACAATTCCTCTACCGTCGCTTCATGGGTTAACAATCATTACAGAGCCACATTAACTGGACTGCAACCTAACACCCGGTATTATGTGAAGGCATACGTCAAAGACAATTATGGGATAAGCTATTCCAGCGAAGTCAATTTTGTCACCTATCAAGCCTGTCCGTCCACCGTGAATGACTATGACGGCAACACTTATAATGTGGTGGCTATCGGTTCCCAATGCTGGATGAAAGAGAATTTGAGGACCAAACACTTCAACAACGGGACTCCCATCCCACTTGTACAGGATTCCACCGCATGGGAGAACCGCACCACCGCAGCATACTGCTACTATGACCAAAACAGTTATGGAAATCACTACAATTTCTACGCTGTTGCCAACGGAAATCTGTGTCCAAGCGGCTGGCACGTTCCCACCTACGATGAAGTATTCTCTACGCTTTATTACGCTTTGGATGCGTCAAATGTTGGAGGACAGATGAAAGCCACCGGCACGACTTACTGGAAATCGCCGAACACCGGCGCCACCAACAGCTCCGGATTCTCCGCACGGGGCGGCGGATACAGAACTTACGGTTTCCGCAATATTCGAGAACGTGGTGTGTTTTGGACCAGCACTCCATGTTATAGCTACGACTATGCCTATGTCTACATGATGAGCTATGATAATGCTTCTTTATCACGCTTTGGTTCCTCCGCATACGACTACGCCTTGTACAAAAGATATGGAGCGTCTGTCAGATGTGTGAAGAGCAACGGCAAGGAATCCGATAAAGGAACCGGCATTCCAACCCATTCTGTCAAAAGCGAAGAAGCGCCACAGTAATCCCCAATTATATAACACCTTGTCAGAAAAGGGGTTCGGGCTGTTGTTCGAACCCTTTTTTTGAAATAGAGACACCGTAACTGTACCCGTTTTATCGCATCCCGTTCCGCCACTTTTCAACTACGGCGTTGAAATCCGCCGACAGCTCCGACTCATGCGGTTCCCACCGTAAGCCACGGAGATAGTCAAGGATCAAATAGCCAGGGCGCAGGAGAAGATTGCCCATGGAGCGGAACATGCCGCGCTCACCGAGACCATAAGCATTAACAAAGTTCGCAATGGCCACTTTCCATATGAAGCGGGTGGTGGTTGCCGGCTGTCCGCAGTGGGGGCAGTATTTACCTACATAACGGTCGTGGCAGTTCAAGCACTCATGTTCCTCTTCCGTGTTCGGAGCCACAGCGCGCGGCGTCACCTGCCACTCATGGAACTGCCGTATTTTCTCTTTGAGGTTGAATTTCTTCTTCATAATTACGGCGCAAAAACAAGAATTTTTTGCATCACGGTATTTCATTATGAAAATGGGGGAGCTCCTCCGAGTTCCCCCAAACGTCTTACGTCTTACGTCTCAAATCTTAATTCTCCAATTCCTCGGCAATCGCCTTGCGAATCAGATCGACAAAACCCTCCAACGGCATGGTGCCGTCGTTGATATTGCCGTGGCGGCGCACGGAAACAGTGCCATCCTTCTCCTCATTCTCGCCCACGATAACCATGTAGGGTATCTTGGCGGTTTCGGCGTCGCGGATCTTACGGCCAGTCTTCTCACTGCGCTCATCAATGTAGCAGCGGATATCCTGCTCGTCCAATGCGGCCTGCACCTTGCGGGCGTAGTCCATATACTTCTCGCTGATGGGCAGGATGACGACCTGATCGGAGGTAAGCCACAACGGGAAGTTGCCG
>JAGCEW010000031.1 GCA_017650465.1 Paludibacteraceae bacterium
CCCTCCTTTTCTAATGCACGGGCAATAGCGACGATGGACATTTCTCCCATGCCGTAGATGAGTATATCTGCCTGAGTGTCCACCAAAATAGATGGCATCAATTTATCCGACCAATAATCGTAGTGACTCAAACGCCGCATCGAAGCCTCGATGCCGCCAATGACCAGCGGAACATCCGGGAAATGCTGTCGCAAAATGCGAGAATATGTAATGGTACAATAATCCGGTCGTGCGCCAGCCCTGCCTTCCGGAGTATAGGCATCATCCGAACGCAAACGACGGGCAGCAGTGTAGTGATTGACCATCGAATCCATCGAGCCTGCCGTAATAGCAAAAAAGAGACGAGGACGACCGAGTTTGAGAAAATCGCGATGGTCTCCACGCCAATCAGGCTGCGGGACGATGGCCACACGAAAGCCGGCCGCCTCCAGGACACGACCAATAACCGCCATGCCAAACGAGGGATGATCCACGTAGGCATCTCCCGAAAAGAGGATGACATCCACTTGTTCCCACCCCCGAAGTTCGAGTTCCTTGCGGGTGGTCGGCAGGTATTTTTTCAGGTCGTAAAGCACTACTAATCCAATTGGAGACCAAGGTCGTTTTTAAGATTCAACAATTCAGGATTGTCCGTGACCATCTGTTTGTATTTCTCCGCCGCCGTAAAAGCACGATTGTCGGACTTGTATTCCTTCACCACTATCTCCATGCGGATGAGGTCATTCTTGAGAGCCCTGCGAAGATTGGCCATTATTTGTTCTTCGAAATGCCCGAACTCCTCTTTTTGCAACGGATTAGCAAGCGCCAGTTGCAACTTGTTTTCTCCAATGACAACCGGTTTGAAATCCGAAAGCATGGCCAGAAGGCGCTCTTCCCGCGGGAAGTTCTGCTTAAGACCAACCCACGCGCCTATGAGTTGGTCAGGAGAGAAAGGGCTGTTCTGTTGCGGAGCGGACGATGCGGCAGGAGCAGCAGACGGTGCCTGTGAGCCAGAGGAAGTATTCAAATTGATAGATGGTATTTTCGGAAGAGACGGTCGTGCCGGTGGAGCCTGCGGTGCAGGACGCGGAGACGACACGGGTTGAGAAGGCACAGGAGTCGGTTTGGTGGCGGCCGGTCCGGCAGGAGTTGGAGCAGAAGGAGCCTGCTTTACCGTCACAGGCTGGGAAGGTGCAACGGTTGGCTGTGCGGCAGGAGCAGACAGTTGAGAGAGTTTGACGAGAGCCAATTCAACGGTCAGGCGCTTGTTACGCGCTGTGCGGTACTGCACATCACAGGTATTGAGGACATCCAATGCTCGGAACAGCCAAGGTGCAGTACAAGCGGCCGCCTGCTGTTGGTATTGCGCACGCACACTCTCTGCGGTCTGCAAAAGAGGAAGGGTCTGCACATCTTTTGAAACCAACACATCGCGAAGATGTTCCGCCAGACCGATTACGAAACTGCCGGCATCAAAGCCCTTCTGCAACACTTCGTTAAACAACAGCAATGAAGCCGTAACATCCGAACGAAGCGCAGCGTCCACCAGACGGAAATAGTAATCCGTGTCCAAGACATTAAGGACCTCGATTGTCTGCTGATACGTAATGTTATTGCCACAGAAAGCGACTAACTGGTCGAAGATGGACAACGCGTCACGCATTCCACCATCCGCCTTTCGGGCAACAACATTGAGCGCCTGCTCTTCTGCCACAACACCTTCTTTGGCAGCAACATACTGAAGATGCGCAACAATGTCCTGCACCGTGATACGCTGGAAGTCATAAATCTGACAGCGACTCAAAATGGTAGGAAGAACCTTATGCTTTTCGGTGGTTGCAAGGATGAAAATAGCGTACGAGGGTGGTTCTTCCAACGTTTTCAGCAAAGCATTGAACGCCCCCTGCGAAAGCATGTGCACCTCATCGATGATATAAACGCTATATTTCCCTATCTGCGGCGGGATACGGACTTCCTGAATAAGCGTACGTATATCTTCCACAGAGTTATTGCTGGCAGCATCCAATTCGTGGATATTGAAACTGCGTTGCTCGTTGAAAGCCCGACACGATTCACACTCGTTGCACGCCTCATAATCGGCAGTGGGATTAAGGCAGTTGATGGTTTTTGCGAAGATACGTGCGCATGTGGTCTTTCCCACCCCACGCGGTCCACAGAACAGATAAGCATGTGCCAAATGATTCGTTCGGATGGCATTTCGCAAAGTGTCTGTCAAAGAACGTTGCCCCACGACTGAATCAAAGGTGGAAGGGCGATACTTACGGGCTGAAACGATATAGTTATCCATAGCAGTAAAATGATATTCACAAATCAAGCGTGCAAAGGTACAAAAATAAATCCGAATACACAAGTATTCGGGAGATTTTTTTCACATAAGTCGATAAAAAATGCGGAAATCAGCGTTTTATCAGCGTTTTAGTTCTCGTTCGATGAGTTCAACGTCATGTTTGAGAACACGATCAAAGGTCAACTGGTCAGAGACAGCATTCCAAGCATGAATGATTGTAGCATGAGAACGATTGCCCAAAGCATGACCAATGTCACTATAGGAAGATTCGGTAAGTTTCTTTGTGAGATAAATGACCATCTGTCGCGCCCGAACAATCTCTTTCTGACGGGACTGCCCCATAATGGCTTTCTCGGTAAGGCCCGAATGATCACAAACAGCACCCACAATATCACCCATCGCAATTTCTCGCGGAAGTGTTTCTACAAGACGAGCCACTACAGACTTGGCAAGCAACATATCCACATCTTTGTTCATAAAGGTGGAATACGCCATCAAAGAAGCCAATACGCCTTCTATATCCCGCACATTCTGGCAAGCATTTTCGGCGATATAATCGACAATCTCATCAGACAAAGTGACCCCATTCCGATGCATCTTATCCACCAAAATAGCCCTACGGAGGGCAATGTCCGGACGTTGGATTTCTATAGAAAGACCCCATTTGAAACGTGTAAGCAGACGCTCTTCCAAGTCACTGAGTTGCAAAGGAGGCCTATCGGAAGTGAGAATCAGCTGCTTACGGCATTGGTGCAGATAGTTAAAGATATGGAAGAACGTGCTCTGCGTGCCTCCCAAACCGCAGAAGAACTGAATGTCATCCACGATCAGTACATCCACAGACTGATAGAACACCAAGAATTCCGGCACTTTGTTTCGCTGAACAGCCTCTTGATACTGCATCTTAAAGGTATTTGCGCCCACGTAGAGCACTCGTGCATCGGGATTGCTTTGCACGACCGCATTACCAATGGCATTAGCCAAGTGCGTTTTACCAACTCCGCTACTTCCGTATATAAAGACAGGGTTAAAGATGGTCTTACCCGGTTCTTTCGCTATTGCCAGTCCAGCGGTACGTGCCATGCGATTGCTTTCACCGGCAATGAAATTGTCAAACGTGCAAGAAGGATTAAGCTGCGAATCCCACTGTTCACGCTCAGGCATTTGCATTGCAGAATAACCTTGCGTGTTGGTTCCTTTCTGCTTCGAAGGATATGTGGCACCCGCCCCAGAAGTGGAATCAATCAAGACACGATATTCCAGACGCGTATTGTCCCCGAACACGCGATAAATAGTACGCGCGAGCAAATCCAAATAATTCTCTTCTATGTACTCAACAACATATTGGCTTTTCACACGCAAAACGAGTACGCCGTCACTGAAAGAAACCGCCTCCAAAGGTGCGAACCAAGTGTTATACACCGTTGGCGTGAGATTATCCTTGAGGATAACAGCGCATTTTTGCCATAATATGTTTACATTTTGAGCCATTTCTTGAGCAAAATCGGGTGCAAAGGTACTGCTTTTTTTTGAGGTGACCAAATCGTGAAATAAAAGTATTCAACAGGGAAACGCGTAACTTTGTTATTTTCAGAGTGTTATCAATAAACAAATCATAATCAGCGGCTTACAAGAGTTATGAACATCTAAAGGGCTGATATTCATACCATGAAAGGCTGCATGTTCCACGAAAAGAGTGTGAAACAAATGGTGCTAATCTATTGAAATCTCCCCCCTTGAGGAAGAAACGTCTAACAGGTGTAATTTAGACAAAATCCAACGCCCTATTTTTCTTTATTTCTTTTTACCCTCTTTGCGACCAAAGAGAGAGAAGTGAACATAGCGTTTGGGATTGTTTTTCAGGTCAGTAACCAAGCTATCCACACTTTGGATCGCGGCATCTACATGTGTATAGAGTCCTTTGTCGTTTAGGAGCAATCCGACCGTTCCTTCGGTGGAAGTCAGCGCACGATTAACTTCAGAGACAGTAGTATCCAATTTGGCGACCGTGCCTTTAAGGTTCGCGTCGCGCAAGTCCGCCAAAACGGCATTGGCATTGTTAACTGTAGTTTGTGCGCTATCCATGATTTGTGGTACGCGCGTGTGCGTGAGATTTCGTATATCACCGGCACTAACTGTAAGATCGGATGTAATGCGATCCACATTAGAAAGTGTTCGTTTGAGGTGATCCCCTGCCAGTTGTTGCTGCAAGGTACCTACCACACTATCCACATTAGCGATAAGGCTATCCACATGTGCCAATAGTCCCGCTTGCAAACTTTCGACAAGTCCTGGCCGGATGGATGTGGGCAGTGTGTCTCCTGCGACGCACAACATATCTTTCGACGGCGTACCCGTCGGGATAAGCACCTCAATTGCTTTTCCTCCCATCAATCCATCAGCGACCAAGCGCATCTCGGAACCTTTGGGCAGAAGGATATGTTTATCCAACGATATTTCCACCGCGAAAGCCACTTCACGCGTAAAGTCAAAACGAATAGCATCCACCTGCCCCACCTTATATCCACGCACATAGACCGGTGCTTGTTCGGTGAGTCCGTCCACTTTGGCAAATAAGCCTACATAAGAATGAACGGGACTGAAGATATTTACTCCTTTCAGGAAACTAAATCCGAAATACAATAAGAAAAGACACACGATGGCCAACACGGCCACTTTCATTTCACGAATATGTTTCATTTTTTTATCTATTTACATTCACGACAAAGCATCCAGGGAATTTCTTATCCAAATCCTTGCAGAGCGAGTCTGCTTGCTCTTTGGAAAGGCAGTCACCTGTCATATATTTATACCATTCATCCCGACGAGTATAAACACACCCCTTCAGCCCTTTAAACATAGGGTCATTCGAGGGTAGTTCATATTTTGTGGCAAACAATTGCACTCGAAAGCACGATACAGGAATAGTATCTTGTGAAGGGATTGAATTGTCCTCGACATATCGTTGAGATATCGTTGAGATATCGTTGGTATCCTTATCCTTTTCCGGCACGATTTCGGGTGTAGAAGGTTTTTCTTTTTGTGTTGTTCCGTAATAATTA
>JAGCEW010000032.1 GCA_017650465.1 Paludibacteraceae bacterium
GAAAGACCCGCCGTGGTCACCAGTACGGGAACGACCGATACCGGAAAAGACCACGGACGGGTAGCTAAGAAATCAGAGGCCAAGTTTCTTGCGAATGTCTTTTGGGAGGGCATCTTTGTGAACAAGTATATCGTTGGTCTTGTATTTCATAAACGTCTCGGAAGCGTACCAAACGCCTTTGTATTTGTAGCGGGCTGTACCCCAAGAGTTCTTAATCATATAGTACTTCTTACCATTCTGGTCGTGCGCGATACCAAAGATCTGCATACCATGGTCGTCGGTATTTTCCCAGTTGTCATAGGCCTGCTGACGCATTTCCTGGGTAACTTCAATCTCAGGGAGAGGACGTTTGGTGAGTTCCTCTTTCTTCTGTGAAGCAGAGAGACCGAGCCAGTGCGCCATATCGCTACCAGTGAGGTCAGCTCCGTTATCGGCATCGGGGCAAACGGCAATACCATTGCGGGTGAATCCGTCTTCACTGACATCGGCACCCCAAGCGAGGGTGAAACCATTCTTAAGGGCATTGTCAATGATACGCATCAGATCCTCCATAGGAACGTTGTACATCTGATCCATACGCCAGTTGTCAGGCACCTCGAACACAAAGCGAGGATGACCCTCTTCGTAAGAATAAGGATGGTGGGTGTAAGAAGTGATGGAGATATAGTCATCCGCATTGAGTTTGAGCACTTTGTCAGCGAACGTACGCGGAGTGTATTCCTTACCCTCATAGGTGAAGGTTTCCGGGCATTTGCCAAGATAGGTGTCATAGACAGCCTGCAGTCCCTTTTTCCAAACGGGAGAGAGCTTCTTGATACTGCGTGTGAGTGCGCGAACATAACCACCGGCAACGGCGTCCAATTCGGAATGCACAGGCAGGGAGTCTTTTGCCGACCAGCCATACTGAATACCGGGCATAGCTTCCTGAGGCACCATACCATAGTGCTTGAGGCAATAGATAACGTCGTAGGCACTTCCACCTGCAGCGAACTGGGCGTTCTGGTACATACGAACTACATACTCGGCACGATCAACCATCGTATGGCTAACGACAAACATTTCGCTAAGGTCGAACTGTTTGCCCTTCTGCATACGCATGATTTCGCTCTCCAGGAAACCAATGGTAGAGAAGCACCAGCAAGTACCCGAACGGTTCTGGTCCTTAATAGGTGTGATACCTACACTGTCGATAGTGGTAAAGATAAAGCCAGAGTCCTTCTGTGCTGAATCGGGCTCCTGCTTCATAAAACCATCGTGCGCCATGGCCAATGTGCTAACAGCCATAAGCGAGAGAATAAAGAACTTTCTCATTGCAAATTGTTTTTTACAGGTTAATAGTATTTCTTTGTTTGGTTAAAACGCAGCAAAGGTACAACTTTTTTTTCATTCCCGCAAGAAAAACGCAGAAAAAATGCCATCAGACGGCACTAATTACGCGTTGTGATATGAAAACAGGCCTGTTTATATTCGTATTTCACATAAATATGCCCTTCTCGCTGCTGATTGAGCAAGACCTGCCCAAGAACAAGTTTGAGGTTTTCGGGCGTCATATAGTCGTGCGTGCGGGTAACCTTGTCGTAAGAGGTATAAGAAATGTCGAACGTAGTACCGAAACAGTGCGCAGAATTAGAAACCGAGTTGTAGTTACCGCTTTTCTGAAGCGAGCGTATATCTTCCTGCGTGCGCAAGACAGATGTAACATGAAAACGGTAATGCGGCAGGTTGTTTCGCTGCAAAATATCGGCAAACTCCTCCCCTATTGCATCCAAGCGTTTTGCCGCCGCAGGCACAAGATAAGGAACGGAATGGGTAAGGGAATCAACGATATAGTTTTTCCCTGTTTTCACTTCGCGCAGATGCTTCTTGGAGTGTGCGGCCGATTGTCTGTCCTTCGGCGTAGGATTGAGTCCGATGGCGTTTGCTGCCTGTAGATGCTTTGCATTGAGGTCGCAGAACTTGGAAGAATAGCGTATGTCCCGTCCGGGATAAGAGACGAGATTGTTTTCCTCCAGTTCGGTAGAGGATTGTTTCTGCGATGTGTTGTCCGTCTGTGTGTCGGATGGTTTTCCGCAGGCGACGAGTGCAAGGGATAAGCAGATATAGAGAATCTGTTTCATAACAGAAAAAAGCGACCCGAAAGTCGCTTTTTCTTAGTTTTGTTATTGTTTACTCGATTACAGCACCCTGTGCGTTGTAGCGAACACCATTGCGGATGATGATGAGTTGACCGTCCTTCATTACTTTTGCAGTACCTTCTGTCTCGGCAGCCTTAACTTCTTCTACGCCGGAAGCAGCAGCATCATAAACAGACGTCATGTGATACCAAACGTTATTTGTTTGCAAATAGAGACTCATTACAAATTTCTTACCGGAGCCGGGTTCGGTCTCTACGATAAATGCCATGAAATTCTGCCATTGGTCACTGGTAACTTCTGCACCGTTAACGAATATTTGAGTAAGAAGTTGTCCGTTAGAAACAGCCAAGGTGTTGATGTCATGAGCACCCTGAACACAATAGAAACCATTATCTTGTGCATCCGTGTATACAACATTAGAGAAAGCTACCAAATCCACACCATTCTGAAGTGCATTATCAAAAGCTTTGAACTCCCAGTAGTCACCACCTTCAGAGGGCTGATATCCTACAACATCGTCGAGAACGATTTCAGTAGCGGAGATAGCCGTCTCTGTCATAGGGTACAACTCTTTCGTCTGCCAACTCTGGAAAGGCATAGCAACTGTGCCATGGAATTCCATTACATTAACGCCCGTAGATTTATTATGCCAGTTGAGTCCTTGAACATCGTAGATATAGTACGTTACTTCTCCATATCCTTGAACCGTTTGCTTTTGGGTACCTTTGCAAATGAAAATCAAGTCACCACCGGTCATTGCATATGCGTTTCCTTGGTCATATACTTGTGCAATGGCCATATTGTTTACATAGCCATCATTGAGGTGATAAACACCTTGGAGAGTAGTTGCAGAAGGAGCTATCAGTTCTACATAAGCCACGATCTCATTTTGTGCATCATAAAACATGATATTGAAGTCATTCTCCGTGTACGTGTAATTTCCACTTACTGTACCTTTCATGTTGTAAGCAATAGCGCTTGTGAACGCGTCTTCTTGAGTCATTTGTGCAGATTGACGAATCTGCGCGCTTGCGCCGATGAACATAAGAGCGGCGAAAGCCAAAGAAATCATTTTCTTCATTGTTTTGTAATTGTTTTAATTGATTTGTTTAACTATATTGTTTGTTTATTTGTTCAGACTTACGTGCCTTTCGACCCCCCAAAATCCAAATTCGCTGCAAAAGTACTGCTTTTTTTTGAATTGTGCAAGTTTTTTTTCATTTTTTTTGCATCCGAGTGTCATTTTTGTTTCTTCGAGGGGCGTCACCGTCCCGACAATGTCCCTATTATCTATCGTATATCTAACGTATATCTATCGTATATCTAACGTATATCTATCGTATATCTATCGTGTATCTATCGTATATCTATCGTGTATCTATCGTGTATCTATCGTGTATCTATCGTGTATCTATCGTAGAGAGCCCGAGAAATGTTCGGAAAATATTCGGAAGAAGGCACAAAAAAGCACAGCCACTTTACTCGAGAAAACTCCTAATGAAAGGATTTGGGATGTCGTGCACCTTTGTAATCCGGCCACCGTATTCCGCTACTTCCCGAAGGAAGGTCTCGGCAGATCGTACCGGCACGCCATTGGAACATGAGAGGTCCCGGTTGGAATAATACTGTTGAGTTTTCCGGTCTCTTGGGCTGTGCTGTAGGTTTTATCGTTTTGTATGCCATGCCAGCGTCAGAACAATGCGGTGGGTTTGGTTCCGCATGTCAAACGGGTCAGGTATGGATGTCTGTTGTGTATCGATAGGAGCAAAAACATACTGGTTATAGTTGTGCAGGCAATACTGATAGCCCAATTGGGCGATAAAGTGATTACCCCGGTAGCCGACACCGGCTCCCACGAAATGCCGCACTCCAGGCGAGACAAAATCCGCGTCCACACGCACATCGTTGCGCGCCAATGTATAGATGCGGTCAGCCTTGGAGAAAGTGGATTCGAAGGCATATCCGGCATTGATGAAGAGGTTGTTAATCAGCACCAACTCACCTCCAACGCGGAAAGTATGCACATCCTGCAAGTCCTTGCGATGGCGATAATCGTACTGGAAACTAACCAATCCGCAAACCGGCCCGCCACTACCCAAGATGCCCGTTGCCCCCAAGGTGAACCGCAAAGGCTGCGTGAAGCGCCCCGTACCGGCAAAGCGTTCGGTAGATGCCTTGTATATTTCCTCAAAGCGATGGACATCGTCCAAGAGGATATCGGCATGTGTGGTGGTGGAAATCTTCATCGCCGTAGGCGTTTGGAAGGAAGCCCCGACACGCAGATACCGACAAGGCTGATAGATAAGTCCCAGCGAACCGCTGATTCCTACCCCCGTCTGGCGGACATAACTGTTGATTTGGGCATAATCGGTATATTTCTCACCTTCTTCGACAGGGAACGCCTCTTCGTAAGTTGCTGATTTCGTGTAGTAAAGAGAACGGATGTTCAGCCCCGCTCCGACATACCAATGGTGGTTGATATTCGCGCCCCAAGCAAGGGTATATTCATCCACATAACCACTTTCGGAGAGTTTGAGCGCCGTTTGGGGCATAAGTCCACCATAATCGGACGTCCAAGCCGTCTGAACGGTATCGAAAACATCGGGATTGTCGGTAGGAAAAGCTGTGTATTCAGGGTCAATCATATAACTCCAATAACCCAGTTCGCTCAGCCAACCCGTGTTGGGCGAATTGTAGCCAGAGGCTGACAACTCGGATTCCGGAAGCATGGGATTGGTAACCTGGTCCAGCATCAGATTGGAGATGGAAGGCTGATTAAAGCCGTGGACCAGCGTTGAACGCGAGAAAGACTTGATACGATTGAAGGAGAACATGAAGTTGTTGAAGCGCAAGCCTCCCGTCTCGTTGCGGTTTTCCAGCGAAAAGACCAGTGAAACCTGCGGCAAAGAGAAGACATCCGCGCCTCTGGCAGACTCTCCGATATGGCGATTGCGGCTCCACTCCTCCTGCATGGAAAGGGAGACCTCCATGCGTTTGTACAAGCCCAAGCCTGCGGGATTATCCAAGACGGCAGACGGATCCGCCCCGACCGAAGCCATCGCCCCCGCCATCGCCGTATAACGCGCCGTACCCATTATGTCACGGCCGGCAAACAACTGCGCGTCCTGCGCCCAAAGAGATGCGGCACAGAGAGCATACAAAACGATGATAAACAGACGATTGCGTTTCATGTTTTAGCGGTTTGGTTTATGAATAACGGCTTTGACGACCGTGTCTGTGACTTGTACGAACTGCACATTCGGCTTTTGTTCCTGCTGTTTTTGCGGCTGAGGGGCCTCGGTCTTTTTCTTCTGTGCGGCCGGAACAGACGTGGCAGGCGATGCGACCACCTTCTTTGCCGGGAAGGAATAAACATCATCCACATAATTATCCGCCCAAGCCAATGAGAAAGCACTCAAGAGCAAGACAGACAGAGAGATAAGAAAGAAGCGGTTCATAGCAGGCAATGTTTGGGGCAAAGACGTTTAACGGAACCCAATGATGTGGCGAACCTCATCCAAGGTATGCTGCGCACTCTCGGAGGCGCGTTCGCAACCCATAGCCGCCACCCGACGAAGATAATCGTCGTTGTTCTGGAAATCAAGGATGCGTTCGCGGATAGGCGCACAGAAAGCGTTGATGTCAGCCGCCAACTGTTTCTTCAGGTCGCCGTAACGAATCTGCATATTATTATATTGGTCGTTGAAATAATCATAGGTTTCTTTGGTAGAAACAAGTTCCATCATCGTGAAGAGATTACGGATGGGTTCAGGTTTCTCCTGATTAAGCATCGTGGGCCCTGCATCGGTGACAGCACGCATCACTTTCTTGCGGATAGTTGCCTCATCGTCAAAGAGATAGATGGCATTTCCTTCGCTCTTTCCCATCTTGCCGCTACCATCCAATCCAGGCACCTTGACCGCCTTTTGGTTGAAATGGAAAGACTGCGGTTCCTTGAAGAACTCGACGCCATAGATACGGTTGAAGCGTCGTGCGAAAAGACGCATCATTTCCATGTTCTGCTCCTGGTCTTTTCCGACAGGCACTTTGTCTGCCTTGTGCGCCAAGACATCGGCGGCCATCAGTGTGGGGTACGTGAGCAAACCGGCATTCACGTTATCGGGCTGGGTGCGTGCTTTCTCCTTGAAACTGGTGACACGCTCCAACTCGCCGAGATAAGCATTCATATTGAGATACAGATAGAGTTCGAGGACAGGCTTGACGTCACTCTGTATATAAATAGGTGCCTTTTCCGGGTCAATACCGCACGCCAAATACTCACTCAAGATAGTCTTGACCGAACGGCGGATATTCTCCGGCGTGGGATGCGTGGTGAGCGAATGCCAATCCGCGATGAAAAACATGCAGTCATATTCGTTCTGCATTTCAAGGAAACTCTTGACGGCTCCGAAATAGTTACCCAGGTGTAAGTTTCCCGTTGGGCGAATACCACTAATAACTTTCTCCATAATCGTTTAATCAATTGGTAACTGACGGTTAATACCTGTTTCGAGGACCGTGAGCGACTCGGTACGGCTGATGCCAGGAATGCACTGAATCTTGCCATTCAGCAACTCCATCAGATGACGGTCGTCACGCGCATACAACTTAATAATAATAGAGAACGCTCCCAAGGTGAAGACAGACTCCACCACCTCTGGTATCTTCTGCAACTCAGCCGTCACGGCTTTGTACATAGAACCCTTCTCCAAGGTGATACCCACATACAGGCAAAGGTTATACCCTAACATTTTGGGATCGACCTGAAAGCCTGAACCTGTGATGACTCCGCTGTCAAATAATTTCTGCACGTGCTGGTGCACGGCAGCACGACTGACGTGACATTCAGCAGCCACATCTTTGAAAGGAGTGCGCGCGTTGTTGGTGATAATTTTCAGGATGTTACGATCCAAATCATCTAAGTGTCCCATTGTATTCATATCAATCAAAAATAGTTATATATTTCAAATTTGCGACAAAAGTACTACTTTTTTTGGAAATATGCAAAAATAATTGTAATTTTGCACGATTTTTTATGCAAAATCTCCAAATTTGCATTCAAAAAGTCATTTTATGCCCCTTAAGAAATGGAAAACATAGAAGAATATATCGAACATCACAGTAGCCCAGAAAGCGACTTACTGACCACGATCAACCGCAAGACCCATTTGGAAGTGCTGAATCCGCGAATGTTGTCCGGACATATAGAAGGACGCTTTTTGAGCATGATAAGCCACATGATCCGTCCACGCCGGGTGTTGGAACTTGGGACGTATACCGGCTATTCGGCTCTATGCTTGGCAGAAGGACTGACGGAAGACGGAAAGCTGATAAGCATCGAAAAGAACGACGAATTGGAAGATATTATACGCGAAAACATTGCGCAATCGCCGCTGGGACAAAAGATAGAAGTCCTTATAGGCGATTGCAAAGAACTGATACCAGGGTTGAAGGAGATGTTTGATGTCGTTTTTATAGATGCCGACAAGCGGGAATATAGCGAATACTTAGATGCGGTACTGCCTTTCGTGCGCAAAGGAGGATGGATAATAGCGGATAATACGCTTTGGGACGGGCATGTGGTGGATGCAAATTACGACCACGACAAACAGACCATCGGACTACGCGCCTTCAACGACAAAGTGAGAGCCGATGAAAGACTGGAAAACGTTATGCTGCCGCTGCGCGACGGCGTAACACTTATACACGTGGTGAGTTAGGCAACGCGGTTCTTCCAAAAATACATCACACCATCAATCGTATTGGTGGCGACAAAGGTATAGACCAAGGCATAGCAGATGTTCTCCACGCTGTGCACTTGCGGCAAGAACCAAGCAGAGGACATAATAACAAAATCGAAGGCCAATAGGATACGTCCCAACGCCCAAGACTTGTACTTATTGATGATCAGCGCCAAGATATCCGTACCACCCGTTGAGCCGTGGGAAAGAAAGATGGCCGCCATCCCCACTCCATTAAGGACACCTCCTAACATTAAAGCCAATAAAGGATCGGCAATAGGAGACTGATCAACAGGCGGTAATAATTTGAGCCACAAGGTAAGACACAGCACACAATAAACGGTGCGCAAACAGACACGCCAACCGATGGTGAAACATGCGACAAAAAGGAAGAGGGCATTCATCACCAATTGGCTCAGCCAAATCGGGACAAACGAATCCGTTGCAAAATATAGAATCTCACAAAGGCCCGTCAACCCTCCCCCGACTACGGCATGTGGCAACATAATATAGTTAACCACAATGCCGTAAGGGATGGCTGCAAGCAAAATAACAAGATATTCGCTTGCGCCTTTGGGAAGAGAGGTAACAGGGGTCATGTACGTTCTTTAATAGGTTCAAATCCCAGGCCGAACACTCCGTGCGTCTGCGTCTCGCTAATGAAGGCAGACGGGTCAATCTCCATGACAATCCGGAAAATAGCCGTCGATTCCGACTTACGCGTCAGCAGGACAATGACCTTGCTTTCTTGCTGCGTATAAGCCCCTTTCGCCTCAAGGAAAGTGACTCCGCGTCCCGTACGCGTCATGATGGCATCCGCTATCTCCTTATATTTCTTGGAGAAAATGAAGAACTGCACACTTTGGCGCCCACGCCCCATCACCCAATCAACAGCCTGCGCCTCAATGAAGACATAGCACAAACCAAACAGGATTTGCTCGATGCGAGTGACTTGCGGCAAGAACCACGCACTACCAATAATAACCATATCCACCATAAACAAAGCACGTCCCATGGGCATGTGCTTATATTTATTTACAATCATGGCAATAATGTCAGTACCACCGGTATTGCCGTTGTTGGCATAAATAAGTCCCAAACCAGCGCCATTGAAAATACCCGCCAATACGATAGCCATAAAGGGATCGGAAATCTGGGCATGGTCGGATACAGGGAAAAGTTTCAGCCAAACCGTCAGGCAAAGAATGCCCCACAAAGTGCGGACACATGTTTTCCATCCAAGGACGATGATAGCTATAACAATCAAGACTACATTCAAGGCCAACGAACTGAGCCAAATGGGCAAGGCCGAATCCGTTGCGAAATAAAGAATTTCACACAGACCCGTCAAACCACCACCAATGATAGCATGAGGTACAAGGACCTGATTAACGACCAATCCGTAAGGAATGCTACAGATAGCAATCATCAGATACTCTTTGATCTCAATAAAAACTGCTTTCCTATTCAACATATATAGACAGAACAATAATGTTACACATCAACCTTTCCGCAACATTGGCGGAATATAGTTCAAGGCAATCTGCTCCACTCCATCTTGGGTGACTTTGAGCAATACGGACTCCATCGGAGAGAACACAACATCCAATTGAGAAGCTGTGTTATGGTGATTGATGGTCAACGTCCGCGCAGACCCTTTATCGGTGAAGGCATAGCAATACTCCAACGGGTAATGAATGGTTTGCGTCATAGGATTAGCCAAGAAGATATAATATGTATCTCCGTCCTGACGCACCCAGAAATCCGGCAAGTTATCACCCTCCACTAACGGACGTCCCTGTAAGATTGAAACATCCGTACTAACCGAAGGTAAGGCCATCATTTTATCGACCGCAGCAGCATAGTCCTCGTGTTTGATCTTTCCCGGTTCTTTAGGGAGACGAGCCATATAAACAGGCAGGCCTTGGGCAGCCAAACGCGTAATTGTTTCTACTGCACTCTTTTCCATATACTCAACATCCACATATAAGGCACGAAAAGTGGCGTCCCCCATGTGCAACACCCCATTCTCAAAAGAGGACTGATGCAGAAAATGTTCATTCACCCAAAGCGGCTGATAGCCTTTGTGTGCCAAAGGAGTTTCAATAAAGCGCATTTCGTACTGCCCCCAAAGCCAATTCATCTGCTTGTGGACATCTTCCGGATATGCACCCGCCATCCAGGCATCCTCCAACGGAATATAGACTGCCAAATCACTATAGTTCTTGCCCTTTCGCATATACTCCGAAACAGTCGTCATATAACGGTTGAAATCGGTCAGGACCTGTCCAGAGAGGTTGCAATCTTCCGAAGTTGACACCTGGCACGTAGTATAAAAATAGTTCGATGTGTCACCGACTTGATTGAAAGGCATTCCATGCCAGATGATTTGGTTTGTTCCATTCGCAAACAGCGCATCACATATCAATTTCAAGTCTGCCACTTGTTCTTTTCCCTGATGAGGAGAATGACCGCGGAAATTGTTGGCACGAAGGCTCGTCCATCCATAAGCACAAGTGAAAGTCTCAGCCGTGACTGCCTGCTTGCCTCCGATGGTAGCCGCAGAAGCAGCGATCTTACTAAAACACGGCTCATACAAAATAGCCTCCGTCTCCGGAATATCCACCGTGGCAAATGCCGTCAATAAATCAGTTGGTGCGCCTCCACACTGCGCACGAGAGAAACAGCCTTGCTCCGTAGCATTTGCTGCAAAAGGTTGATAGAATTCCCTAAGCACATAGCCCGACAACGTTTTCATGTAGTCATAAAACACCTCATTGTCGTAAATCTCGTGCGTCTGCATATCCATTAGTTTGCGCTCCTGAAAATAAGGCAAAATGTCATAACCATGCTCTTTCATGAACGTCTTATCAAAGCCCGGCGTCCACAAATACTCGGTCTCAACTTCCCACGAATCAACAAACAAACCCGAACGATTTCCCTGATAGGCATCTTTCAGACCTTGATTCATTTTTTTCGCATAACGTTCAAAAACAGGACGGCTTAGATGGTTGATGATTTTCGCCACCTTAGGATGATCCCACACTAATGGACGCAGACAGATTTCCGTAGAATCGAAAAAATTACGTGTCTGGTCCCCATCCGGCAAATCTACATCGGCAAAAGGCCACATGGTACCGAAAGTGAAATCACATCCCAAGCCCAACGAATCAGCACAACGTTTGGCACATTCAACAGGAACAGCCCATTTCTGCGATAGAAAATCAGGGTGCGGTGTGGAACTTTCACAAAACATCGGATAAATCCATGCTATCTCTACTCCGCCGAACTCATGCTCTTTCATCCATACCAATTGGTCACGAACAGCATTCGTGTCTATATCCGCAGAATGCCACCACCAACGCGTGTAAGGTTTACACGAAGCATATAAAAGATTCTCCTGTGCATTCTGACCGTTCTTACATGACGGAAAAGCAGCTGCGAGTGCAGCTGCCAAACCTATTGTTATAAACAGATTCTTCATGGTAAACAATCACTATACGATATTAGCAATTGCAACCATAGGAAGCAATCAAATTGCGGTCTCCGAAACCGTTATCTACCCTGCTAACAGGAAC
>JAGCEW010000033.1 GCA_017650465.1 Paludibacteraceae bacterium
AAGAACAATGAGTTTTCCGTTTGGGGTGTAGTTACTTACGCCATCCACAAAACGCGTCTCTGATGTTCGCTTTAGCCGACTGCAATAATTTCTTCGTCTCGTGCGAACGCGTTTTCCGTCCCGATTTGGAAGGACGGCCGGTCGTTGTACTTTCAGGAAACGACAGCTGCGTTGTCTCACGTTCCAACGAAGCCAAAGCACTCGGCATCCCCATGGGCGCACCGCTCTACCAAATCAAGGCACTGGTGGAGAAAGAAGGAGTCGTGTGCTTCTCCTCCAATTTCTCCCTCTATGGCGATTTGTCGGACCGGGTAATGTCCATCCTCCGCGCGCACACCACACGCTTTGAGCAGTACTCCATTGATGAGAGCTTCATCAATATCGATCATGTGCCGGTGGAGGAGCAGAAAGCCTATTGCGAAAAATTGGTGCGGGACATCCGCAAAGGCGTCGGCATACCCATCTCTATCGGCATCGCTTCTTCTAAAACTCTGGCGAAAGTGGCATCCAAGTATGCCAAGAAATATCCCGGTTATCACGGGGTGTGCGAGATACGCACGGAAGAGCAGCGCATCAAGGCACTCTCACAGTTCGAGATTGGTGATGTCTGGGGCATTGGCAGACGAGCAAAGGCGAAACTCACGGCAGCTGGTGTTACCACCGCCTTGCAGTTTACCGAGAAGCCCGCTACCTTTGCTCGTGGCCTGCTCAATAAGCCCGGACTGCTCACGTGGCAGGAGCTTCGTGGTCAAGACGTAATAGATATTACGGAGTTGCCCATGAAGCAAAGTATAACCACGTCTCGCACGTTCGCAACAGCCATCACCGAACAATCTCTATTAGAAGAACAGATAGCAAATTTCTGCGCGCACTGTGCCCGCCAACTGCGCACCCAAAAGTCCGTTGCGCAGCAGCTGTATGTCTATGCCCACACGTCACCCTTCAGAACGGATGTAGAGCAACACTACCTCTCCGAACTGGTAACGCTCCCCGTCGCTACGGCAAACAATCAGGAATTGATCGCCTACGCTTTGGGAGCGTTCCGGCGTTCGTTTCGTCCGGGCATTCTTTACAAGAAAGCCGGTGTCGTGTTGCTCAAGATAATTCCCGAAGCGGCTGTAGTACCTGACATGTTCGATGTCAAAGACCGGGACAAGGACAAACGCCTTCAGCGCGTCCTTGATCAGATAGAGGACCGCCAAGGCAAGCGCGCTATCATCTACGGCTCTCAAATGACCTCCGAGAAGCCGGTATATAAAACCGAGCACAAGAGTCCGCTCTATACGACAGACCTGCGCGATATCATCACACTCAAAGCCACCTAAAAAGGGTGTCTTTTGGTAATTGAAGCCAAAGCCATATCTTTGCACAAAAATACAAAGGTATGGCTTTATCTATTACTACAGAGCTGCAGTCCACGTACTACACGTGCGACATCCCCAATATCGGTATTGATACCGACCGAGCTTCGCTTGTCTTCACTCTCAAGGTGAAGGGAAAGCAAATCTTCAAAAGCACCTACTATGCCTCCAACGGCAAAGTTACGGTGCGCGATATCCTTTCTATCATTGAAGCGTACTTCATTCAGCAAGGCTATTCGTACCAGACCGTGAACATCACGGCTGATGATGGGGATGAGCCCGTCACGGCTACTTTCCACGCCGTCTATTGCCATTTCCATTGCATCTCAAAGCCTGCTGAAGAGTTTGTGGAGGAGAACTTCTTTACCACCGCCACAAGCCGTGTCGTATCGCTTAACTGCCCGCAGCCCCTTGCCGGGTATTACAGCAGGGGTCGCCACTCCGTCAGAGTGTCCGCCATGTATCAACTGCCGGACGGCACTACGAAGTCAACCGGCTACACCGAGAGCATCAACGTACCGCTCGTCGGTATGAAGACAATCACCGTCAATCCGGCTACAATCGAGGAAGAACTGTCGGACGCTTTACACATGGATGTAAAGCTACTTCAGTTCTCCTATGAGATTGAATCCCGCCGCTGCCATTTCTTCATACAGCGCACACCTTCTACGCGGAGTTTCTATTTCTGGAATGCGTTCAACTGCAAGGAAGCAGTTACTTTCTTCTCCGAAACCGTAACCGAGTTGGAAACCGACTTCTCCGAAGCGGTCATCGAGCACCAACTCGCTTACTACGACGTAGAACACACGCATACCTACCAAACACAAACAGGAGATCTGCTCCTCATGCAGGCACGCTGGCTGGAGCAGTTCTTCACCTCGCCCAAGATACAACTTGCGCAGAAGATCAATGGCACGAATCCGCTCGTGCTCATAGCCGACTATGAGCACCAAATAACCGATGCGCCGGGAAGTAATAATCAGGTCAATTTCAAGTGGAAATTTGCCGACAAGCGCTTAACGCTGAACGATTTTAGCCTTGATGATGGCATCTTTACCGAACCATATTCGGAGGAGTACGTATGATCGAAGTTGCACCCACGCAAGAGCAAGCCCAATCCGAACGCGAGCAATACGTTCGCGCCTGGAACGATACGATGATAAAAATCTGGCAGGAACGTATCACCTTACTGGACGTCATTGATACGGGCAGATTACTCCAATCGCCTTGCACAATACCTATACAGGCTGACGGGCGATTTGTCGAGCTTACCATCTCTGAACAGTTCCTCGAATACGGCCTTTGGCAGGACTTCGGAACAGGACGCGAAACACCTCGCGGAAACAAGGGAGATATAGGTCGAACCAAAGTGCGTCAGCGCCGACCTTGGTTCTCAAAAAAATACTACTCCTCCGTCCTCAACCTCCGCGATTTCTTCGGAGAGAACCTTGGTCGAGAGTTCCAAGGTATCATGGCGGACATGTTTGAACGAATCAATAAACTGTAATACTATGAATAAGACGCAAATCCAATCCCTCATCGAGAACTTGCGAATGCAGACCGCCGCAAACTCGATCACGCCAAACATGTTGGCGAACATTCTTACGGAGTTGAATAATAATTCGGCTTCGACCACCCCGCAAGGCGATACCACTATCGAAGCCTCCGACGCGCCTTTGCTCTATTGCGAAGTGCGCAATGGCTTGCTGTACCTTCGTAATTACGAGTACTACACGGCGCTTGGGTTAGAGCCTATTCTGTTCCGCTACATCAAGAAGAAAAACCGCTGGAACATCCAAGGCTCTAACTTGAAATATGGCCCGAAAAAGAAAGGCTGGTTCGCGAACGGCAAGCAGCACACCCTTCAGATAGGTACTGGTGGTCTCGTCAAACGGAATTACAAGGTGATCAACACCTACAATTTATCCGGCGATGACTATCGCTTTACTGCCGATACCTTTGTCCGCACCAATGCCGATGTAGAAACGAATCGCGGCATTACTTGGGGGTGCTGCTCGATTAGCCGGAGCAATAGCAACGGCTACCGAATGGTGCGCCTGCCGTTCGCAATCGGCTTCGCTCAAAAGGTAACGGACGAACAAGCCGCCGTTACTGTCGGCAGCCTCATATCGAACCTGGCACCGTTCTTTATTCGAGGACAGAGGAAAAGAGATGATATCTATACTTGGGCATTCAGCCGATAAAACAAGAGAGGAGCACGGGGGGCTGCATTGCTGCAGGCGCGCGCTACCTCCTTACACTCCCGCCGGTGAGCACAGAGGCCTCGCAGAGCG
>JAGCEW010000034.1 GCA_017650465.1 Paludibacteraceae bacterium
TAAATAGCAGTACCAAAAAATGCAAAATAGGCGAAATATACCTTGCCAAAATAACTAAAGCCGAGGCATTTGACCTCTATGCAGAACTATGACAACGAAAGAACTTATCAACAACATTGCCGAAAAGACGGGGATGACAAAAAAACAGGTGGAACAATTGATGACTGCTACCACAAAGGTCATCAACACCTCTCTACAGGAAGACCACTCCGTACAACTACAAAATTTCGGAACATTAGAACCGAAAGAAAGAAGAGCCAGACAAGTAACGAACCCTAAAACCGGAGAAAAATCAGTAACACGCGCCAAACGCGTTGTCAGTTTTCGTGCCAATAACAAATTAAAAACGATTGTGAAATAAATATGGCTACAGACACTAACAAACTTACTTGGGTTAGATTACGCCAATCTGTCGCCAAAGAAAGTGGCATCGCCCAAAAAGATGTCGCACTCTTCCTTTCTTGCATGATTGACCAAATGACTGTCACGATGCAGAAAGGAGAATCCATCCGTATCAGCGGATTGGGAACTTTCTATGTACAGGATATGGCCCCACGGAAAAGCGTAAACGTAAAAACAGGAGAAAGTATCATCATACAAGGTTATCACAAACCTGGATTCACTATGGAGCGTTCCACTGCGGAAAACATGAACTATGTTCACAACGAGTTGACGCCAATGAGTGATCCGATACGCAAGTTGAACGATCAAGCCGATGAAATCCTCAACATTTTGGCGGATATGGGACAAGGACCGCAAAAAGTAGATTCCACAGAAGAAACTCCTACTCCCACTGCCGAAGAGACGACTCAAATCCCTACAGAGCCGACTCAAATCCCCGAAGAGCCGACTGTTGAACAACCATCAAACGAAACTCAACCAGCAGAGAAAGAAATAGAACTTCTGCCGATTGACGATATCCAGTCTCCACCGGTCAAAAAAGAATTCCATCCGTGGATGACCGCAGGCATAACGATGAGTGTTTTTTGTCTCTTGCTCATCGGAGGATATCTGTTCCTACAGCACAAAATAGAAGTGTGGGCAAACCATCTACAAGAAAAAGTAGGACAAGAAATCACCGTTTCTCCTTCCCTGACAGATGAAATCTCTTTCAATGAAGAAATAGAAGAAGAAACAACAACTATAGACAATTTAGCTACTTCCACCGAGAGCATTCCAGACAATACTGCTAATGCTACGCAAGTGTCATCAGAGGAAGAGACCACCCCACATGTAAACCCACAAGGAGAATATACCGAATTTATTGCCACCGAAATCTTGGCAAAAGACAGTCGTTTAGCTTGGGTAGCAAAAAAGCACTATGGTGAGAAAAAATTCTGGGTGTACATATACGATGCCAACAGAGACCAGCTGACCAATCCAAGTGTCATTCTACCCGGCACCCGTTTGCGTATTCCAAAATTGAGCAAAGAACAAATGGATCTGACCAATCCCGACACACAGCGGAGCATCAAAGAAATGGAAGATAATTTCCTGAACCGAACAAGCAATTGAACACACAAAATATCCATATTGAAAGGGCAAAAACCCATAACTTGAAAAACATCACTCTGGATATACCACTCAATCAATTGACGGTTATTACAGGTGTATCCGGAAGTGGCAAATCCTCTTTGGCGTTCGATACCTTATACGCGGAAGGGCAGAGGCGTTATGTCGAAAGTTTGAGTGCCTACGCCCGACAATTTCTCGGACGAATGCAAAAACCGGAGGTGGATCATATTGACAATATTCCACCCGCCATTGCCATCGAGCAAAAAGTATCTTCGCGCAATCCCCGCTCAACAGTAGGAACTGTTACAGAGATCTATGACTACCTCAAATTACTCTTCGCACGAGTAGGTCGCACCATTTCACCCGTCTCACATCAGGAAGTGAAACGACACGCCGTACAAGATGTCATCCGTGAAATGGAAAAACAGCCGGAAGGAACACCTCTTGTGCTCTTGGCGCCTATTCTTCTGCCGGAAGGAAGAACGTTTCAGGAACAACTGCAAATATGGAACCAACAAGGCTTTTCTCGTCTATTCGACACAACAGAACAAAAAGTGATCCGAATCACACAGGTCACGGGAGAAAAGCCAAATGCTAATGTATATCTGCTGGTCGATCGTATTATTTGCGACAAGACCGATTCTACCCGCAATCGTTTCGCAGATTCCGTACAGACTGCCTTTTACGAAGGAAAAGACAACTGCCTGATTGGGTACGAAAACACATCTGGTGAAGGACAGAAAACGCTCGTCACGGTTCATTTCTCCAAACGATTTGAAGCAGATGGTATCACATTTATCGAGCCCAACGAACACCTCTTTGATTTCAACAATCCGCTTGGGGCTTGTCCCACATGTGGAGGACTGGGAACCGTAGTAGGCATTGATCCCGACTTAGTCGTTCCCGACAAGTCAAAATCCATCTACGAGGGTGCTATTGCTTGCTGGCACGGAGAAAAAATGCGCTTATGGAATGAGGCTTTGATGTACAACGCAAGCAAATTCGATTTTCCTATCCATAAGCCATTCTACGAACTTTCTCCAGAGGAGAAACATCTAATTTGGACAGGCAACGAGTATTTTCGAGGACTTGACGACTTCTTCCACGAATTAGAGGCAAAGCAATACAATAAAATGCAATATCGCGTCCTCTTAGCCCGTTACCGTGGACGCAGTACGTGTCCCCTTTGCAACGGGAAACGCCTACGGGAAGCCGCAAACTATGTCTATGTCGGTGGAAAAAATATTACCGAGTTGTGTGCTATGTTTGTGAATGATTTACAAGTGTGGTTCGAACAACTCCACTTAAGCGATACCGACCAAATAGCTGCTCATCAGTTACTACCGGAGATCAAGTCCCGCTTGCGCTTTATGCAAGATGTCGGATTAGGCTATCTCACCCTCAACCGCATAAGCAATTCTCTTTCCGGTGGTGAAAGTCAACGAATCAACCTCGCCAAATCGCTCGGCAGTAGTCTTGTCGGGTCTCTCTATGTATTGGACGAACCCAGCATTGGCCTTCACGCACGAGATACCCAGCGTCTGATTCACGTCCTGTACGAACTGCGCAATTTGGGGAATACCATCGTAGTCGTAGAACACGATGATGAGATACAAAAAGCAGCAGATCATATCATTGAGATCGGGCCCGCAGCCGGAAGACACGGAGGAGAAATAACTTACATCGGAAAACCGAGACTCGAAAAATTCACGTACGACATCCCTGCTCAACGTCGTCCATGGCACAATTACATCGAAGTGATCGGCGCAGCGGAAAACAACCTGAAAAACATCAATGTCCGTTTCCCTTTGAATGTAATGACCGTTGTCACCGGTGTTTCCGGTAGCGGAAAATCGTCACTCATCAGCAAAGTGCTATACCCCGCCCTCAAAAAATACTACGGCGGAACAGCGGATCACACAGGTGATTTCCACAAACTATCCGGCAGTCTCCACCTTCTGCACGACATTGAATTTGTGGACCAGAATCCTCTTTCACGCTCTTCCCGCTCAAATCCCGTCACCTACTTAAAAGTCTACGACGAAATACGTAAGCTCTATGCCGAGCAACAGTTGGCGCAACAACTGGGCTTTACACCATCCCATTTCTCGTTCAACACGCCCGGAGGACGATGTGAAGAATGCCAAGGAGAAGGAACGATCACCATTGAAATGCAATTTATGGCGGATATAGTGATGGAGTGCGAACAATGCCACGGCAAGCGTTTCAAACAGGATGTATTGGATGTCAAATACCGCGACAAAAGCATTTTTGATATCTTAGAGATGACGGTGAATCAAGCCATCGAGTTCTTTAGTGAAGACCCCGCTTGTAAAAAGATCGTTCAACGCCTTAAACCCTTACAAGATGTCGGCATCGGCTACATCAAACTCGGACAATCTTCCTCCACCCTTTCCGGAGGTGAGAGTCAACGCGTGAAATTAGCCTCATTCCTCGCACAAGAAGACAACCACCCCACTTTATTCGTTTTTGACGAACCCACCACGGGATTGCACCACACGGATATACGAGTACTTCTGAAAGCTTTAAACCGACTTATCTCAAACGGACACACCGTACTTATTATAGAGCACAATCCCGAAGTCATCCTTGCTGCTGACCATATTATTGATCTGGGACCCGAAGGTGGTAACGACGGTGGACAGATCGTGGCAGAGGGAACACCGGAAGCAATTATGACTTGTCCCAACAGCTACACAGGACAATGTTTAACACACCTCCTTAACCAATAAACAATGTTGTCCATTGACCACATATCGATTGAATTCTCTTCTCATCCTGTTTTGGACGATATCTCCTTTCTCGTCAACAAGAAAGACCGGATTGCTCTTGTCGGCAAGAATGGTGCCGGAAAAACGACCTTACTACGCCTGATTGCCGGCGAGTACGAACCGACTTCCGGACATATTACCAAGGATCGGGATCTCACCATCGGATATCTTCCGCAAGTGATGTTTCTCCAAGACGGACGCACCTTGAAAGAAGAGGTGATGACCATTTTCAACGGCGACGATGAAGCGCGGTTTGTCGCTGAGATGGATAAAACCATCATAGGACTGGGATTTGAACGCAACGACTTTGACAGACCTACCACCGAATTCTCCGGAGGATGGAGAATGCGTATTGAATTAGCCAAGATTCTCTTGCGACACCCCGACTTAATCCTCTTGGACGAACCGACCAACCATTTGGATATTGAATCCATCCAATGGCTCGAAAACTTTCTCGCTCAATCGCAAAGTGCTGTTTTATTGGTCAGCCACGACCGTGCATTTTTAGACCACGCGACTACACGAACCATTGAAATCACCTTGGGACATATCTACGACTACAATGTGCCGTATTCCCAATTCGTCACACTCCGGCAAGAAAGACACGAGCAGCAAGTGCGAGCCTTCCAGAATCAGCAAAAGATGATTCAAGACACCGAAGAATTCATCGAGCGGTTTCGCTACAAAGCGACCAAGGCCATACAAGTGCAAAGCCGCATCAAACAACTGGAACGCTTAGAACGCCTCGAAGTGGATTTGGAAGACACCTCTCGTCTCAACCTCAAATTTCCTCCGGCACCTCGTAGCGGCGATTTCCCACTTATCATCGAAGGTCTGGAGAAATCGTTCCCGTCCCACACATCCGGCACCTCAAACAAAGTCATCATCAGCGATGTCAATCTTACCATCAGACGAGGAGAGAAAGTGGCCTTCGTCGGTAAAAACGGAGAAGGTAAAACCACTCTCGTCCGCTGCATAATGGGGCAAATCGACCACCTCGGAACGCTAAAAATAGGCCACAATGTCAAAATCGGCTACTTTGCACAAAATCAAGCGGCACTATTGGATGAGAACAAAACGGTTTTTCAGACCATTGACGATGTGGCGGTAGGCGATATTCGCACCAAGATACGGGACATTCTGGGCGCTTTTATGTTTGGTGGAGAAGCCTCTGATAAAAAGGTGAAAGTCCTATCCGGAGGTGAACGGAGTCGACTGGCGATGATTCGTCTTTTGCTCGAACCTTGTAACTTGCTTATTCTCGACGAGCCCACCAATCACCTCGATATGGCGTCCAAAGACGTGCTCAAAGCCGCGCTGCAAGAGTTTAACGGCACTGTCATCTGTGTCAGCCACGACCGTGATTTCCTCGACGGGCTCGTCTCGAAAGTATATGAGTTCGGCGGAGGACGGGTTCGTGAACATCTAGGGGGAATATATGATTTTCTGCAAAGCAAAAAAATGGAGGATCTCTCCCTGCTAAATTCGAGGGATAACCGACGGTCAACCGACGGTCAACCGACAGTCAACCGACAGTCGAAGCCTATCTCGGGCGCTCTTGACTACGCGGCGCAGAAGGCCGTAGCAGCCGAAAAACGCAAAAAAGAGAAACAAATAGCGGACATAGAAACAGCTATCACGGCATTGGAGCAACAGCAAGCAGAAATCGAAGCCCTACTCGCTCTACCCGAAAACCAAACGCAGGAGAACTTCCATCAATACGAAACCATCAAACACCAGATAGAGCAGAAACTATATGAGTGGGAGATTTTAAGCGAATAGGACGATTATGACACTGACAAAAGAAACTATCGACTACATCCTTTCGTTTCTTCTGTACGGGAACGAAGAAGCCGCGAAGCACGTGCATTTGGCAGCACCGTTGGAATGGGATCAGTTGCACTACCCTACGGAAATCACATCCACAGCGGTCGAAATACGAGACGGCGAAGCCTACATAGCGCCCGAACTCGTTTACAACGCGTTTTTCTACCTCTCCCGCGCAGAAGAACTTCTGAATCCGAAGCGCGATGAACACGGACGCTTTTTGGCTAAGTACTCCATCTTAGGTGAAAACAACCGACTTCACATCCCACAAGTAGACGAGTACGCGCGAATGCTAATGAAATCGCTCGACCTTCCTATGCCGTCAGCCACGTTTGCCAATATATGTCTGACGCACGATATAGACACCATTGCGCACTACCGCCATCTACGCGGTGCTTTGGGTGGTTTCTCACGCGGAGAATGGAAAGAGGTCTTGGCTTCTTGGAAGAATATCGGTAACGATCCCGCTTTCACCTTCCCTTGGCTCATCGCACAGGACAGTCAAGTGAAAGACGCGGATAGTATCTATTTCGTGAAAGACACACCCGGTCTGGGCTTGGATTACCCGCAGTACAACCTAAGCGGGAAAGACTGGCTCTTTACGCGCAAAATGCTATACGATAGTAATGCCCTACTGGGATTGCATTCCAGCTGCTACGGCACCATCCTCAATTCCGCCGGCTACACGCTCCACCGAAGTCACTATCTGTGCTGTTCCATAGCCCAACTGCGCAAATTGGCACAAGCCGGTATTACCGATGACTACACGATGGGCTTTGCCGACCGAGCCGGATTCCGACTCCAAACGACGCGTCCCATACGATGGATAGATCCCGAAACAGGTGAATTGAGCAGCCTCACACTCCATCCCTTGACCATTATGGATTGCACCCTCAGTGCACCGCACTATATGAATCTCAACGAGGACGAAGCCTATTTTGAAGCCGAGCGACTGATTGAAAAAGTGCGCCAATGTCACGGCGAATTGGTATTGTTATGGCATAATACCAGCATTCGCAAGGACACGTACCACAAATCACTCTATCCCAAAATCCTTTCGCTGTTGTAATGAAGATTCTTGTACTCACCGACCCTTACAGCCCACCGGCGTTTGCTCCGAGACTTCGTTACTTCTGCGAATATTGGTGCAAAGTGGGACATAGTGTCTATGTACTTACCGAACGCTTCAAACCCATTCCCTTTCCTCATTCCTATCCTATTCAGGAAATACCGCTCTACCGCAATCGTACGGACTGGTTTCTCAAAAGCGCTTGGTCACTTCTTACAGACTGGAAGAACCGCTTTTTCGCACGAAAAGCACAAGAAGCGGTGAAAGACCTGTCCTTTGACCTCGTCTTTTGCACCACCTTCTCCACCTTCCCGCTACGAGCAGCATTAGATATTGCGCGCGAGAAACGTATCCCCTTGCACGTGGATATACGTGATGTGGACGAGCAAGTGCCAAACGCGCAATACCAGCATCATCGCCAATGGTGGGCAAGACCTTTCCGTAAGTGGTACCGGCAAATCAATATCCGTCGCCGAAATCGCGTGTTACGCTTGGCGAACACTATCACCACGATCAGCCCCTGGCACGTAGATTTTCTGCGCACACTCAATACCAACGTACACCTCCTTTACAATGGTTTCGATCCGGAACAGTTCTACTTTGCTCCGGTCCATCACAACGAATTCCTGATTTCCTACATCGGTACGATATATGAGTTCCAACATCCGGAGGTTCTTTTCGCTATGATTCGCCAATTGCAGGCCCAACTACCCCTATTGCGTCTCAATCTGCACACCCCGAACCATCAACCGATTGCCATCACAGAGGTGGGAGAAGAAATACGAAAAAGCAGTATAATGCTTGTACTGACAAGCCCTTCTGCCAAGGGTATGATGACCACCAAGTTTTTCGATGCCTTAGGCTGTGAGAAACCTGTGCTCTGTTATCCTTCCGACCAGGGATTGCTGGCGCAAGCCATAGAAGACACCAACGCGGGTCTTGCTTCCGACGATATGGAAGGTATCCGAACATTTATCATAGACAAGTACCGCGAATGGGAACAAAACGGCTTTACCCGCCAACCCGTTCATCAAGCTCTTCGGCAACGCTTCTCACGCCTATACCAAGCCGAACAAATGGAAACGATACTACAGAGACTCTTATGACCAACGGCCGACTACATATCATCTGCTTCGACAATCCTTATCCCCCCGCTTATGGGGGAGCCATCGATGTCTACTACCGCATCCGAGCCTTGTCCGAAGAAGGGGTGAACATCATTCTCCATTGTTTCTACAAAGGCAACCTCACTCCTTCCGCCCAACTGGAGGAACTCTGTGAACACGTCTATTACTACCCGCGCAAGACTTCGTTTGTACAACAGCTCAGTCTCTTGCCCTACGGCGTTACCAGCCGTGAACATCCGGACTTACTGCCCCGACTTATGCAAGACGAGGCGCCTATCCTCTTCGAAGGCTTGGTGAGTTGCGCCTTGATGGCACATCCTTCCTTACGCAACCGACGCAAATATTTTCGCGAATGCAATGTAGAGCACCACTACTACCACGCGCTCGGAAAAGCCACACCTTCGTTTGTGCGCAAGGTCTTCTATCATCTGGAAGCCGAGCGCCTTCGTCTGTTCGAACGCAAGCTTCTCTACGCGCAAGGAATCTTTGCATTGGCGCATCAGGACGAGGCGTATTTTAAGCAGCACTATCCCTCGGTTCCTACCACATATATACCGTGTTTCCACGGACACGAACAGGTTTCCACTCCCCGCGAGCCCACAACACCTTATATCCTCTACCACGGCAACTTGTCCGTAGCGGAGAACCACCGAGTTGCTGCGTATATAGCAACGCACTTGGCAGACCGACTCCCCTATCGCATCATCATTGCCGGATACCATCCATCGCCCGCGCTACAGCACATCATTGCCCAACACCCCAATATGCAATTGGTGAGCAGTCCCGACCAAAACACAATGGAACAACTCATCCAAGATGCAAAGGTACATCTGCTACTTACGTTCCAATCGACAGGCATCAAGCTCAAACTGCTCAATGTGCTATATACCGGTCAGCATGTGGTGGTCAATCCCGAAATGGTGGTCGGCACCGAATTAGCCGAGCTATGCCATATTGGTCATTCGGCAGAAGAACTGGTGAATCTCTGTTCGTCGCTAATGCAACAAAGCATCGAGCCAAACACGATTGAGACACGCCAATCCGTTCTGGATTCCTGTTACAACAATCGTCAATCCGCCCAACAATTACGGACGTTCTTCTAAATGAAAAATAATGAACGGAGGAGATTCATATACTGTTGGTATATCCAGACGGCGGGCCACAAGTGGTGGTGGATGAGATACGTCATCAGCCATTGACCTCGGCAGAGGTGGTGCATTTGCGTCGTCTCTTCTTTGCGGAACAAATCAGCATATTTGCGTCGCAAGGCCATACTATCGGTATGCAACATCAAGGTGGATTTGTTCTGTACCTTAGCAAAGGAGATTAGCTGCTTGTATTGTTCGGATAATCCTCGTTGAGCGAGGAGTTCATCTACTATGTGCCAGAAACGGACGAAATGGGTTAGATGTCCGTCCGTTATATGTGAGGTGATAGACTTGCGATTGACGCAATAGTGGTAAACAAGGTCATTGACATAGTAGATTTTGTCGGTGAGAAGGGCGAGTTTGAGCCTCATTAAACGGTCCTCAAGATAATACATATCTTCGGGTGCGAAGACGGAGGGTTGGCGGAAGAGAGCTGTGCGGTATATGGCTCCCCACAAGGAACAGAAGACGCCCCTTAAAGGAAACGACAGAGCATCATACTGTGCGTATTCGGGCAGAGGTTGTTCTATGACGCAACGGCCATTGGGATAAAGGATGTCATTTCCGGCACTAATGATGTCTGCGTTCTGTTCGATGGCATTGCTGAGCAAGCGTTCGACCATATTGCGTTCCACGAAATCATCGGAATCGACAAAACAGATATATTCACCCGTAGCGTTTTCTATGGCTTTTTGGCGGGAAAAGGCCGGTCCTCGATTGCGGTCATTACGCAGGATACGGACTTGTTCACATCGTTTGGGATAGCGCTCCAGCACTTTCGTCAAGACGTCTATGCTATGGTCGGTTGAGCAATCGTCCACAAAGATATACTCCAGAGGTTGGTAGGTTTGCTCCATCAGACTGACAGCACATCGCTCGATGTAATCAGCGACATTATATACGGGTACACAAATAGAGACAAGTGGGTTCATAGCAGTTTCTTCCGGTGACAAGCGATTCGACAATAGGCTATCTCCATAAATCCGGACAAGACGAGTGCGACAGGCATAACGAGGATGTTGCACCAAATGAGCAATCCGACAGCGGTCAGGACGAGACAACTAAGCAAGGCTGTCAGTTGGTTGTAGGTGACGTAATAGTATCGATTTTGCGGGATAAAGACGAAGTGCAGATACGCCCCTACTACCAGCCAGGTGTAGATACTCCAACTCAAGATGACGCTCATGGGATAAGCGTCAATACTATCGAGCCCAAACATAAAGCGTATGATGGGATATGCCAACAGTGCAACCGTTACGGCTGATGCAGCACCGATAAAGCGTTCGTATTTGAGGATACGACGCACACGTTGAGGTGAAGCATTATTTACGACTTCGGGGAATAAGGCTTCGTTGATATTCTGTGTAAACATTCGCGGGATAGCTACCACTTTCTTGGCGATATCATAGAGTGTGACATCGGCGTATCCGAACAGATGTCGGATAAGAATGGTGAGGAGACCATCTTTGAGACGTCCGATAAACTGCGTCATCAGGAATGGGAAACCATCGGAGAGCCATTGCTTGAGGTCCCGAAGAGGTACAATGCGGAGACGCAATCCGTCGTGGAAGTATATATACGCTATTGCTACCAGACTCCCGATGAGGATGGTGCCTGAGGTGATAGCCGCATATATCCATACATCCGCTGCGCTTCGCACGAACAAGAGGGTAAGCGGTATGGCGGTAATACGACAGGCAAGGTTGATATACGTGACCATACGCATATTTTTCATTCCCTGGAAATACCAGACCGGATAGAGCAAGGGCACCAAGGTCTGCGCGTAGGCAATAAGAAAAATGAGCCGATGTGTACGCATATCTTCCACTGCGCACATCAATCCGGCGAAGATGAGCGAACAGGCTATGAAGAGGATCAGTTTGGCTGTGAAGATACAGGAAAGGATATGTTCTTGGGCTTCGGAATTGTCTCTGTTTTCGGCAATGGCTTTCACTGCCGGCGAGTCGAATCCGAATTCTATTATAGTCTGAAAATACACTATCCACGCCATTGCGTAAGGGAAGACGCCGAAAGCCTCGGTTCCGGTCATACGTATGACATAGGGATAGAGGAAAAAGCTAATAAGTGCCCCGATGAGGTTGAGCGCGGTCATGAAGGAGTAGTTTTCGAGTACTCGTGTCTCTCTGAGTCGTTGTATGGTGTGGCGTAATGGCATAAACAGACGGTTACTCTAAGCAAATACGTTCAAAAGGCACTCCCCCCACCAAAGCTGCATAACGTGGGAAGTCGGACGGATACATCTCATTTGTGACGACAGCGTAGATTTTTTTTGCGCCGGCGAGAAGGTAGAAATCGACTACCGATTTCATATAGTGTTCCAATGGTTGGCCTGCTAAGGTATCGACGTGTGCGGCCTTTCCTATGTTGGTAAAGACAAAGTCCAGGTGCTCGACTTCACGGGTGAGGCGTTCACTATCGGACGTGACTAATAGGGGTATATTTTCTGTATTATATATGCGAACGAGTTGATTTGTGAGCATTTGGAGCAATTCGCGCTGTTTTTGAACAGAGGCAGGTTGATAGGCATATTCGGAATAATCGCCTAAGAGGTTCTGCATACGGAAGGCTACGGCTATGTATGGTTTGGCTGTATGAGCGGCAAAAGACTCCAAGCGCTGTTGTACCAAATCAGATGGTCGAAAGAGTTGTTGGAATAAGTGTCCCCATTCGTAATGTGTTCCGAAGGTGGAGTTGATGAGCGGCACCCAGTCTCGGTTGGCATAGGCGTGTATCTGTCTATCTTGGGGCAGATGGCACATCCGATGCAA
>JAGCEW010000035.1 GCA_017650465.1 Paludibacteraceae bacterium
AAAAGTAGTATCTTTGCAGACTTTTAGAGTAAACCTTAGGAAAAGATATCTATTCAGGCATATGAAATTGCTACAACATATAGGTGAATATTGGTTGCTGATGGGCAGAGTATTCCGTGCACCCGATAGGTGGCGGATGTTCCTTCGCCAATACTCTCGCGAACTGGAGAAACAAGGTCTGCAAAGCCTTCCGATCGTGGTAATCATCTCCATCTTTATCGGAGCCATTCTGACCATTCAGGCCAAAATCAATACCGAGAACCCGCTTCTTCCGACGTACACTACCGGACTTCTCACGCGCGAAACACTATTGCTGGAGTTCTCCAGCACGATTCTCTGCCTTATTCTGGTGGGTAAAGTGGGTTCGAACATCGCCTCCGAAATCGGTACGATGCGTATCACAGAGCAGATTGATGCATTGGAGATAATGGGCGTCAACTCTGCCAACTACCTGATTCTGCCGAAGATACTGGCATTCATCACAATGATGCCGTTTCTGGTCATTATCTCCATTGCCGTCGGCCTGGTAGGCGGCTGGGGAGTTGGAGCCTTCACCGATGTAATAACCGTGGCGGATTATATGGTCGGCATACAATATGCGTTCAATCCCTACTACGTGTGGTATGGACTGATTAAGTCACTCGTGTTTGCATTCATCATTACAAGCATGAGTAGCTATTACGGCTACTACGCACGCGGAGGCGCATTGGACGTAGGTAGGGCAAGTACCAATGCCGTGGTCAATAGCAGCATCACAATTCTTCTGATGGACCTGTTACTAACCAAACTGCTGCTGTAGTACAGACAAGATGATTGAAGTAAAAGACATAGTAAAAACATTCGACGGAACCGTGGTGCTTGACCATGTTTCCACCACTATGCTTGACGGCAAAGTAAACATGATTATCGGCCAGTCCGGCAGTGGTAAGACCGTACTGATGAAGTCGCTCATCGGACTTTATCCGCCCGACAGCGGACAAATCCTCTACGATGGACGCGACATCACCAACCTGAAAGAAAAACAACTCCGGCAACTGCACCGTGAAGTGGGTATGCTCTTCCAGGGTGCTGCGTTGTTTGACAGCCTCACCGTACTGGAAAACGTACTCTACCCGCTTGAGATGTTCTCCGACCAGTCGGATGATGCCATGATTGAACGCGCACGCTATTGCCTGGAACACGTCAATATACCCGAACGGGCCTACCATCTGATGCCAAGCGAGATAAGCGGCGGTATGCAAAAGCGCGTAGCCATCGCACGCGCCATCGTAATGAAGCCCAAATATCTCTTCTGCGATGAGCCCAATTCGGGACTGGACCCCAGAACCAGCCTTGTGATTGACCGCCTCATTCACGATCTGACCGAAGAACTGGGAGTCTGCACCATCGTCAACAGCCACGACATGAACTCTATTATGGAAATAGGCGATAATATCGTGTTCCTCAAGAACGGAAAAAAGGAGTGGCAAGGAAGCAAAGACACTATCTTCGACGCTCACAGCGAAGCCTTGGATGAATTTGTATTCGCCAGCAACCTATTTATGAAAGTGAAAGAAAGCCAAAGAACCAAACAAGTATGAAAAGGATCATTCTATACATAGTAACCCTATTAACCATCTTTACGGTTAGCCTTTCTGCCCAAGAACAGCACTTTTCCTCGGCACGTGTACCGGCTTATCCGTGGGTAATGCCTCATATACAGCCGAATGGGGACACCTTGCACTTCTACCTGCGAGGCGATGAGCGCTACCACTATATGATAACAGAAGACGGTTGGGAAATTCAGCACAACGACAAAGGCGCCCTCTGCTATGTAAAACAACTGAGTAACGGAGAGACCAAAGTCAGTTGCAAACAGGCGAAAGACGCCTCCAAGCGAAGCCGCTGCGAACAATGGTGGTTGAAGCACTACGGCATAAACAAAATAGCCGGAAAAATAGAACAAGTGCCGGCTCGCCGTCTGCTTGGGGACAACAGAACACTCATTGAGCCAACCGGCGTTGCCCGACGCATCTCACAGGAACAGACTGCCGCTCCAAGAATGTTAGCGGGCAAACGAAGTATCAAAAAAAGAGGACTGATTATACTGGTTGCTTTCAAAGATACGCCATTCTCTACCCCTAAAGATACCATGGACTCTATGATGATGGGGAACCACTTTACACGGAGTTATAGCTACACCTACAAAAACAAAACCTACCCCGTCGAATCCGAAGGCTCTGCACGGCAGTACTTCGAGGCCAGCAGTTTTGGAGAATACAGTCCGATTTTCGAAGTAGCGGGTCCTGTCACCGTGAGCAATACTGCCGCGTATTATGGGAATGACAACAAATCACGGACAAAAGCCAAAGCTATGGTGGTAGAAGCTTGCAAACAGTTACGGGCTAAAAAGATGGTGGATTTCAGTAAGTTCGATGAGGATAATGACGGATATGTTGATTATATATATGTGATTTATGCCGGCTATGGTTCGCACGACAACCAGGAGTATATCGGCAAAGCCATTTGGCCACACGCCGGGATCGTGTCGGATACCGCCACTTTTAATGGCAAAAGACTATCCACCTACGCCTGTGGAAGTGAGATGAACTATTGGAGTAAGACCTATTACGGAATAGGCGTGTTCTGCCACGAGTTCAGTCACGTATTAGGACTACCCGATTTCTACAACACAGTACAATACGCCCACAAGACTTTGGGAATGTGGGATATCATGGATCAAGGTCCCTATGTGAACGACGCCAACACCCCACCCCTCTACTCCGCTTACGAACGTTTCTTTATGGGGTGGCTCACACCGCGAGTACTGCAAGAACAGGAGAATGTGTATTTGCCTGACCTCGCCACCACCAACGAAGCCTTGCTTATTTCTTCTACAGGAAGGCACAACTTGAACGGCGAGACACCTGTTCCCGCCACATTCTATCTCTTAGAAAGCCATCGCAAAGAAGGTTGGTATGCCTATATGCCGAGTGATGGTATGCTGATAAGCAAGATTAGTTACAATGCGGAGACTTGGGGAGATAATTCTGTTAACGTTTCCCAAGACGCAATGGGTGTGGATCTTATAGAGGCAGACGGACTGACCCCGTGGGAAAACGAAGAAGGATGGATAGGTAAACAAGGAGACTGTTTCCCTTATGGAGCAACCGAATATACGGCTATTCCCAACTATCCGATTACAAACATTTCCATCAGCGATGGAGAAGTCTTCTTTGCTTTCAAAGGAGGAGCCGAGACCCCTACTGATGTAACACAACTGGATCAAGATCCACAACAAGAAAGCAAGTTCTTGCACAACGGTCAAATGCTAATCCGTCGCGGCGGACACATATACAACCTTATTGGCCAATGCATACAATGAAACTGATATCCTACAACGTCAACGGCATTCGGGCTGCCATCAACAAAGGTCTGTTAGAATGGCTAAAGGCAGAAAACCCCGATATCTTCTGCATACAGGAAAGCAAAGCCCAACCGGAGCAGATTGATACTATCGCCATGCAAGAAATGGGCTATCACAGTTATATCCATTCGGCAGAAAAAAAAGGATATAGCGGAGTGTGTATTTTCTCCAAGCAGCGCCCCTCCACGGTTACAGCCGGTATGGGTGATGAGCGTTTCGACAAAGAAGGACGCGTGCTGCGTGCCGACTTCGGAGAACTGACCGTAGTGTGCGTATATGTGCCCAGCGGAACAACCGGCGATGTCCGTCAGGATTTCAAGATGGAGTTCCTGGAAGCATTCCTTCCCTGGATTACCCGCCTGCGCAAGGAAAGAAAGAATGTCATTATATGCGGTGACTTCAACATCTGCCACAAACCTATTGATATCAACCACCCCGAACGTCAGATTGGTGTATCCGGTTTTCTGCCCGAAGAACGCGAATGGATGGATCGTTGGCAAGCAAGCGGACTGATAGACACTTTCCGCGAGTTTGACCAATCGGCAGAAAAATACTCTTGGTGGAGCTATCGCGCCGGTGCGAGAGCCAATAATGCGGGTTGGCGGATTGACTATTTTTGGGCAAGTGAACCGCTGAAGGCACACCTGAAAGGAGCTCGCATACTGACCGAAGCCGTTCATAGTGACCATTGTCCGGTGGAAGTGGAATTGAATCTGTAAAACAAGAACGAAAGGATATAACGATATGGATACTTTGCGAACAGAACATCTTATCAAGCGCTACGGCAAACGTACTGTGGTGAATGATGTAAGCATATATCTTCAGCAAGGCGAGATCGTCGGACTACTCGGACCCAACGGGGCGGGAAAAACCACCACATTCTACATGACAACAGGGCTTATTACTGCCAACAATGGCAAGATATTCCTTAACGATGAGGACATAACCGCCTACCCCATGTACAAACGTGCCAAACTCGGTATCGGTTATCTGCCTCAGGAAGCCAGTGTGTTCCGGAAGATGACGGTGGAAGACAATATATCATCCGTATTGGAATTGACTGATTTCACCCCCGAATACCAACAGCAAAAACTTGAGCAACTAATCAAAGAGTTCAATCTTGGACATGTACGCAAAAACCTTGGCGATCGTCTTTCCGGAGGAGAACGCCGTCGTACGGAGATTGCCCGTTGTTTGGCTATTGAGCCCAAGTTCGTCATGCTGGATGAACCGTTTGCCGGAGTGGATCCTATTGCCGTGCAGGAAATCCAAGATGTCGTCTGGAAACTGAAAGACAAGAACATCGGTATTCTTATCACCGATCACAATGTGGATGAAACCCTGATGATTACCGACCGTGCCTATCTATTGTTCGAAGGACGCATCCTTTTCCATGGCACACCGGAAGAACTCGCCGCCAACCCTGTCGTCAAACAAAACTATCTGGGACGCGACTTCGAATTGAAGAAGAAATCCCGTCCTGCACCTGTAACAGAAGAAAGTTCTCTCCAAAATAACGAAACAATCAACAACAATCAATAATCATTCTTAAACAGACTAATCATGAATTTTGTAGAACTCGCTAATGGCATATTCAGCCAATCCGTAGCCGACTACCACAAAACGGACAACGTGGATGCTCCCATTCACAATCCCTATCAGGAAGGGACCATCGAATACGACCTCTATCTAAAAAACTGGATTGATGCCGTACAATGGCACCTTGAAGACATTATCCGCGATCCGGATATTGAACCGATGGCTGCTATCGCACTGAAACGCCGCATTGACCGTTCCAATCAAGACCGTACGGATTTGGTAGAACGTATTGACAGTTATTTCTGGGAAAAATACCACGCGGTTAAGCATGATGCCAACGCACGTATCAATACGGAAAGTCCTGCCTGGGCTATTGACCGATTGAGTATTCTGCACCTCAAACTCTGGCATATGCAAGAGCAGGTGAATCGCACCGATGTATCTGCCGAACAACACGAGAAATGTGCACAAAAAATGGCAGTTTTGAAGGAGCAACTGACAGATATGACCACTTCCATCACTCAATTGCTGGAAGATTATGAGGCAGGTCGCCGCGTGATGAAAGTATATCGTCAGATGAAACTCTACAACGACCCCATGACTAATCCCGTTCTCTACGGAAAGAAGTAAATCCGCAGTAGCCGTGAAGAAAATACTTATCATTCGCTTTTCGGCTTTGGGCGATGTAGCCATGCTTGTTCCTGTTGTTAAACGCTTGCTGGCGGAACAACCGGAATTGGAGGTTACCATTCTCTCCCGCAAACAGGTGGAACCGCTCTGGACCAATATGCCGGAACGGGTACACTTCTTTGGTGCAGATCTTAAGGGCCGTCACAAAGGTTGGCTTGGAATGCATCGGCTATTGGCGGACCTCAACTACCGGCAGTTTGATGCCGTAGCGGATATGCATCGTGTCCTGCGCTCGAAGATTATCCGAAACGCCATGTTCTTTGCGGGCATACCTGTTTATACTATCCAGAAAGGCCGTTGGCGCAAACGCCTCTGTGTACACCAGGACTTATGGATCAGCAAACTGGTATTGAAACTCTTCCCCGATTTTCTGCCCAATCCGTTGCCGTCTACTATCTCCCGCTATGAAGATGTATTACGGGCTATGGGGTTGCTCAGTAAGGATGAAGGAAGTTATTCGTTTGAAAACGACAAACGTATCCGCCACAATATCGGCATTGCCCCCTTTGCCGCGCATAAAGGGAAGATCTATCCCTTGGACAAGATGCAAGAAGTGGTGCGTTTGCTGAGCGAAAAGATGGTCGAAAATGGAGAAAAGGTCTTTCTTTTCGGAGCCGGCGTAAAGGAAAAGGCTGTGTTGGAGAAATGGGAGGCGCAATATCAGGGAGTTGTCTCGTTGGCCGGCAAAGAGACAATGGATAAAGAGATAGAGATCATGCGTGGTCTGCGCGTAATGGTGACGATGGACAGCAGCAATATGCACTTCGCCTCTTTGGCAGAAACACGCGTTATAAGTATATGGGGCGCGACCCATCCTAAAGTAGGATTCTTGGGTTATGGGCAACGGATGGAGGACTGTATACAGCAAGAACTCCCTTGTCGTCCCTGTTCGGTATATGGGAACAAACCTTGTCAGTTCGGAGACTACCACTGTTTCGACATTGAGCCGGAAGTTGTGGTACAGAAGATATTGGAACGACTATAATGGTGCTTAATCCCAAATATGAGCAATTGCGAGGATGGGTAGAGTGCCTGCCCGCTGTTTTCGAAAGAGAAGGTGAGATCATCTATGATGCCCGCAACCAAATACGTCGCTTCGAAGTGGACGGCTTGACATTGTGTGTGAAGCGATTTCACCGTCCGATGCTACTCAATCGTTTTATCTACACATTCTTCCGCCCCTCCAAAGCCAAGAGGAGTTTTGTAAACGGGCTATACCTCATCGAACATCAAATAGGGACACCTGAGCCTATCGCCTATATAGAAGAACATTCCTGCGGACTGATAACTTTCTCCTATCTTGTGACGCTGCAATCGCACTTGACACGACTTAATCGTGAGTGGACGTTAAACTATAGCCCCGAACTCGAAGAGACTATTCGTCCTCTGGCACGATTCACCGCCCAAATGCACGAATCGGAGGCATTACACTACGATTTCTCGCCGGGAAATATTTTATGGGACAAGGTGAACGGAGAATATCGCTTTGAAGTGATTGACATCAACCGTATGCGTATCGGACAAAAGGTTACACTCCGCGAAGGGGCACGCAGTCTCCGCCGCTTGTGTGCCAGAACATCTTTCTTTCTCACCTTTGCCGATGAATATGCCCAAACACGGGGATTGGACAAGGATGAATGTACCCGATGGATACTCCACTACCGTGACCAATTCTGGCAGCACGGAAGAAAAGCAAACTATGACTATGTGTAAAGCACTGAAATCGATACATATCAGTTATGCCATCACCGTTTGTAACGAGGCTGCGGAATTAGAGGCTTTATTGCTACACCTGAAACCCTTCTTGACAGAAGGAGACGAGTTGGTGGTGCAAGCAGATAAAGATCATGTGACGGAACAAGTGAAAGGGATTGTTGAGAAGTATCGTTCCCTTATCACCACTTATGCTGAACATCCGCTGAACTTTGACTTTGCGCAAGCCAAGAACCATTTGAACGAATTGTGCAAAGGGGACTATATCTTCCAATTGGATGCAGATGAGTTGCCCCAGCCTTGGCTGCTGGAACATGTACGCGACATCATCGGTAAGCATCCTTGGATTGAGTTGTTCAAGATTCCACGCATCAATCTCTTCCAGCAAACGGAAGGCGGTACTGTTGAGGAACGAGTTGCATGGCCGGATTATCAGGGAAGGCTCTACAAGAACCGCCCAAACCGAATTCGTTGGCGCAGACCATTACACGAACGCATTCGGGGACACTTACTATATTGGCATTTGCCCAAAGAAGACAATTATGCCATTCTACATGTGAAGCTCAAGACCCAGGACGACGCAAAATGGGCGGAATGGAAGAAACACTATCAAGTATGACCATCGCTTATTACATAGCCTCTCCCACTTGGGGCGGAGGCGAACAATATGTGTATGACCTTGCACAGACGCTGAAAGCAGAAAAAGGTGTCCGTGTGTTGTTCCTGTTCCCTCCTCACAGCGATGCAAAAATGGTGGAACGTTTCCGTCAAATAGGCGAATGCCCTGCGTTTGGATACACCGGGAAAGTGTGGAGATTCAGCCTGTGGGCAGGCTATCAGTTGGCAAAGTGGCTCAAACGGAACCATGTGGATATTCTCCATCTGAACAATCGAATCGCCTACTTCCAAGCTGCCGTAGCCAAACACTTTTATGATTATCGGCTTATTGCCACACAACACTTGATTCGCAGTGCCAAAAGCAATTTCCTTTGGCGTTGGACATATCAACAGATAGACACGCTCATTTGCGTGAGTCAGTTCGTAAAGCGACAATATCTGTCCGCCTTTCCCGACCAAAAGTGCCCATTCCGCAATGTACAAGTACTGATAAACAGCGTAACAGCACCTGTTACAGAACAGATTTGCAGACAAGATGTGGACGTACCACGTATCTTCTACCACGGACGCATTTGTGAAGAGAAAGGCGTTTATTTGCTTTTGGATATAGCCGCCCGTCTAATGGATGTGCCGTTTGAACTGTATATTGCAGGTGCTGTTTCCGAAAAGGAACAAACAAGGTGGGAGAATGCCTTGGCTGCCTGTCCCACCAAAGAACGAATACATCTGCTTGGTTTCTGCACCAATATATGGGAACATATCCCCAATTACCAGATTGCCATTATGCCAAGTCTTGTTCCTGAAGCATGCCCTATCGCATTGTTAGATACGATGGCTATGGGATTGCCCTGTATCGCATCCGACAATGGAGCAGAAGTGGAACTAATAGAACACGGGCGAAACGGTTTGCTATGCTCCCCAATGCACATCCAACAATGGGTTGACGCACTGAAGCAAATCCTTGCCGATCCCGAACGAAGAAAAGCGTTGGCACAAGAAGCCCTGCAAGATTTCAACAGCAACTACACCTACAATGTCTTTTTAGACAAAATGTGGAGGATATACAATGAATAATATTCGCTCCTTTATACAAATCTGGCAAACAGTGGTCGGAAAGTTGAACTACATCGCTTTCCTTGCATTTGTTTTCACATTGCCTTTCCCATTGGCTTGGATGCGGCCTTTGTGGGCAATCTGGCTGATTACATGGGCATTAGAGGGACGTTGGTTGCAGCCTGAAAACTACAAACGAAGCAAGTGGCTCATTCCTCAACTACTGATTTGTACTTTCATCCTGTGGGAAGCGATATCCCTGTTATGGGCAGAAAATGTTTCGCTTGGACTGCACGAAATCGGCAAACATGTTTCTTTGTTCGCCGTATTGATAATCAGCCTTATCGGCCTGAACTCCTACTACAAACCCATCCATATCAAATTGGTATGGATAATCGGTTGCTTTGCAGCCATGGCGGGTTATTGTCTGGTCAATTATGCTTATCAAACGGATGAATTGATACCCCAATACTACGGTGTTTATTGGTACAACTATCTCGGTTCCGGTCCTGTTATGGGTTTGAAACATCGCACCTATTTCTGTTTGTCGTTGCTGATAGGATTAAGTTTTTATAAATCCATCCTGATGTATTTACAGGCCACATGGGGTAAGATACAAGGTGCCGTGATTACATTTGTTGCCATGGCGGGACTTTGTACCGGCATTGTGCTGACGGAAAGCCGAATCGGAGTAATTGCCTTGGTCTGTCTCTTGCTATATGCTGCGTTGGCCACTCTAAAAGGATGGAAACGATATGCTCTTGCAGCAGTAATATGCATCTGCAGTGCCTGTTTTGTGCTAACTTCCCCGCGTTTCCAAATGCTGTTCACAAATCTGCATCTCACCGAACAACAGGAAAATATGACGCGGTATTTTGAGGAAGAATACCGACCAACCATCTGGACAACAGCATTGGCTCATTACAAAGAATACGGCTTGTGGGGAAACGGTGCCGGTTCTTCAGATGAAATGATGCAACGTTATTACCAGCAATCGGCAGACCCTGCCATCAAAAATTACACATTCGGTCCACACAATTATTATTTACAGACATGGATGGAATTGGGCATTATCGGAATACTTCTACTGTTAACAATCATCTGTGCGACACCTCTTTGCTGCCCGCCGCAAGTGCGCAAAGAAGCCGTTTCCGCTCTGATTTGTTTCGCTCTCGTTATGTGCGTGGAATGCATCTGGAGCAGAATGAATGCCATCTATCTGTTATCGGCATTCTTGATTCTTGAGAGCATCGAAACGTACCGCCTGACTGATGTGAAAGTCCCATTGATAAATCGTTGAAGATTCGTTAGTGGTTCGTTGAAGGTTCGTTATCCCTTTGTTGTCTGTCGGTCATCTCTCGGTATCGTCGGCTGAATAACGCGAGAATCACGCGACAATCACGCGGGAAAAGCCTATAAAAAGCATAGAGATTTCCGTTGACTGAAACAATGGGCTAATAGGATTCCAACGGCTCTATCACAGCCTCTTTCTCCATTCTATACAGACGCACGCCCTTTGTCTCACAAAGAGGAACCGAAGGAAACTGCTTCACATACGCATCCAAACTATCCGTAAGATAATAAAATGACTGATGCAGCAAATCCGGATCATAGACTACCCACTCTGCCGATTTGGCCTGCTCCATCGCTTCAGCAGGATTCAAGCCCAACGGTCCGAAGGAATATCCATTTGTTGAAAGATTGGGCATCAAAGTAGGCGTTGTAAATGTAAGCGGATAATACGCGCCTTGTGCGGGCCACAGAACCGCGTTTTTAGGGACATATTGTTTGACTTGTGCCGAGATAGCACGTATTTCAGAAGGAGTACAATTATCGTGCGTAAAATCGAGCAAACGATAGGTGTTATAGAGCGACGCTCCGACGGTCCACAGAATTGCCAAATACTTAATGGTAGTGAGCCACGGTCGCGTCTTGGTGACAAGCATTTCGGCAATCAACAGACAGGCGAACGGGACTAAATAGATACGATAGTGCCGCTCAATGTTGAAATAGAACTGCAGCGAGAAGCCTAAGATGCCACAGAGTGCGAAGAGGAAATATGTCAGGCGGTTCTGCTGCTTGGAGTTTTTGAAAATCAGTAGGCCCGCTATAGCAGCCGGACACGCATCTCCGCAGAAACGCCACCAACCATCGAAAATATCTCCCAGTTTAGACTGCAAGGATGTGTCTCTCCCCGCCTCTTCTGCCGAAGTGGTGCCATAACCATTTAAGAAGAGACATAGAAAATCCTGCTGCCAAATAGCAAAACACAACAAAATAGGCAATAGATAGCCCGCCAAGAGAAAGCAGATGGCTTTCCAGTTTCTATCACCCATAAACAATATCAAGTAGATGTCCAAGAGCAAGAATCCGGCTCCGTATTGCTTTACGAGAAACGATGCCGCAGCGATGGCGCCTATCCAGAGGTAGTGCCAATGGGATTTGTTCTGAAAGGTCAAGACCAGATAACAGGACAACAATCCGAAAAGGACAGAGGGCATCTCCAATAATACCCCATAAGCAAATTGCCAATACGCAAACGGGAAAAAGAGCCAAGCGACAAAGAAAGCTACCGACCGGCGCTGTGTAAACAACAAGGCGATACGATATAATATCAATCCCGTTGCCAAATAGAACAGATAATAGAGCAACAAATAGGGCCAATAACACCCGTCGGGAATAGAGAAGATGAGTTTGAGTGATGCCACCAAATAAAACCAAAGCGGAGGATAGCCAACACGAACATCACTGTACAAACGATAACCTTCTGCCAACCGTTGGCCAACGGAAAGATAGTACGCCGTGTCACAAAAGATGGGCTGTGCGACAAAGCACACCACCAACGGAATTGCAGCAACAATTACAGCAAGCACTTTCCATACTTGCTGATAGCGGACAAAGAATTGTTGGATTTTATCGGTTTGCATAAAACATTCGGATTGTATCACAAATACGGTCAATATCGTCAAATGTCAGTTCATAATACATCGGCAAGCGAACCAAGGTATCGGTATATCTATCGCTTTCCGGCAGTACACGCCCATCGTGTTTATCCAGATAGAACGGACTGGAATGAAGAGACAGATAATGGAATACACACAATATGTCATGCTCCTTCAAGAATTGAATAAATGCCGTACGTTCATCCAATGTAGGGAAGGTGAGATAAAACATGTGTGCATTGTTGGTGGCATAATCCGGCAAATCGGGCAGAGAGAATGAAACATTCTGAATTTGTGACAAATTGTCGTAATAGCGGTTCCAGAGAGCCTTGCGCTTGTTCTGTATCTCGTCAAGATTCTCTAATTGCGCCCATAAGAATGCAGCATTTATCTCAGCAGGCAGGAAACTGGAGCCCATATCCACCCAGCCGTATTTATTGACCGCCCCTCGGAAAAATTCAGCCCTATTGGTTCCCTTTTCCCAAAGGATTTCCGCACGGCGGAGGAATCGTTCATCGTTCACCACCAGCAATCCCCCTTCTCCACCGGCTGTTACGTTCTTTGTCTCGTGGAACGAGAACGCGGCAAGATGACCAATTCCGCCAAGTGCTTTCTTCTCTCCTGATTTTGGAGATACATAATAGTTATCTATCGCTTGCGCGGCATCTTCAACAACAAGGAGGTTGTGGCGATTGGCCACATCCATTATGGCATCCATATCGCAAGCCACACCGGCATAGTGTACCGGCACAATGACGCGTGTCCGCGGAGTGATACGGGATTCTATCTTTTCCGCATCCAGATTGGGATTGCGTTGCATACTATCTGCAAACACCACCTTTGCCCCTTCACGCAAGAATGCCAATGCCGTAGAAACAAACGTATAACTCGGTACAATTACTTCATCCCCTGGCTGCAGGTTGCACAACATGGCACACATCTCCAACGCGTCTGTGCCGGAAGTGGTGAGCAGACACTTACGGAACCCATAACGGTCCTGGAAGAACTGCTGGCAACGCTTGGTGAACTCGCCGTTACCGGAGAGTTTCTTTTGATATACAGCCTGATACATATAATGCATCTCTTTTCCTGTAAGATGAGGTCTATTAAAATCTATCATAACCTTTTATTTTTTCATTATTCGTAATCCGCCTCCGTTCCCCAAATTTTGGCGAACCGCTGTACTTTTCTCTCATTTTTCAACCAAACACAGTAATCATGCCAATTATATTGGGGTTCATATCCCAGTTCGCGCTTCGTCTTTGAGATATCCAAAATGTATTGAGAACAGAGCGGTTTCTCCGGAGCATACGACACTTCAGACCTATTGCCGTCTGTTCCGAACACATCAATGATAGAACGAATGCGTTCTTCCAAACTGGAGCCACCAGAACCGATATTGTATATTCCGCCGTCATGATTTACCGTCGCACATTTCTCAATTATTTGCAAAAAGTCTTCGACATGACATGTCTCAAGGACACGAGTCGGGTCTCCCCATATTTCAATCGGTTCACCCTTTTCTGCTTTTGAAATAAAGAACCAGTCATTGATCAATGTCTTTTTGCCGTCCGTAAACGTGTAATGATTAGGATGGTACTGATATACCTTAGAAAGTCGCACGACAAAACGCTGCAATCCATATTCACGATGATACATCTCTATCATATCAACAGCGGCTATCTTTGCAATAACGTACATCTGATGATCACCGACAAGAGGAACACGTTTCTTTGCATCCGCACTTATAGGTTCACGAGTTCCAAAAAGATAGTGAATGTCAAATAATGTCTGCGGGAAGATAATGCGAGGTATATGATTCACGCGAATCCACTCCAAGACATTGTATGTTCCCTTGATAATGGAATTGATGTATTTTTCTCCGTCGTAACCTTCCATAGAGGCAGGAAGATCTCCGGCAAAATCAGCGACAACATCAATATCTGTCGGTAGTTTACCAAAACTCTCTTTATCCGTTATGTCT
>JAGCEW010000036.1 GCA_017650465.1 Paludibacteraceae bacterium
CCCTCCATATATAAGACAAAAAAAGCCCGAAATCTATCACCTGAAAAGCAACTTTTTTTCAAAATAGTGCATTTTTTTGTAGCATATCTCAAGCGTCTCTTGCGCGTCTCTTCAGCAGAGGATACGCTGACCTTGCGCTGAGGATATGACTTTCGGAGGATTTACGGGATCATCACGGGACCATCTCCCGATAACACCACAAAAAAGATACAACAATAGGTCACTCAGACATCGTTGAGATATCGTTGACCTATCGTTGAATTTTGTTTCGTAACTTTGAGTTACCTTACTTCTTGTCCTGTCGCAGTATAGGCTTTGTCGTCACGGAGGATGTAGATATTCCCATTCCTGAGTAATTTCTGTGAAGGATTTGCTGGGTTGACCACAACGGACTCATCAGTTGGGGTAAGGGCTTCATAGATGGCCTGAAGGACAATACCATCCGTAAGAAAACCCTCTTGTACTTGCCACTGAACGAATTTAAAACCTGGAATACGCGGCGCAACAGGTACGGACAGCGTCTTCGGCTCCATAAACAAACTATCGCCATTCGCTTTCAGATATGTTAGTGAGACAATAGAATCATAGACATATACACCAGGATTAAAACCGATAATACTGCTGAAACACTGCCAAATCGCAGCGTTTTGATATAAGTCCACCGACTCCAATGGTACATAAAGCAAGCACGTGGATTTGTTGGTGTTATGGAAGGTGTTGGCAGTTATCGTTTGCGGTGTATGGGCGTAGTTATAGATTTTTTCCAATCTATCCATGTAATAGCATAAGAAATTGCCGATGGTTTGGACATCTTTCCCCAAAGTTATCACGCGGACTTTGGGTGTATAACCGAAAACGCCGTTCGACAAAGTAACTGGATAACCGTTCGCTGCATTCCAGACAACCGAGTCCAAATTGGCACAATTATCGAAAGCATAATTGCCGACCTTTGCCGTTACTGGAATAGTGACCGATACCAGCGAACTGCAATTTTTGAAAGCGTATTCCGCAATCGAAGTGACCGTATATTCGTTTCCCTTTTCGTCGGTTACGGAAGAGGGAATGTCCAAGTTGGTCATAGAGTACGTTTCTTGATTCTGCGCCTTGAGCACAGCAGCGGTGCGATTGCTACTATTAAGCGAATACCATAAATCGCCAATTTTGGAAGTGGTTTCTGCAAAGGAAAAAGCAACCATCATCAGCATTCCCGCCAATAATACTCTCTTAATCATATGATTGTGTTTGTTTCGGTTTTATATACCAATTTGTCTGCACCGCCCCGCCAACAAGGTGTCGTGGAATGTCTTTCTGTTAAGTACCAAAGCGCTTCTCGTGCGAAACCGCTTTGGTGCGCAGTTGCTCTCAAATAGTGTCGCAAGGAATCTCTCCCGCCCGCCGTGCCGGAGCACCCGCTTGTTCCGGTAAACTGGCCGGTCCCAAGCCTTTCAAAATAACTTCCGAGCCGATTAGCATCACCTCACTAAAAGGTGTTGTATATTGTTTCTTTTTCATAATCAATTAACTTTCTTACCTGTGATAGTATATGCTTCACCTCCACGGATGATATATACCTGATTGTTGATGAGAACTTTCTGCGTTTCTCCTTTGGCTTCCACTACAGCTTCATCTATATCTGTTGGCATTTGAGGAACTTTTGCACTAATCCGCAATCCGTAGCGGTTGGTTGTGCCTTTGTTTAGAGTGACTTCGTACGCACCATCGGACAGATTCCAGATTGCCTCACCATCCAGTGTGAGATACAATGCTTTTCCTGATTCTATCGTTGTTGGCATCGTGATTAGATATTCTCCGCTTTTCGGAGCATAGATACCTAATGGATAGTTCGCTTGGTTATCAATCGGAGCAGTAGTATTGAGACCTAACTTATTATTATAGCGATCCACCCAAATCTGCGCACAAGCTGAACTCATCCCCAGTTTTGCAAGATCGTGTCCAATAACGTACTTATCCTCTTTCTCTTCTTCGTCCAATACATAGACGCTACCTCCCTTCACACCATTCTCTCCGGCAATAGATACCTTGTAATAATCATCGAGCAAGAGATATTGCTTGTCTGTCTTAGGTGCGATCCTTCTACGAGCCGGAGCGGCTGCCGGAGTGATAGCACCTTGTCCACTCGCGCGATTAACAACAACAGATTGTTCACCGGAACCATTTACTTGTACGTAAACGGCACGTCCGACTACGTACTTGAGGTTATTGATATTATACTCAACATATCCATCCTCACCAATCTTACCGCCGTTATGAACGTATCCTACTGTAGGACCGGCATTGATAACAGAGTGATACATGTTCGGGTTACCGATACCATTCCATCCTCCGTTGTCTCCTTCACCAGCAGAGACAGTCAGTCCGTCTGCAAGGATGAGTTTACCTTCGTTGGTTAATTCTGCCGTGAAGCGAACGGTATTGATAGCAACACTTCCTGATGCAATCATATATGCCTTACCAGGATAAAGCGTGCTGTCTCCATCTTCTACATATTTCCAGCAGTCAGGCACTTTCCCTTGCGCAGCGCGGACGGCTCCATCATAGTAGATGATATCATATCCACGACCCAACTCAAGAGGTCTTCCGTTTATTTGAGCACGTGTTCCTGTTGATTCCTTCAGGTTGACTTGGAATGGCACAGTAAACGCATGCCAGTGGCGTGATTCAATGTCGCCGATTTGGAGGTTGAAATAGGCACTACGACCATCAACGAAACTCAAGTTCTCTGCGCCCAATACTTCACTTGATTGTTCATCTCCATTCGAAGAAATCGTCAAGCCAGCCAGAGTAGTGGACAAGGCTATTGTTTTCTTAGTATCAATATCCACTATAAGTTCAATCGGATTTACAATAGCCGTATAAGTGGCACTACCGCTTACCGTCACGTTTCTCGGATTATTTGTTACCTCATCCGACCATTTTACAAACTCATAACCTTCATTAGGAATTGCCTCCAAATCAATAGATGTGCCGTAGTCGTATACACCGCCACCGGTAATGACACAACTGGAAGGCGTAGCACATGTGGCAGATATGGTGTAACGAGTAACGGTATAAAGGCTAAAGTCTGCCACATAATCCGTGTTACCAGCTACAGCAGGAATGCTAACGCCCACGATTTGGTCTGTGGACATATCTTTCCATTGCAACGTATAGGTGCGCCCTGTTTCTGTCTTAGTTGGGAGCGGAGACGGTAATGCCGCAGTACTACCCATGTTCAAACCAGTACAAGAAACAAGGAGATTTCCCTCTTCTTCTTTTGTTTCGTTAGTTGTACCTTCTTTGTAGAAGTTCACCGTATAAGTCTTTTTCGACTCCGTATAGATAGCCGTATAAGTCGCATTGGAGGTGGCGGCTGCAATCGTCGGCTCCCAGTGGGCAAACGTATAGGTATATTCGCTGGTGGCAGGTTTGGTCATACCCGTCGGAGCATCGGCAGCCACGGCTTCTGCACTCGCTTCATTATCCGGAGTGGTAGTAACAATCGTTGAACCATCGTAGTTCTTCCACGTGATGGTCCATGTAGTAGGCGTATTATCCAGCCATTCTGCCGTATAAATCTGGTTGCCCGTTACGGCACCGATAGACGGATTCCATTGCAGAATCTTATCTCCGTTGGTTACTGCCGGCGGAGTCGGATTCGAGCCACGAGTCAAGAACTCACGACTAATAATGGAGCCATCGCTGTTTTTATAGGTAATCGTATAACGCACCGGTGTCTCTGAATAGGTTGCCGTATAAATCTGGTCACCGGTAACAGGCACAAAAGCAGGACTCCAACCGGTGAAGTCGTAGGTATAATCCAAGTTTGCCTCACGCGTCGGGTTTGTACTCAAGTATTGAGGCGTTGTTCCATAAGTGAGGCGGTATGTAGTAATTACTGTACCATCATAGTCTTTCCAAGTAATCGTATAGCGTTTCTCCTCCCATTTGCCGCTAGAAGTGTTATACTCATAGTACTTACCATTCCAGGAAGCGACATCGTTCTCATCACGCGTTATACCTTTATAGAGGTTATCTACATTCTCAACTTCCCACCATTGGCACTCGTCCATCAAAATATACAAACGTCCTCTACCATCTGCATCGCTATAAGTATGGTCATTATTCTCTGTTTTACCATTTGCCAGTGCCACATATGCACCCGGCTTTGCATAATAGGTACCATAGTTGTCATATACGAAACATTCGTTTGTCTCGTCCACAGTCATCATTACCCATTTGCTATTTTGGTAACAATACGATTGACCTGCAGGCGTACCGGCGGTAGGAGCATAATAGGAACCATTTACTTCTACCTCATTTTTTAGCCGAGCAGGGGTACAATCTGCCCCATAAGTGTTTCTATTATGCCATTGATAAACTTTAGGGGCGCTTTGGGGAGCAGCGTTGCTAAATAAGATTGTTCCCGCATCAGAATTTTTCGAGAAAATATTGGCACCGCCAACTGTAGTATATAAATATCCCTTTACATCCATCACACCATGCACATTAATGGCCACATCAGATTGAGAAGTTTTAGTTGAGAAATTACGTCTATTGGGTTTTCCTCCAAAAGTAGGAGAATATAATACTTGTGAGCCATACTTGCTGTCAAACACATACGTTCCCCATTCATCTTGATCATATAGATATAACGACATGTCAGACAAAATAGTCGCTTTAGCTTGTTTGGCAATATCAATGCTTGAACCCGGAAGCAAATTTACATTTTGTGTAATATCTAAATTTCCTTGAAGAACCTTCATGTGGAGATTATTCACAATAGGCAAAACATAATCTTTGGAATTAAATTGATAGTTATCCACATCCAAATATACAGCACTCAGTTGAGCAGCACTATTTATTTCATACAATTGTATATCGCCATTCGTATCATACGATTTACGCACCCACGTGTCTTCACTATCGTCTTTTTCATCCATAAGGAACAAAGCATCTTCTCCATGTAAACCTATCAATTGTACTTTTCCTCCTCGTGTCTTATTGGAAACATACACACTTGTTAAAGCCCATAAAGCGGAACCAGGACGATAGGTGGTTGGCACTTCAATGTTCTGAATAAAATACTGCGTAACAGGGAACACTTTATCACTTCCCATGTACATAGATGTATTCGTTCCTCCTTTCCAATCATACATTTGGAATTGCTCATAAACCGTCGAACCACGACGGGCATCAATCGTTCCGTGAGGCACATTAAAGTTTTCATCCTTGTTGGCAATATCTCCGGTTACAAATCCCCAAGCACGTAAGACAGATCCACTTTCCAGAATCACTTTGCTGCCTTCTTTCATAATAAGCTGTCCATAGGGGTTGCGAGGACATCCAGCACCTTTATCACCTTGTGCTCCACTCATTTGCGAACCGGACACTTCTATTGTTCCATGAACATCCAAAGTAACGCCGTTTTCTAATGTCAAGCTACGGAACTTTGTAGGAGCAGCACCTCCCGTTCCATCAATACGTTCTATCGTGGGAGTCGGAACAATCTGATCAGCGTTACGCGGAATAATAAGCGTTACACCTGCCGGAATGGTATAATAACCGGCAGGCACTGTAATATCCTTCAGCAGCAACATGTTACAAGGTGCGTTCGCTTTCGCTGCTGCCAATGCATCTTCCCATGTAGCTAATTGGTGGAAGCCAACCATGAAGGCATTATCTGCGTCCACTACATCAAAGTATGCAAAGTAATTCGGATGCTCATCCAATGTAATTTCGATAGAAGTAGCATCACCTAAGAACTCATAACGATCCCCAACCTCATGATACCAACCATAGAATTTATAATCTCCTTCCGGCGTAGCGGTCAGCGTCATACGATCTGCAGGATATATCTGATAGTTCACATCGGATTTGGTATAAGTGCTATACGTATGCGTTGCTTCTTCCAATGTAAATGCATCTAAATTAGCACTATATTCACTAACAGAACTACCATTGAGGTAGTAGTACTTATGTTTCACAGAAATCGTACCGCGGTTCGCATCCTTTAGAAGTGTCACTGAAGTAGCCGATGCATCTTCAAAATTGGCCTCCACTTCCCCAACAAAAGGACTATTCTCATTTTCTGTACTGGTTGTCACATCAAAAACACCATGCCAATTGTCTGCAGAAAAACCGTCAGCCACTGCCACTTTTTCGCCCAGAGTCCAACCGGTGAACACATATCCATGCATCGGCACTGCCGTTGCATAAATTCTACCGGCAGCAGATGCCTCATCCGACTTTACTCGAAATTTATCTGGAGAGGTATGTTCCGCAGCAAGATTGCTACGGCTCCAATAGCCATAACCATCATCACCCGTGGTAAGGTTTGCCTGTACACGGCCTTTCGTTCCATCACTTGATTTGGCTTTCAGTTTGCCATAATAGTAATGATACGGATACGGTTGATCGGAGAACTTGGCATAAAGCGTATATTTCTCAGGACTGCTTGCTTCTGTACTTTCTCCTTGTATCGGAAAAGCAAGAATTTGCTGATGAAGCGAAGGCTCATCAGCCATTATCTCCGCACAGGTTTCCTCACCATACCATCCCCAAAAATAGGAACTTGCATTATCCGGTTTTGCGCAGAAAAACATGTGGTCGTTACCAGAAGCTCCTTTCCCATCACTTCCATTGCAATTCAATACACTCGTCTGGTATTCATTCGCCCAACCGGATGAGACATTAGCCACATCCGTTACGACATCACGCTGCACATACACTTTACCACTACCGGTGCCTTCATTGACGGTCACTGCTTTCCCCTGAAAATAGTGTGTTGAGTGCCCACCAGCCCATGCATTACCGATGCCGAGGGTGAAGAGTAGCACCAATAGTGCCATTAATTTCGGCACTTTGTTTAGGTTTAACTTTTTCATTGTGTTCAAAATAAAATTTTTCATATCTTTTTGTGCTTTAGAATTTCTCGTTTTCGTGTCCATCATCAAACGGCAGTTCGTCCTGCGGTTTGATAGAATCGATAGCCTTATTGGGCGAGACTACGCTTTCTCCAATCGTCGCTTCCAATTGATTGCGAGCGGCTTTTGCCACATCGCCTCCCTCTTTCGCCACTTGCATATTCTGCATCATGGTTTTCGGGTTCTTACGTTTGGAGATCTCTGTAGTCGAAGCCTCTGCTAATGTATTGAGTGCCAACTCGATATTTGTCATATTATCACGCAGGTTCTCTTTCGTCAAGCCCTTATATTGCTTGTACTCTTTCGTGGTCTTCCCGCTCCAAGCCTTCGTAATCAAATCCGTCAAGATAGCAAAGTCACGTCCTTCTTGCAGCCCAGCTCGCTTCCACTCATCAGTCAAACCCTTGCGAACCTCTATCGTCTTGACACGCTGGTTAATCCAGTTCTCTGAATAGCCCTTACGTCGATAATCCTCTACAGCTTGTTGGATAGAGCGCTCCGGATCAATCATCTGCTGTATTCGTTCACTTCCCACTTGTGCCAGCCAACGTTTCATCGGCTCGGCTTTCTTAGACGGGATAGACTGCACAATGCGGAGAATCTGCTCTAAATCAGCCACATCGGTCAGACGCATCTTACCATCTGCTGCTGGCAATTTCAACTGGTTACAATTTGTAACCGTTTCATTTCCCTCCTTTATTAGCCTGTTTTTCAACACTTTCCAATAGGTACGACCATCCGCGCTATCGGTTAACACTTGGATGACATCCACTACCGAGAAGAAGTATTTCTCCTGCTCGTCATCCCACACCACACGTATCTTGGCGTTTTCAAATAGTTCTATGCTCGTCTCTTGGCTCATTTTGTTTCCTGTTTTTTCGCTTTTTCGCGGCGCGTGTACATAGGCGCGCAGAAAGAGCCTACAAAGATACAGCTTTTTTTCCGAATATACAAATAAAAAGGGAAGAAAAATGACTTTTGCTATCTCCAGATTGCAAAAGTGAGTGGCGAACTATGCCTTGGTGCGCCAATACTGTTTAATGAGTACAACGATAAACGATAGGGTTAATACTTGATGTGACCAAAGGGCTAAAAGATGTGGTGACAAGATCATTGCTAACACCCAAACAAGCATCAATAGAGCATAAGGTAACGCCCAGTACTTGCACCATTTCCAGAATATAAATGGAAGAGGATTGAACGCGATAAACAGCCAGTTCCAGTCCGTACAACAGAGATTCGAGAAAAAGAGCAAATAAGTCATACCTATTCCTATCGAGGTAATAATACCCAGTATGGTATAATCAATGACTACGCCGGCCCTTTTAATCCATTCGTTGTGCGTCCATATTGTACACAAACTCAAGAATGCTACGATGAGGAGAATGAACCCTATATGCAATGGAGTCCACCATGTATTGGGCTTGCGCACACCTGAAGGCAGCACTTCCACATAATCCTCCGATAAAATCACCTGACCATCTATTGTCGCTTTTTGCCAAGCCTCTACCACATCCATCGGCACAATGAACTTCCTCTCGTTAGGAATATTTTTATCAACTTCATTGCCTGCTAATAAGCATATAAAGAACTGCGTCCATTCGTCATGTCCTTTCAAAGCATAGTAGATAAACTCACGAGGGGTATGCTTGAATTTTTCCGGCCAAGGAGTGGCATAATGTATATTTTCTCTCCCTACCAATTCATTCATTATATTGACTATCGTAATCGCACAACAACGATGATAATAATCATAAGGAAGTCCGTTCCATTGAACGACCAGACTATCCAATACAGCCCAGAGATGCTGCTTGCGTTCGGGAGACAAATTGATTTTCCACTCCCGTACACCTCGATTTTCCTCTCTATAAAAGGACAAATACTCTTCTGGAGAAAGGGCAAGTAGTCCCATCTTCAAATCTCCTGCCAAAAAACGCAAAAGGGCATTTTTACTACTTTCCCCTTCCATGGTAAAATAGTAATCTAGACCGAATTTCGGGCACTTCATGTGATACGCTGCGTGCCCCAAGGTGGTATATAAATAGTCTCCTGGCTCGGCAATAGACACGTACGCTTCTACGAAGTCATCGGCGAGGCGGTCGATGGTGTCGTTGAAGCCCTGAAGGGCGTTGCGCTCGGCAACGGAAAGGGTTTCTGCTTCTTGAGGAACAGACTCCTGTCCGAAAAGGCATAACGAGAATAGAGTGACTATCCAAAGACAATATGTTCGAAATAATGTGGACATCAGGGAAAGTGAAAGGTGAAAATTGAAAGGATTGATGGTGAGTGGATCTTACGCTTATGGGCCTTGTATCCTGTGTTAATCCTGTGTTAATGCTGTGTTAATCCTGTGTTGAAAGTCTGGGAATTATCTGATACTTTTGGCAAGGGCGATGACCTCCTGTGCGATACGCTGCGCGGAATCAGTCTGTGCAAGCGTACGGACATTGCGGCTGAGTTTGTTCAGTTCGTCGGCATCGTTAATAAGTTGCAAGGCCTTTGAAACCAATTGGTTCGGAGCTTCGGCATCTGTGACCAGCACTGCTGCATCCTTGCGGACCAACGCCATGGCATTGTGCGTCTGGTGGTCTTCCGCCACATTGGGCGAAGGTACGAGGATAGCCGCCTTTCCCAAGAGGCATATTTCGGAGATAGACGATGCCCCCGCACGTGAGATGACGAGGTCGGCTATGGCATAGGCATCGGGCATGTTTCCGAGGAAAGCAGTGCAGACAATACGGCTGTCGGCATAGGGCAGCATAGCCTGCCGGCACTCATCAATATACCCCTTTCCTGTTTGCCAGATGACCTGTATGCCCGACGCTGTGAGTGCGGGCAATGCAGCGATGATACTGCGGTTGATGGTGCGTGCGCCCAGACTTCCGCCGATAATAAGCAGAGTGGGAACATCCGCACGGAACGTGACCCCGAACTCACGGTTGAAGAACTCCACCGCCCGTTCAGCACTGCCTTCTGTCAGGTTCTGACGGACAGGATTGCCGGTGAGTATGATTTTATCCTTCGGGAAGAAACGCTCCATGCCTTCGTATGCCACACAAATCTTACGGGCATCGTTTTTAAGCAGTTTGTTGGTGACACCGGCAAATCCGTTCTGCTCCTGCAAAAGGACAGGAATCCCCATTCGTGCCGCGACCTTCATAGCCGCACCGGAGGCATATCCACCGACACCAACCGCCACATCCGGACGGAAGTCACGTATGATGCGTTTCGCTTGCCGCATCGCCCGCATGAGGTCGATGAGTACGCTGATATTTTTCCACGGCTGCGCACGATTGAATCCGCGTACAGGCAGGCCGATGATGCGATAACCGGCTTCGGGAACACGCTCCATCTCCATGCGTCCGAGCGCTCCGACGAAGAGAATGTCGGCATCTTTATCCAATTGACGCAATGCGTTGGCAATACTGACTGCGGGGAAAATATGTCCGCCTGTTCCACCGCCCGAAATGAGGTATTTCATGGTATAAAAAGGATTAAGTTGTTTTACGATTCGATGTTCAGTTCCGGCACCTGTTCGATGCTGGTTTGCAGGGATTGCTGTTCGCGTTCTCGGAGCATATTCTGTTCGCGTGCGACGCACATCATGACTCCGAAATAGAGGCTTGTGATGATGGCTCCTGTACCACCTCTTGAGATGAGCGGCAAAGGTTGCCCTGTGACCGGTCCAAGTCCGACCGCGACAGCCATGCTGACCAGCGCCTGGCAGGTGAGCATAAGGGCAAGCCCCATGACCATGAGCATAGCGGAGTAATCGGCATATCGACTGCTGGCAAAACATGCGCGGAAAAGGATGGCAAGGTAAAGGAAACAAAGCGCAATAGCTCCCACAATGCCCGTCTCTTCGACAATGATGGCAAAGATGTAATCCGCGTAGGCCAGCGGCAGGAAATCGCGTTCCTGGCTATTCCCGGGCAGTACGCCAAAAGGCGATTTGCCACCTCTTGCCACCGCCACTTTGGCAATGGAACGCTGGTAGTTGGCGTCGGTGAGGCGGAAATCTTCGTCGGGTTGCTGCATGTCGGCGACCATATTGTCAATACGGCTGACCCAAGTGATGGCGCGTTGGAAGGGACCGTGCAGTTGCCGATGCGGTCGCACATAAGCAAATTCGACGATGGTATAACTCAAGCCTGCCACGACGATGACGATACCAATAGTGGACAAAAGATACTTCCATTCAATTCTGGCTAAGAACCAGAGAATGAATACGATAGAGGAAAGAAGGATGGCTGTGGAGAGGTTTCCGATGAGAATGGGAAGTACTGTGACAGCCGTGATAGCCAGCGTGATGAAGAAATAACGGCGGTTATCCTCCGGACGTTTGATTCGCGAAAGCAAATCCGCCACGACGATGATAAGGCTGAGTTTAGCCAGTTCGGAGGGTTGGAACGAGAAGGCTCCTATTTTAAACCATCGAGTGGCATCGTTGATGTTAGCTGCGAAGGGACTGCCTGGGATGATGATGAGATACAAGCAGAGGATGGAGAAAGCCAATAGTACATATCCCCCCATTCGGACAAGCCAAGTGGGTAGAAACTGAATACCAAAGGCACAAGCTGCTCCAAAGAGGATGAAGATCACTTGCTTGAGCACAGGTCCGAAGGCGCTGCCTTCTTCATAGGCCAAAGTACTGCTGGCCGAGAATAGCGCGATGACGGCTACTACGATTAGTATAGCGAAGAGTAGCCAAAAAGGACGGTCGATATGTTTTAAGTCAAGGTTTTTCATAGTTGGCGTACGGCTTGCATGAAGAGGTCTCCGCGCTCCTCATAATTGTGGAACAAATCGAAACTGGCGCAGCAAGGCGACAGCAATACGTTATCTCCCGGCTTAGCCGCGTTGTAGCAGGCTTTGACGGCATCTGCGAGATTGTCGGTGGAGATGAGACAGAGTTCGGGTTTGCGGGTTGCTTTCAAGGCACCGAAATGCTCCTGCAACTTCTCGTTGTGCAGTCCCATGAAGACTAAGGTGTGGCATTTCTCCAGCACCAAGTCATCAATTTCGCTGTAATCGTTTCCCTTGTCTTTCCCACCCAGAATGAGGACCGTGGGCCGCGTCATGGACTCCAGGGCATACCAACAAGAGTTGACGTTGGTGGCTTTGGAGTCGTTGATATAACGAACATCCTTGACGGTGGCAACATATTGCAGCCGGTGTGGTACTCCGGCAAACTGCATGAGCGATTCGCGGATGGTTTCGTTCTTGATATGTAATATCTGTGCAGTAAGGGAGGCAGCCATGGAGTTCTGCTGGTTATGCAAACCCTTGAGGCTGAGGTCGCTGAGCCGTATGGAGAATGGTTCGGCAGCATCAGGTGCGGCAACAATCATGTTTTCGCCGTCCGTGTATGCGGCATTCTGTTTCTTGCTGCCGAAGGGATACAGGGTGGCTTTGGGACGGATACGCTGGATTTCGCGGTCAATGACAGGGTCTTCCGACCAGTAGATGAACGCTTCTTCCGGCGTCTGGTTCTGCGTGATGCGGAACTTGGCGTTGACGTAGTTCTGGAACTCAAAGTCATAGCGATCCAAGTGGTCGGGGGTGATGTTAAGCAAGATGGCAATATTGGCACGGAAGTTGTACATGTTGTCCAGTTGGAACGAACTGAGTTCGATGACATAGTAGTCGCGGTCTTGCTGAGCGACTTGCAGCGCCAGACTATTGCCGATATTTCCTGCCAACCCCACATTGAGACCGGCTCGGCAAAGCATGTCGTAGATGAGCGATGTGGTGGTGGTTTTTCCGTTACTACCCGTGATGCAAATCATTTTGGCATTGGTGTAACGGGCTGCGAACTCTATTTCCGAAATGACGGGAATATGCTTCTCCATCAACCGCAGGATGAGCGGCGAGTCATTGGGTATGCCAGGTGACTTGATGACCTCTGTAGCAGCGAGAATTTTCGCTTCTGTATGTTGTCCTTCTTCCCATGGGATATGGTGCTGGTCCAATAGAGCGCGATACATGGGTTTGATTTGCCCC
>JAGCEW010000037.1 GCA_017650465.1 Paludibacteraceae bacterium
CGGACTGAAAATAGTCATCCAAAACTTGTTGTTTGAACGATTGAGAATAATGATTTAGTGTTCGCTTCATAAAACTAAAATCTTAAAAATTGACACTTTTTATTCGTTTTATGAGTAAACCTATTTCAGTATAAGACAGAAGGTGAAGGAGTGCCTTGAATGGCACTCCGAGTGTCGTACCCAACGACTTCCCAGTCGGAGGGATTAGTACGGCACATAGAATTTTATGCGGCGCGAGCCCGAAGCAGCCGTAACTGCCCCTTCGTTCATTTCGTCCGTATTGTATTCGGATAATCTTGAAGTCACTATTTGTGACATCCAGTTAGGGAACAATTGCGTGTATAAATTTTCCCGTCTTTTTTGTTGACGCTACGCGCTTTGTATTGCCACCCATCGCCCTTTATGCAAGTATAAGAACGCCGGCCGACGATATAAAAACAATGAAAGTGTTCATTCCAACAAAAAAGACAGAAAAATATTTGCATATATGCAATTTTTGTTGTATCTTTGCGGCGAATTTGATACATAGCCGAAGAAGACATCGGCGAAAACAAAAGAATACTAACAAAATCATAATATTTCTATGAATCTGACTTTCCAAATCAACTACCGTTGCGAATACGGACAAAGTTTGTGTATTATCGAGACGAAAGAATCTGTTCTTGGCTGGACAGAAAAATCGCCTTTGCTGCTCAATTGTCAAGGAACTGACTTTTGGACTTGCAAAGAAGAAATCGGCGATTTCGTCCAAGAGTTGGAATACAAATACGCCATCCGCATCGGAGAAGGAGCGTATATTTACGAAGCAGGCGAACCCCGTCATATCAGTTTGAAAGGACTTGGAAAAACAATCACCATTCGTGACTTCTGGCAGTACGAAGACGAAGACCAACCCTTCCGCACAACAGCTTTCCAAAAAGCACTTTTCCTCCGCCACACGGAGGAAGCAACCAAAGGTCGGGCCACCAAACGAAATATACATTTCTCCATCGACCTGCCGCAGATACTGCCGACTCAAGGTGTTGGTGTGATGGGTAATGTGCCCGAACTCGGCGACTGGAATCCCGAACGGATGTTGCGTCTGCACGATACCGCATTCCCGAAGTTTGAGGGCAGTGTACTGGTCAAAGAGACAGGTGTGATTGAATACAAATACTGCATCTATGACCTTCAAACGGGCGCCGTTCAGGACTTGGAATGGGGTGAAAACCGCCAGATATGGGGGTTGCAGAAAAATATGAGCGTGATTCAAAACGACCGTTCATTCCGTCGCACACAGCCGCGTTTCCGTGGAGCCGGAGTAGCGGTACCCTTGTTCTCGTTGCGCACAGAAAACGATTTCGGTATCGGCGAATACCAAGACTTGAAACCTCTTGGCGAGTGGGCCAAACTGACCGGTCTGAAGATGATTCAGATGCTGCCGATTAACGACACCACCCTCACGCACACCAATTTGGACTCCTATCCCTACAATGCAGTCAGCGTCTTTGCCTTGCACCCGATCTATCTGAATATCCCTGCTATGGGCAAACCGACAGCCGCAGAGAAGAAACGCTATGAGGCGGAGCAACAGGAACTGAATGCGGGTTCGATAGCCGATTATCAGCACGTCTATGACCTCAAGATGAAATTCTTCCTCTCGCTCTATAAGCGCGAAGGCAAGGAACAACTGGCATCAGAGGCATACAAAACCTTCTTTGTCAAAAACCAGGACTGGCTGACTCCGTACGCCAAGTTCCTCTCCAAACGCGACAAACATCCGGAGGCATTCTACTGCTTCCTGCAATTCCACGCCGACCGCCAATTGCGCGAAGCCGTGGCTTACGTTCACAACCTTGGCGTGGCTTTGAAGGGCGATATACCTATCGGCATCTCTCCTCTCTCCGTAGATGCGCACGAGCAGCCCGAACTCTTCAACCTCAACGCCTCAGCCGGTGCGCCACCCGACGACTTCTCCATCTCCGGCCAGAACTGGGGATTCCCTACCTACAACTGGGACAAGATGGCGGAAGACAATTACGCATGGTGGAGACGTCGCTTCCAGAAGATGCAAGACTATTTTGACGCATATCGCATCGACCATATCTTAGGGTTCTTCCGCATTTGGCAGATGCGCAAGACGGATGTTTGGGGGCTCTGTGGACACTTCCAACCCGCTTTGCCCTATTCGCTCCAAGACTTGTGGGATATGGGCGTCAAACTGGATGAAGACCGAATGACCAAACCATACATCCGCTCCAATTTCCTATGGGATGTGTTTGGTGAGAATATAGATATTGCCAAGAATGTATTCCTCCAGACCAATGACGGATATGTCTATTTCTTCCGTCCTGAATTTGACACACAGCGCAAGATTGAAGCCTATTTTGACAATCAAGGTGAACAACTCGGCATTGACGAGAACCGCCGGAATGCATTGCGCGACGGATTGTATCTGTTGCAAGCGGAGGTGCTCTTTGTGCGCGACCAGACTCGTCCCGAAATGCTCCATCCCCGCGTTTCTATGTTCCAGAGTTTCAGCTATCGCGAACTATACGACGACCAGAGACGAATCCTCGCCGACATCTACAACGACTATTTCTTCCGCCGTCACAATGACTTCTGGTGGCAGTCGGCAATGAGGAAGTTGCCTACGCTCATCCATTCAACGGGAATGCTCTGCTGCGGCGAAGACCTCGGAATGGTTCCGGCTTGCGTACCCGATGTGATGCACCGTCTGCAGATTTTGTCGTTGGAGATCCAGCGTATGCCGAAGAACCCGAACATCCAATTTGCCCATCCTGCCGATGCTCCCTACTTGAGCGTTTGCACCACAGGAACGCACGACACCAATCCCTTGCGCGCTTGGTGGGAAGAAAGCCGTGAAGTCACACAACGCTACTACAACGACCAACTCGGCTACTGGGGGGAAGCACCTCACGAGCTGACACCCGATGTAGCGAAATCCATCCTCGTCCAGCACCTCTATTCGCCGGCAATGTGGGTCATCCTGCCCTTGCAGGACTGGTTCGCCATGGACGGACGAATCCGGCTGGCAGATGCGCACGCAGATCGTATCAACGTGCCCAGCAACCCTAAACACTTCTGGAACTATCGGATGCACATGACCATTGAGAAACTCCTGAGTGCGAATGACTTTAACAACGAAATGCACAATTTGACAGCAATAAGAAACTAATGAAACAGTTCAAGGAATATAAACAACTCAACCTCAGTCAGGTTGCTGACGAGATTCTCGCACAGTGGGAGTCGGAAGACTTGTTCACGCAATCGGTGAAAACCCGCGAAGGACACACGCCGTTCCTCTTCTTCGAGGGACCTCCTTCCGCCAACGGAAAACCCGGTATTCACCACGTACTGGCACGCACCATCAAAGATACCTTCTGCCGCTACAAGACGATGCAAGGGTTTGAAGTGCGACGCAAAGCCGGATGGGACACACACGGACTGCCCGTCGAACTCGGCGTGGAGAAAATGCTCGGCATCACCAAAGAAGATATAGGCAAGAAAATTTCCGTGGACGAGTATAACGCCGCTTGCCGAAAGGAAGTGATGAAATATACGGCCGAATGGACCGACCTTACCAAGAAAATGGGCTATTGGGTCGATTTGGATAATCCGTATATCACCTACAACAACAAGTATATTGAGAGCCTCTGGTATCTGTTGAGCGAATTGTACAAGAAGGGCTATCTCTACAAAGGATACACCATTCAGCCCTATTCGCCTGCTGCGGGAACAGGGCTTAGCAGTCACGAACTCAACCAGCCCGGTTGCTATCGCGATGTGAAAGACCTCACCTGCACGGTGCGTTTCCATATCACCGGCACTACCCGTTATGTCATCGCCTGGACCACCACACCTTGGACGCTCCCTTCCAACACCGCCCTTTGTGTAGGACCGAAGATTGATTATGTGGAGGTGCAGCAGGACGGATACAGCATCATTCTTGCTGAGGCGCGTCTGGATGCCTATAAGAAAGAACTCTGCGCCACGGATGCCGATGGCAACTTGCTGGAGCCTACTATCATTTGGCGCGGCAAGGGGCAGGAACTTGTCGGACTGCATTACGACCAGCTCTTCCCGTGGGTGAACCCCGGCGAAGGTGCTTTCCGTATCATCCCCGGTGATTATGTCACCACCGAAGACGGTACAGGTATCGTCCATATCGCACCGACCTTTGGTGCGGACGACAAGAAAGTGGCGGATGCTGCCGGTGTTCCCGGATTGTATATGCAGACCAAGGAACAAGGTCCGCGTCCGATGGTGGACTTTACAGGCAAATACTGGCTGCCCGAAGAACTGGATGAGGCTTGGTACAAACAGAATGTCAACGCCTCGCTCTATGAGCGTTACGCAGGACGTTGGGTAAAAAATGCCTACGACCCGCAGTTCACCGTAGATGGAAAATACGACGAAGCAGCCGCTGCCAAAGCGGAGACGCTTGACCTCCACCTCTGCTTGGAAATGAAGCAGGATGGCCGCATGTTCCGCACAGAAAAGCACGTGCATACCTATCCGCATTGCTGGCGTACCGACAAACCCGTACTTTACTACCCATTGGACTCCTGGTTCATCCGTTCCACCAAAGCGCGTGAGGAGATGATTCGTCTCAACAACACCATCAACTGGCAACCCGAATCCACGGGAACAGGACGCTTTGGCAAGTGGCTTGAGAACCTCAACGACTGGAACCTGAGCCGTTCCCGTTATTGGGGAACACCCCTTCCTATCTGGCGTACCGAAGACGGAAAAGAAGAAATCTGCATCGGCTCTATCGCCGAACTCTTTGCGGAAATAGACAAATCCGTCAAAGCGGGCTTTATGAAGGCCAATCCATGGCCCAAGTTCAAGGTGGGCGATTATTCTGCTGCCAACTACGATCCGTCTGTCATCGACCTGCACCGGCCTTATGTGGATGATATCATCCTTGTTTCTCC
>JAGCEW010000038.1 GCA_017650465.1 Paludibacteraceae bacterium
AACGCGTTTTCGCACACAGCCAGTGTATCGTAGAAATGATACGTCGGCCATACCGTCAAGTGCAACTCATACGTACTATCGCAGTCATGGATAGACTTATACACTTTCTCGTATATACCGGATTGAGTATATTCCTCGCCGTGCCACGGGAATTTGCTCTGGTCGCTGATATTGGCATAGTCCACCCAATGGAACGTGGCGGTTACGTTCACATCGTAGAGAATGACGCTGTCGCAACCCGACACATCCTTCAATGTGTCACTGTAGGTACCCGGGACAGGCACTTTCTTGCCGTGGAACATGAAATCATCTCCGGCACATATCCATAATTGACGATGCTCTACACTACAAGCAGGTGTTTGGGCCTGCATGTTGAGAGCCAACACAAATGCTCCACATACCATGAGGAGCGGTTTCATCCATATAGTATTGATTGTCTTCATATTCGTTTGTGTCATTTAGGTTTATTAATTCTGATAGCATTGACATCCTCTATGCCATGTCCCGGTTCTACCGCTGGCGCTACCACCAAAGAGATAGGTCAGCTTAACACCCAAGAAATAAGGAGCAACGCGCTCGTCACTCTTCAGCGAGGATGTGAAATACGGATTTACCTTTGCCTGCGTAGCATTTTGCTGGTTGATAACCAGACGTGTAGAAGGTTCAACAGGATTGAACACGCTATTCAGACCATACTCGAAGTAGAAACCGATTTTCAATATATGGCACGTTTCGCTATTGGTACTGATGCCGGAGAGCAGGTCATAACCAATTTCGCCAATGATAGCACCGTGAGGTTCCATGCGCACAGAATGCGACTGGTCGAAATAGGTAGCGGTGTAACCATGTCCGGGAATGTTGATGAAGTCGCCCACCTTGTTGTCATACTTCATGGACAGGTCATAGCTGCCCTTGGTATCCGAATGGGAAGACAGATTGAATGCCACCTTTGCACCAAAGCCGAAGTAGAATCCCGTCACATAGTAACCAATCATGATAGGCACACCGGCAGTCACCCAACGATGGGTATCCGTCTGCTTGATGGAATAGGTGAACACACCGGGATCCCCCGTGTCGTCCGCACCGCGCTTTTTAGCTGCAAACGGTTCAAATTCCGTTTCGGCATTTACCATCGCCAATTGTCCACTCACATTAATCCATAATCCGGCACGACGGAACTCATATCCGATACTACCCTGACCGGAAAACTTACCGGTTGTTACAGCACCGGGGACATTCTCATCCAGCGAACTATAACCACCCGCCAACGCTACGGACAGGAAATGATAGTTATCGCTCCTGCTGCGAGACTGAGCACGATGACGATACTGGGCACACATCATGCCGGGCAAAAGCAAAAACATCAATGCCACGACAATCCATCTTTGTTCTTTCATATACATTTTTTTAATTATTAATTTCCTATTATTAATATCACAATACTATACTATTTCATATACTATGTACACATACGCGCAGACGGGTACGCACACAGATTGGCGACAAAGGTACACCTTTTCCGTGACATACACAAATTTTTCTGCGTTTTTGCACGCAAAAAAGCCAATTATTCCACAAAAATGTTCAAAAACGCGCCTGCGAAGAGGCGATTTCTTACGAAAACAGAGCTATTAGCAGCTCTCAAACTGTTCGAGGAAACGAACATCGTTTTCGGAGAACAGACGTAGATCTTTCACACGATATTTCAGGTTGGCAATACGCTCTACGCCCATGCCAAATGCATAACCAGTATATACCTTCGAGTCAATGCCGCATGCTTCGAGCACATTCGGGTCAACCATACCGCAACCTAAGATCTCTACCCAACCTGTTCCCTTGCAGAACGCACAGCCCTTACCGCCGCATATATCACAACTGATATCCATCTCGGCAGAGGGCTCGGTGAAGGGGAAATAGCTGGGACGAAGGCGAATCTTGGTGTCCTCACCAAACATCTCTTTAGCGAAATACAAGAGGACCTCGCGCAAGTCGGCAAAACTGACATTCTTATCGATATAGAGTCCCTCTACCTGGTGGAAGAAGCAGTGTGCACGGGCAGAGATAGCCTCGTTGCGATAAACACGACCGGGGCACAGGACGCGAATAGGCGGTTTCTGATTAAGCATAACACGCGTTTGAACGCTACTTGTATGCGTGCGAAGCAGCACATCCGTTTCACGCTGTTCGCCCTCCGTCTTTTCGATAAAGAACGTATCTTGCATATCGCGTGCGGGGTGTTCGGGAGCGAAGTTCAGCAGCGAGAATACGTGACGGTCGTCCTCTACCTCGGGACCGTCCGCCACCGTAAAACCAATACGGGAGAAGATATCCACTATCTCTTCGCGTACCAGACTCAAGGGATGACGCCCACCGAGCACTATCGGATCGGGTGTACGAGTCAAGTCCTCCTTCACCTCTGCGGATGCTGCAACCGAGCCTATCTGCTCCTTGAGTTCCTGTAAGCGGCTCTCATAGAGTTGCTTCAACCTATTCAGCGGAGCACCTATGGCCGCTTTTTCTTCCTTTGGGATAGCACGAAACTCCTCATACAACTGGCTAATCTCACCTTTCTTGGCGAGGTATTTAATTCGCAATTGCTCCAACTCTGCTGCATTCGCAGCCTTCATTTCATTCACATGCTGTCCCAAAGCAGCAATCCGTTCTTGTATTGTCATTCTAAACTATTTTTACGTTTTCAGCCTGCAAAATTACTATATTTTTGCGAAATACACAAATTTATTTGCACTATTGGCATTATTTTTGTACCTTTGCA
>JAGCEW010000039.1 GCA_017650465.1 Paludibacteraceae bacterium
GCGTTTGAATTTCTTAATGGCGCGTTCGATGTTCTCGCCTTCTTTCACGGGTACTACGATCATTGCATGACACCTCCTCTCGCTTTGAGATTCGCGGATGTTTAAGTCTTCCGCCTGACCTTTTATAGGGTTTTACTTATGGTCTTTTTTTATTTCGGGCTGCAAAGGTACTGCTTTTTTTTGATATGACCAAATATTTTTGCATATTTTTTTATTTCTTGCATTTTTTCCGTAGCATATCTCAAGCATATCTCGCGCGTCTCTCGCACCACTTTCCAGTAGAGGCTATGCTGACCTTGCGCTGAGGTTAGATACCGTCGAGATACCGTCACTTGTCATTCACGAGAGACTTACGAGAGAGATACGAGACGATAGCAGGTGGTTTGTCGTCTGCTATCGTTTGCGTAATCGTATTGTGCTGTCCGAAGGGGCTCAGTCTTCTTTTCGGCAGTCGACGAGGCGGTAGCCGCGTCCGTGCGTGGACAGAATGGCAACGGAGGGAGAGGGCTTGAGGTAATTGCGCAAGCGGTTGATATAGACCGAGAGGAGACGGTTGGAGAAATGTTCTTCGGATTTCCAGATGGCTTTGCAGAAGGTATCGCGTGTGATGAGTTTGTTGCGATTCTCACAGAAGAGTTCCAGGATATCCGATTCGCGGGTGGTGAGAGACACCTCTCCTATACGTTGCATTGCCGCGTTGAAGATAAGGCCATTGCCCAGATCGTAGGTACCGCCGGCTTGCTCGTCCTCGTTGCGATAGAGACGGAACAAGGCCTTGATCTTGCACACTAAGACATCCATCCCAAGCATCTGCCACTCACAGTCGTCTGCACCGGCTGCGTAAGCCGCTAAGACTTCCGCTTTGGAGGCATCGTCCGCGTAGAGGATAATAGGAACGGTGACTTGACGCTGGCGCAACTCGTGGACAAAATCTATGCCGGAGGTGTCGGTCAGACGGATGGCGGAGAGGCAGAGGTCGATGCGGCAACGGTCAAAGCAAGACAGGGCTTCGTTCATCGAAGCCGCTGTCTCTACTTCATAACCGCTGACCCGCAAATAGTCGGACATTAGGCTGCCGCGCGTTCTATCCGGCTCACACAGCAGAATAGTCAATTGCAAGTCCATCGGTAGTTATTAGAATTGTGGGAAACGCTGTGGGGCACCTTCACCACCTCCGCCCGTTTGGGGCTGTTGCTCTTCTAAGGACTGGGTCACGCCCATAATAACATTCAGGGCTTCCACTTCCGTTACTGCCGTTGAAGGAATATTATACATTTTCTTTTCCATTGGTTTAATATAGTTTTTTCTTTCTATTCTTTCTTAATGGGGAACCCGAAAAGGCGGTTCCTTGACGGGTTTCCCTTTGTTATTAGTTCAGTTTGTGACCTTGTGCGTCATACTTGATGCCGGCACGCTCGATGACAAGAATACCGTTCTCGATGTACTTCTTCGTTTCTACAGAAGTCTCTTCTTCTGCTTCGGGAAGGGTCTCGATATTTTCACCTTCTTCCGTTACCAAGCGGATGCGGGCGGGAGAATATGCTATTTCTCCTTCTCCGATATTCAGGTAGAAGTAGCCGCGGAAGGGACGCAACCACGTATCTATAGTCGGGTGCGGATAGTACAATGTGTTGTTCTTGATGTAGATGACACGTTTATCCTTTTCCAATGTCTCACGATTGACGGTGTTGCGGAACTCTACGCCAGAGCCGATACTTTCCATATTCTGAACCGTGTAATAGCGCGTGGCAATACCCTGCATCGTCACATTCATGAAGACAGGATTGGTAATGGTTTCGGTCGGAATAAGAATATGCGGTTTGTTTGCCACGATACCACCTGTTGCCGGCATACAGTTCAATGTCAGGAAACCATCGGACGTATATTTCGCACTTACCAAGGTATATACCTGTCCGCGGAAGGTCTGGTTCTCTTCGTTGCGGTAAGTATACCCGAACGGCAGTGAGAAGACAGCCCATTCTCCGGCGGGGAAGGTGCGGTTGTAACGCACGTTCAGGGTCTGACCGACTTTGGAGGCAAGTACGTTGTAATAATCGTCATCGTCCGTCTTGTCATCCAACAGGTCGAAGGCGTCGAATGTCCAAGTGGCGGTGTAGGTTGTATTGGCGGCGGGCATTGTTTCTGCCACAGCGGGTGACCAGCCGGCGAAGTCGTAACCTGTCTTGGTAGGAGTAGCAGGAGCTTCGATGGTAGTGCCATAAGCCACTGTGCCGGTGGTATAATCGCCGGTCAGTTCATCGCCGTCGGTGATCCAGGTAAGGGTGTAGGATTTCGGCGTGCTGCTGAATGTTGCAGAGTAAACTGCATCGTCAGTAACAGCAACCACCTCCGGTGTCCAACCCGTGAAAGCGTAGGTGTACTGTGCATCGGCAGCTTTCGTCGGTTCATCGCCGTCATAGGTAGGTGTTGCGCCATAAGACACGTTTTCATCTGTTTCCAGTACGGTTTCGCCGTTTTTCCAAGTAACCGTATAGGTATTGATGGCGAAGTTGGCGGTCAGCTCGTACTGATAGTTCTCGCTCTTATCAGCGATGGTGAGCGTCCAGGTGTCATTGTTGTTGTCCACCAGTTCGGCAGCATTGGCATCTGTACCTGTCCAGCCGGTGAAGTGGTAGCCTGTACTTGCATTAGGTGTAAGAAGGATGGTGTTGCCGTAACGTTTTACGGTACTGCTGGTACCGCCGTCGCCACGGGTAACGGTTGCATTGGCATCCGTACCTGCCACAGACACGGCTACGGTGTAGCTCTTCTGCGTGAAGGATACGCCGAGTGTAACATCATCATCAACAGTCACCGAAGCAGCTGCATTGCCAGTCCATTCGCCGAACTTGTAACCGGCATCGGGTGTGGCGGTGAGGGTAAGCGTGGTGTTGTGTGCCACCTCGGCGTTATTACTTACCGTTACGTCACCATTCTTGACCGTGAGTGTACCGTTTTCAGGTGTGTTGATGGTAACAGTATGGTTGTTGATTGTCCACTTGGCATAGAGGGTGAAGGCTGCGCTCTTTTGGTATGCACCGATGGAGGTAATAGCATCGCCGTCGCAAGCCTGATTGTCATACCAGCCTTCAAAGGTGGCACCTGATTTCTCACCATCAACAAGGTCTGTCTGGGTGCCATAGATATGTGTGTCGGGCAGAGCATCACCATTAGTGCCGCTGTAAGCCCCACCACCTTCGTCCAGATAGGTGATGTCATAGGAATCGCCTGTGAAGACTGCGGTAATGGTGTGCGGGCCGTCTATCTCACGTTCATCCCCTGAAGAGATGGCACCTTCATCCGAGTAGGTCAGTGAAGTGAGGGTGTAATGTTCTGCGTTGGAGGCAGTGATGGTGATAATAGTGCCGGCCGCAATATCCTGACTGCCGGAAGTGAAAGGCGTTCCACCTTCGGGTGAAACAGTCACTGTACCGCCTGTGTAGTCGGCGATGGTGATGGTATAAAGAGCCGTCCAATGTGCAACGAGCGTGGTGGGGTTGGTGTCTATGTCCCATGCGTGGGCGGATGTACCGTCAGCGTTGTAGTACTTCGTGCCACCTGTGGTATAATAACCTTCGAAGATGTGTCCTGTCTTGGCGGGCAGGTTGGTTGCTATAGACGGCATCGCGGCATTGTATGTAGCAGTCACACTTGCCTGTCCAGCAGTGGTTGCCGACTGGTTGTCCAAATTGACCGTGTAGTTCTTAGGCGTCCAAACGGCATAGAGGTTCACTGTACCATTTTGGGCGGTAGTCAGGTTGCTTACAGATTTGTTGTCTGTATGTGCCACTGTTCCTGCATTGGCATTTGCTTGAGATGTTGCCCAACCTGCGAATGTATATCCTGTGCGGGTAATCGTAGTATTTGCTGTAAGTTTTTGTGCCACGTCATAGGTAAAGGCTTGGTTGCTTATTGAACCAGTACCGCCGTTTGCATTGAAGACCACCGTATAAGTGTTCGCGGCAAAGTTGGCTACGTACGCACCACTGTTGGTGGAAGACACTGAAATTGTACCGGATGATGGATAACGGGATGTAGTGGCAACTTGCGAACTGTTTTTTGTCCAATTCACAAAGTGATAACCTGTATTTGCGGATGGAGCCTGCAAGGAAATATTTGTGCCATCATAGTAGTAACTTCCTGACGAACCAGCAAGGAAACCTCCGGAAGGATAACCGTGGTTCTCTGCACAGGAGATGCTTGCGCTACCGTTGGCACCTGTTCCTGCGGTAGAAACAGTCAGAGAATACAAAGCGGGAACGGAACCATAACGAAGACCATTCCACATCATTTGAGAATTAATTTGACGAGAAGACGAGAATACGAGATCCACATACATTGGTGTTGAAGCAGAATTTGGATTTATCACATCAACTTTACCGCACATAGGATACCAGTAATGTTTCACATAACCACTCCTGTCATATGTTATCCTTGATGGAGATTGGTTATCCGCATAATTAGACGCTCTTACCGTTCCAGACGAAGTACTCGAACCATCAATGCTATATCTTCCAGTTGATACATTTGTGGCACCACCAGTAGAGTTAAAGTATAATTTCGTTTTGTAATATGTGTTCGCTGTTAATTGAAGTAATGTATTAGACCCGCTCCTTGAGGAAGAGGCAGAAGATGCTACTTGAGCGTATCTAACGTTATCGTCATTTTGGTAATAATTTGTCCCCATGAAAGCCCATGCCTTTATATGGTACACTTTATTCAAAGCACCATTTCCGGTAGCATAGATATCAATTAAATAACAATCTCCCCAAATTCTCGATACAGAACCAGAACAAGCGACATTATTATCGTTACCTGTAACTTTACTTCCTCCAATAGAGGCCCCCATTGAAGTATATTCATATATGGATGTCATATTTGTCCTAAAGGAAGTACTTTCATACGAGGTACTTGAAGAGCAGTTCACCGTTATGCAAAAACATAACATCTGATTGTCAATAGCATCCAAATATATATGCAATTGATATAAATTGTAGCCCTGTGTTGTTCTAAAATCCGTATTCATAAATCCACCAACAGCATCATACGTCGTCTCTATTGTTTCCAGTTGTGCAGCTTCGGGGGCACGTCTGCCGGATGCTACAACGGGATATTTGTCACTGCCGGAGTCATCGCCCAAAAGAGCAAGCACTCCCTGAGGGTTGTCGTTCACTGCGTCAAGCAGTTGCGCTTGTACCACCATGCCGGAGCATAGGAGGATAGCGGTTAATAACGTAAAGATTTTTTTCATGATTGTTTTGATTTTTTTGGTTACTATTAGGGTTAATTTGTTTTGGTTGTTGTTTTTAGATATTGTAGTGCTCTAGTGTTCTATGATGACCCAGGTCTTACTAAGAAGGGATAGGATAAACCAGGATCATCTCCCGATGAGCATCCGATGAGCATACATTGAGCATACATTCAGCATACATTGAGCATACATTGAGCATACATTGAGAGTCGCAGGCTTGTTCGAGGCAAACCTCGCGTTCGGCCTTTTACGTTGGGGACCCCATTCCCTTCATTTTCATTGTTCGTTATTGCACACGGCGAAAGGCGATACCTTGCGGGTATCACCTACTTATATATATTTAAGGTGTGCGGAGAGTGAAGAGACTTTATGCGCAGCAA
>JAGCEW010000040.1 GCA_017650465.1 Paludibacteraceae bacterium
ATGGGTAAGAAGCAGATGAGCACGCTGCAAAAGCTAAACGGCAAGTTTATGGCCGGCGGAAAAGCAAATGGCTATGACGAAAAGATATTGGACAAAATATGGAAGGACTGGGAAGCTTTTGCCAGCTATGCGTTCAATAAATCGCATGCAGCCTGTTACTCTTGGGTGGCCTACCAAACCGCCTATCTGAAAGCACACTACCCCGCCGAGTTTATGGCCGCGAACTTGACGATATCGAAAGACGACATCAAAGAGGTGACAAAGTTTATGGACGAGTGCAAATCGCTGAAGATAAGCGTACTGGAACCGGACGTGAACGAGTCGGAACTGAACTTCACCGTAAATAGTGCCGGTAATATTCGCTTCGGTTTAGGCGGAATCAAAGGTGTGGGTGAAGGGGCTGTAGAGGCTATTATAGAAGAGCGCGAGAAGAATGGAAAATACAAAAGTATATACGACTTTATTGAGCGCGTCAACCTGCAAGCTTGTAACAAAAAGACCTTAGAAAGTCTGGCACAATCGGGTGCGTTCGACTGCTTTGAAGGCGTATATAGGGAACAAATACTCGGTATGAACGAAAATGGCGACCTGATGTCGGATGTGCTGATACGTTACGGCAACACCTTCCAACAAGACCGCTGGCAACAACAAAACTCACTGTTCGGCGATATGGGTGGTATTGACATCAAAAAGCCTGATCTCCCGATGGTGCCTAAGATGTCCCCTATCGAGCGGTTGAATATTGAGAAGAATATGATCGGTATCTTCCTGAGTGCACACCCGTTGGATGAATACGCCTTTGAAGTGAAATGTATGAGCAACACCACTGCTGAAGAGCTGCACCGATTTGACGGTTGGCGTGCCCCTACCAGCAGAAGGGAACAGCCTAATAATGCAGAAGGTGATATAGAATCGGATGTGGAAGAGATCAAACCCAACGACTGGATACGTTCCCACGAGAACCAACCGATGCAACTGAGTGGTATCATTACCGCCTCCGAACTTGCTACATCGAAGAACAACAACCCTTACGGCCGATATACGATAGAAGACTACACAGGAAGTTTCACATTTGTGCTATTTGGAGACACCTTCCAGCGGTTCGGTCATCTGCTGCAAGAGAACGCCTACCTTCGCCTGACCGGCGTGGTACAACAACGCGGAGCTGGCAGTAAGTGGTTCAAACCCAAAGCATTGGAAGAGAGTGAATATGAATTCCGTATTCAGCAAGTGGAGAATCTGAATGAAGTACAAGAGAAACACCTAAATGCTATCACGTTGACTATTCCTATTGAGCATCTGACACACGAACTGAATATGGAACTGGTGGAACAGTGCCAGAAACACAAAGGTAACGCCCTGCTGAAAATACAGATGCACGACCCTATCCACCAAAGCCGCATAATATTCACATCAAAAAGTTACACGGTGAAGGTAGGAAAAGAGTTTTATGAGTGGTTGGATAGTAAGCAACAGGACAATATTCTGAGTTTCAGCATTAGTTAGCCGAAACATTCACGGAGGGCTTCTCCCACGACATAATTACTGCCACCGATGAAGATAATATCCTTGTCGGTGGCTTTTTCTTGTGCAGCCCGAACGGCTTGAGGAACGGAGTCAAAGACTGCGGTATTCGCGCTATTACCTCCGTGCTTTAGCCATAAGTTTCTCATCTGTGTCGCAGGTACGGCCCGATGGGTAGAAGCCGTAGCGAAGAAATAAAACGCCTGATGCGGAAGGTGTTGCATCACGACATCCACATCTTTATCGTCCACCATATCGAACACTATATACAAGCGACGAGAAGGGTCTTCTTCCAACAACTGCTGCAATTGTTTGGACACGTACTGCAAGCCATGACTATTATGCCCCGTGTCGCAAATAGTGAGAGGAGTAGAAGACAAGACTTCCCAACGTCCACGCAGACCGGTAAGGGTACAAACCTCTGCAAACCCTTTTGCCAACGCCTTCGCCGAAAGAGAAAAAATACCAAGAGAATGTAACGCAGAGAGTGCCACATAGGCCGTCTGCATATTTCGTTCCTGATAGATTCCGTGCAACTGACATTGAGGTATATCGCGCTGACGGCAACGGGCGAGATAGCCACACTGATCTGCAAACCAAATGCGGCAGTCAGAGGTCTCCAGACCCTCACCAAGGATTCCCATCGTTTGCGCGCGTTCGAGGAATACGGGCATTGTTTCAGGGTGCGTCTCCCCTATCACACACGGAACGCCAGGCTTCATTATTCCCGCCTTTTCTGCAGCGATTTGGGACAAAGTATTTCCAAGAAACTCCGTGTGATCCAAACCTATATTGGTAATGAGCGACAATACCACTCCCGCTTGATGATTCGCATTGGCCGGCGGAAGAATATTCGTAGAGTCGAGGCGGCCTCCGAGTCCTACTTCGATAACAGCGACATCTACTTTCTTGTCTTCGAAATAACGAAAGGCGAGTGCCATCGATGATTCGAAGAAAGAGGGTTTTAATGTATCGAGGAAATCCTTATTCTCTGCCACATAACGCACCACTTCTTCTTCGGGAATCATCTGTCCGGAGATACGTATTCGCTCCCTAAAATCAACCAAATGCGGAGATGTGTAAAGTCCGACTTTCAGTCCGTTTGCTTGCAGACAAGCAGCTATCAAATGGGAACACGAACCTTTTCCGTTGGTTCCCGCCACGTGAATAGCGGGAAAGGAACCCAGCCAATGCTGTTTATCATCCATAAGACGCAAGTGCTGCAACAAAGCAATCGTATTTTGGAAGCCGGGCTTATATGCTGCTGCTCCAACCAGATGAAAGGCCGGTTGAGAAGCATAAAGATAACAAAGCGTTTCCTGGTATGTCATGACCGTCATTTTACTATTCCTTACTTTCCTATACAGAACTTGCTAAATATATTACCCAGCACTTCATCGGAAGTGATCTCACCCGATATTTCCCCTAATGCGGAAAGGGCATCGTGCAAATCCATACTTAACAATTCGCCTCCTAATCCTTCTTCCAAGCCCTGTTGCACACGTTTTGTGGCAGAGAGGGCACGAGAAAGGGCTTCATAGTGACGAGCCGATGAAATGCATACACCATCTCTGGAGTGTGAAAGCAATTCCTTAGCAAAAGATGCAAGGTGGGCTTTTAACTCAAAAAGATCGCCTTGTCGGGCGGATATATAGATACCATCGGTATTGCGCAATGCGTCGGACGGCAAAAGGTCTACTTTATTGTATAAGCGCAGTACACGTTTTCCGGAAAGGTCTATCGGGAGAGAGGGCACTATGTCGGTGGCATCAATCAAATGCAAGACGATCTCCGCGTCACTGACAGCCCGACGACTGCGTTCGATACCCAATTGTTCGATCTTATCTTGTGTGGTGCGAATACCCGCCGTATCAATGAGACGGAAGAGGACACCTTCTATCATCAGCGTATCTTCAATCGTATCGCGTGTGGTTCCAGGTATATCGCTCACTATGGCACGATTGTCTCCCAACAAAGCATTGAGCAAGGTGGACTTTCCCACATTAGCGGCACCGACGATAGCTACGGGTACTCCCTGTCGCAACGCGTTACCCGTCTTAAAAGAATCGACCAAGGATGTAAGCCGCTGCTCCACTTGATTCAAAAGCGCCTTGAGTTGCGTACGATCTGCAAACTCGATGTCTTCGTGGTCGGAGAAATCCAATTCTAATTCCAGTAAAGAGGTAAAATCCAATAATTGCCGGCGAAGATGAGCTATCTCGGTGGAAATGCCACCGCGGAGATGGCTAAGCGCCATATTCTTTTCCGCCTCCGAACGCGAAGCGATAATGTCTGCAACGGCTTCGGCTTGTGCTAAATCCATTTTGCCGTTAAGAAAAGCACGCTTGGTGAATTCGCCCGCTGTGGCTGTACGTGCACCGTGCTCGATGAGTCGTTGGAGTAACTCTTGCTGAATATACAGACTGCCGTGACACGAGAATTCCACTTGGTCTTCTCCCGTAAAAGAATGGGGCCCGCGAAAGACGGAGACTACCATATCATCCAAATCGGGTACGCTACAAAACTGCAACGAACGCGTGAGCGATTTACCCAGCACCTTTTCGGCTATGGTGATGGCTTGCGGTCCACTCATTCGCACCACGGCTATTCCACCTACCCCATAAGGGGTGGAAACAGCCGCGATAGTATCCGTCATTTGGATAGGCATAACATTCTCCATTCTTCTTTTTCGTATTTATCCATCAGATACAATCCTTCTTTTTCTGCGGCTGCGAGCAAAGCCGGGCAGTCGTCCTTTAAAAATCCGGACAGCCACACTTGTCCACCGCGACAAAGGTAACGAGCGTAAAGTGGCATTTGCTGAAGAAGGATGTTTCGATGTATATTACTGAGTATCAAGTTGTAGTTTCCCTCCGGAGGTGTATCCGCCAAGTGTACGGGAAAAGCGACCCCGTTGAGCGCACTATTTTCCAAAGTGTTTTGTACGCTCTTTTCATCTATATCAATAGCGATGACTTCTTTTGCTCCCAAGCGTGTGGCAGCGATGGCCAACACTCCTGTTCCACAACCGTTGTCCAACACAGTGAACCGAGAGAGGTTCGCCTTTTGGGCGGCTAAGGCTGTAAGCATCATAGCAGTAGTAGCGTGATAGCCAGCCCCGAAAGCACAATGCGGACAAATGGTAATGGTTTGGTCAGCCACGTGTACTTGAAATTCCGGGTGCTCTTCTTCCCAGGTTTGATTCCAATTCTCATCCGGACAAGGAGCAAGTGAACACAGCGAGACTTCGTTGGTGGTAGCGACTAACTGCTGCAAAGCGGATTCGGCAAGCAGAGAGGTTTGTATATACGCTTTTAACGTGTTATTCTCGGAGATAAAAGACTCAAAGCCTAAGTCTGCCAGCGATTGCGTGAAAAGGAATTCTTGCCACTCCTCGCCAAAAGAACTTGTAAAGACAACTTCTGTGTATTGCATCACCTAAAGACTTGCTGTATTTCTTAAATCCGAACGCCTATACCCGCATCAATAAACTCTGCTTTAATGAGGTGCAGTTTCAAGCCGAGTTGTACATAGATATGTTGGGAGCAGTGGTACTTAAGTTGTAACTTCTGGTAGAACCATCCGTCCTGTCCGTTGCTGACATTCTGGAGGTCATAGGAATAGAATATTCCCCGCTTGAGCGGTCCACCGTTCTTCTCTACTTCGGCAAAGGGTTCGAGGTTCTTAATCGGGTCGTACAGATAGACACCTAAGTGATAGCCGAAGGTGAGATTTCCCACTATGAGTTCCGGCTGAAGGCTTATACCGACACGGAAACAATTGGCTGTTTTACTCTCGTGCAGATACGTCTTGCTGTAATAAGTTGTGGGGGCTTCGGAATCTTCGGTCTGAAACTCTGCACACACACTGCGATACGCACCGTCGTAGAACACATCCACTCCAGCACCGAGGCGGAAGATACTCACCGGTATCCAGTGTGCGCTAAGGGAAAGCGAACCGGCACCGAACCATTTTTGGTCCTGATAATACACACTGCGACAGCCCGCTGAGACGCCTATTTCGATGTCCCATTTCTTGGTGACACCATCGTACAGTTCTTTGGGCACATGCGAATAAGGCGCGTGGAAATGGTGTCCGTTGGGACTTTCAGAGGGCGTGTAAGCAAGGCCGAGTTCGGCATTAAACATATTGTAACCCGCATTAGGTGTCATCACACTTCCGTTGCTGAGATGTTGCCATGCGGCACTAAAGGTAATGTCCCAACCTTTACGGAGGGGGAAATCCATATAAAGCCCGGCTGTGATAAACGCATTTACTACACTTCCGATAGAGACATTGGAGATCTGTTGGTACTTTTTTGCGGCCGTCTCGGAGTCTTGTGGTATATCTACTCGATAGCCTTTCCATCTGTATTCGGAAGGTACGGTATTGGCGTACGTTCGTGTGACGAATGCAAGTCCTAAACCCGGACGGAGACCAAAGACGATGTGCGGTTTGTGGACTAATGGTATATTCAAATAGGCGTGAGGTGCGAAGGTCTGTCCCAAGTATTTCTGCTGACCGAGATCCAACGCTGTGAATGCCAATCCAATTGAGGCATTATTCCACTGCTGCAAACTTTCCAGACGTCCTGTGGGAAGGAACTCCACGGCAAAGGTGCCACCCAGCACAACAGGACGATCCATCGTGAATCCTTTGGTGTCTTTCGTTCCAGCTATTTTGTCGTCTCGATTGAGCCAACCGGCGGCACCTGAAAGGCGGTAACGCATATTGTATTTCTGCGTGGGTTTGGAACGATGTGTGCGATGGTCAGATGGCTCTGCTGCCGTAAGAGGCAGTAGAAAGAGTACCGAAAGAGTGAGGACCAACAGGCGTCGCATAGCAAACGGGATTAGAGTGTTTCGCGAATCAGGTAGTCGTTACGGGTTTGCGAGTTGCGCAATACCAGTTCAGCCAAGAAACCAGCGAGGAACAACATACAGCCTAAGACCATCATTAGTATGGCTATATGGAAGTATGGGTTTGTTCCTAATAACATAGCCCTTACGCCGTGCATTAGGGCGTGCAGTTTCATGCTTGCTACTACAATAACAGCCACGAATCCGAGAAGGAACATCAGGCTACCGACCAGTCCGAAGAAGTGCATCGGCTGTTTGCCAAAGCGGTTGAGGAACCATATAGTCATCAGGTCGAGATATCCGTTGACGAAGCGGTTGAGTCCGAACTTGCTGACTCCGTATTCGCGTTTACGATGTTGCACCACTTTCTCTCCTATACGGGTGAACCCTGCGTTCTTGGCGAGATATGGTATATATCGATGCATTTCCGAGAAGACCTCAATGTTTTTCACCACCTCTTGTTTGTAGGCTTTGAGTCCGCAGTTCATATCGTGCAAGTTGAGTCCTGTGACGCAGCGTGCAGTGGCATTGAAGAGTTTGGACGGGAGGTTTTTGGTCAGTCGGTTGTCGTATCGTTTCTGTTTCCATCCGGAGACGAGGTCGTAGTTTTCTTCGGTGATCATCCGATAGAGTTCGGGTATCTCGTCGGGGGAATCTTGCAAATCGGCGTCCATAGTAATGACGACCTCTCCGTTAGCGGCTTTAAATCCGCAATAGAGAGCAGCCGATTTGCCGTAGTTACGACGGAAGGAGATGCCTCTTACTATGTCGCCGGCATCTGCGTGGAGTCGCTCTATGACTTTCCAAGAGCCATCTGTGGAACCGTCGTTGACAAAGATGACTTCATAGGAGAACCCGTTTTCGTTCATTACACGGGCTATCCACTCGTAGAGTTTGGGCAGCGACTCCTCTTCGTTGAAAAGGGGTACTATAACGGATATTTGCATAGTTTAGTTGACTTGTGCGCCAAGAGCATTGTACAAATGTCCGTCACGAAGGATATACATCTGACCGTTCATAATGACCTTGCGTGCGTGACTTTGCGTTGCGATGGTCTCAGCAATACCGGTACCACTGCCCCCCGTCTTGAAGCAGTCGAAGTAGTCACCGATACCTGCCGTTCCTTTATACGCCTCTTCCGAGCCGACGGGAACGGTGACTTTGATGTTAGATGGTGTCACATTGGAAGCCGATTCGGTCCAAGGGTTGTAAGCGGACTTGTTGCCCGGATTAACGTCACAAGTAGGAGGTACTGTACCGAGGAACTCAATCTCTTGGATCTTAGGCAGCACAATAGAGGAGATGTCCAAATGCTCCAGTGAAGCGGGCAAGGTGAGTTTGGTTGTCATGTTCGACATATTTATAAGGGCACGTGTACGAATAGCGCGAACATAGCTGGGAGCAGCGAATGTGATGGTGGAACAGGTGGCATTCTCAAAGGATCTTTCGCCCAGTTCTACCACTTTGAATGTCGTCATACCGGAAGACGGACCTCCGCTCATCGAAGCAGATTGAATGGGTAAAGTAACCGTAGAGAGCACCACAAAATTGGTCTGGCTATAATAATATACCAAGTCACTAATTTCATCATAATTCTCGGCTATATTAGCTTCTTCTGTAGATTGGTCGTAACCGTAGGTAATATCATCTTCTTCAACCCAATAAGTCTGTGTGAAATCACTTGCGACTTTGGTAGGATTGGCAAAAGCACTCATTGTGGCAAGAGCCAGAATGAACAACATAGATTGAATTTTTTGCATAATTTTTATTGTTTTTAAGGGTTAATATTTTTTCACGCTGCAAAGGTACTGCTTTTTTTTTAATTGTGCAAGTAAAAGCGCAAAAAAAGTGCATTTTTGCGCTTTTACTAGTTGAAAGTTGATAGTTGAAAGATAGTTGTTCTCACGGTGAGATTTTCGGTTGACACTCGGCAATGTATGCTGTATCTATCGTGTATCTATCGTATATCTATCGTGTATCTATCGTATATCTATCGTGTATCTATCGTATATCTATCGTGTATCTATCGTGTATCTATCGTGTTTAACCTGAGATTTGTCTATGATTCAAGAGGATGGAGATAAAGAAACTCGGCTTCTTTTGGGGAGAAGCCGAGTTGGTTTGTTATGTTTGTTTTTTGTGTTTGCTCTATTTGTGAGCGTGTATTGTCATGCGTGTGCGTACCCCGTATGTTGGCGGGTAGGCTTTATGGTTTTTGAGCGCCGTAGCCGGCTTTTGCGCCAAAGAGTTTGAGGGCTTTGTCGAAGTTATAGCGGTTGCCGTACATGGAGACGCGTCGAATTTCGTCACCTTGCATATTCTGTCCAAACGCAGCGCGGAGTTGGTTGGATGAAGAATTGCGATTGAAACTTTGGCTGGCAGCTATGACTTTGATATTCGCTACAGCTTCCAGATAGTCCTGGTCGAAGGCATCCAATGCGGCATCGTCATCCGCCAAGCGAAGGTTGTTCTCTGCTTTTGGAAGCGTTTTTTCATCGACCATATCCTCGATGTCGGTACATTGAATATTGGTCCACTTACCTCCTCCTGCGGCCGGCAGTTGCAGGTCAGTAGCATTGATATAGTAATAGTTATCGTAGAGATTGGTGGTGCGTTTGGCTTCGATAACAGCGTCCGGTCCGCTCAAGACGTGTGTGCGTGCTACTGCAGCGTAGTTGTTACCAATGAAGAGGTTGTGATGGACATCCGCGTTGACGAGTGTCCGGAACTCATAGCCATATCCCATATCCTCCATATACTTTTCGCGGCACCAGGAGAAAGCGACGGTGTTGTGATGGAAATTGATATGCGAAGCCTCTCCGTTCTTGTCTCCGCCATCAATACGGACACCTCCGTAACGGTTAGAGATGATGACATTGTTATAGATTTCGATCTCGCCACAACGGGTATTGAACTGCATTCCGAAATAGGTACAGTTGGCGATCAGGCAGTTACGGATAATAACGTTTCCTGCAATCCATCCCATCGAACGGATACCCGGATGCTCTACTTGTGGCGGTATGGCGTCAATCATTCGTCCTGTTTCGAACGCAGCGGAGGGACATCCGTTGCGCTCATCGGTCGGGTCATTCGGCATATAAAATGTTTCAAAGCCCTGGTCGAGCATAAGGCCGTCGATGATGATCGTGCCTTTGGGCTTCTTGGCCATGACGTCGTCCAGTCCGCTGATATGAATCAGTCCTTTGGCGCCATTTGTGCCCAGTTGGTCTTGCGTGGGTTGGATGCGAGTGATATATTTTAGCGGGTTGCGCTCTGTGAAGTTGGTGTTCCATCCTCCTTCGAGCGTCACCCAACTGTTGATTTCGATGTAACCGGCATTTGCGGCACCGAGGAAATTACCTTCGCTGATGCGGATGACCGCTCCGGATTCATTGTTCTCTTTGATGCTATTCAGCACAGCCTGAATATCTTTCTTCGCTGTTTCGACACTCAATCCGTCGGCTCCGCGTGCTTTGCCGTTGACGCTGACGTAGTAGATTTTCGAGGCTTGGGATGTTTGGGATGATTGGTTGGTTTGCGTTGTTTGGTTGTTCGGAGTGGGCTGATTTTTGACCGTTTCTACTTTCTTGTTAATCTGGTTGATAGCTCCGCCAAGCGCGCCAAACTGAGCATTTGCCATTTGCGGCGTTAGGAGGAGGAACGATGCGATCGCGACGAAAAGAGTGAAGGAGTTACGCATAATGAATCGTTTTAGAGGTTAATTGTTTCTAAAAATCGCTGCAAAGGTAGTGCTTTTTTTTGAGATGTGCAAATAAAAAAGGCAAAAAAGACAGAAAAATATTTGCATATATGGAAAATTTATTGTAATTTTGTGGCGAATTTATTCTAATCATGAACGCAACACCTTATACCCATCTGTATGTACGCAAAGCGTCCGCCGGTAGCGGCAAGACGTATACGCTTGCTGCACACTATATCGCGCTTCTGATGCACGGTGTGTCGTACCGCCAAATACTGGCAGTAACCTTTACCAACAAGGCGACCGCCGAAATGAAAGAACGTATATTGACTTATTTGCACGCTATTGCTCGCGAAGTGGAGAAGAGTGAGACGCGGGATTTTCTGCACCGCGTAGGCGATATATACGCAGAATTAGGCTACGGTACACTGCCAGAGCTCTCCCAATGCCAACAGAAAGCGGAAGAGTTATACAAAGACATTCTGTCGAACTACGACCGGATGGCAGTGACGACAATAGATACATTCTTCCAGCAGTTGTTAGCCGGTATGGTACTCACGTTGGATGGTGCAGTCGGATACAGCGTGGAGATAGACAGCGATACGGTGATAACAAATGCAGTGGGGAAACTACTGACCAACGATGCACAAGACCCCACTCTATGTAAGCACATTACCGACTATATGAAAGGTCGGATGGCAGATGATAAGAACTGGAACATCCGTAGCGGTCTGATTGCCATCGCCAAAGAACTATACACCGAATTGCTGCAAGAGAAAAAAGAACAAGTGGTGACCGACTCGATGCGTCTTGAGCAATTCAAGAAAGGTATCCACCAAATGCTGCAAAAGCAAAAAGAGACCGATGAGTTGCGTGCGCTTCTGCAAAAAGCCAACGAGTGGAACGAGAAGTGTTTTTCGCGTGGGAAAGATATCATCAGCCGGCTGGAGAATTACCAGCGCACGATAGATAACACGCTGCAGAAGAAAGAAGTAGCATTCAATCCGTTTACTGCCACTCAACTGAACAATATACGCGACGAGGAGAAATTTCAGTCTTTCTATAAAGGTGGTGACACTCGACAAGCCTACGAGACGATGAATCGCATTGCAGACATCGTGGAAAAACTCCGCGCTGCCCGTTTGCGCGAAGAACTGCTGACCGAACACTTGAACGATTTGGTGCTGATACAATACCTCCGAGAGGCTATTAACAGCGTACTTCACGAGAACAACAGCCGTCTGCTGGCCGAGACAGCGTGCACACTTGCTCAAGCTCTGCGTCCGGGTGATGCGGATTTCATCATTGAGA
>JAGCEW010000041.1 GCA_017650465.1 Paludibacteraceae bacterium
ATCCGTACGATGGTAACGCACAGCCAGTCCCCAACCGAAAGAACGTGTCTCCGGCCGATAGACAGACGCCTGCGCCTGCACATCATTGGCCGTGCCATAGCCCACCATACCGCGGATGAGTTGGGAAGTGAAGTCCAGAGGTTGGAAGGTGCGTATCTCCATAACGCCCCCCGGCGAATTACGTCCGTACATACTGCCCTGCGGCCCACGCAACAACTCAATACGCTTGACATCCTGCATCGTATGGTCGTACATATTCTTATCCAGCAGCGGCACACCGTCTATCACCATCGTTAAGACAGGGTCGTTGATACGACTTCCGAGACCGCGGATATAGATACTGCTTGTCATTGCAGCGCCATAGTCCGGCATGTGGACGTTCGGAACCAATGAAGCAAGGTCTTTGGGTGCCTGGATTTGCGCGACATCCATAAGATGTGCATCAACCACACTCACTTGCATCTGCTGATGGGTGAGAGGTTCGGCAATACGCGACACCGACACTTCCACATCCGGCAAAAGCACCGTATCCGCCACCTCCGCAACAGCAGGCAGTGAGGTGCAGAACAAGAACCATATAAATACTACCTTTATCCGCATTCTGTTTCAAAAACGCGACAAAGGTAGTATAATTTATTGAAAAAACAATTAAGAATTTCTTAAGATACCCCAAAATCCCAACAAATAGGGATATCAGAAACCGAAAGAGAACCCGATACGTGCCGAGAGATTCTCGCCCTGATAGAAACGAGGGCAGAAGCGGTCGAGATAATCCTGCGCCTTGCCCGTGATTTCACTGGTGCATGTCTGAGTAAGATTGTCATGACCGGTGGCCTTGTTGTAAAGCAGTTGCGCCGTAAGATACATGTGCGGATGCACTTCGTATGTAAAATCAAGCGACAACTGTTGATTGGTAAATACCGCTTTGTCAAAAGGCTTCTGCGAAATGGCATTGGAAATATCACGACGGAGGTAGAGATAAGGATTGTACTTGGTGTCGTGCGTATAACTCAAACCAAGCCACATACCACGGAGCGGACGATAACTGAGTTCGACAAAAATACTCTGTGCATTATCCCCCATATAGTGCCCCATCGGATAACCATTGGAGGTGTATTCGATGACATCAATGGAATGCGTGTAACAAGCAATATACGAGCTCATGAACTCACCTTTCAATCCCAGCCCGCGGACAGGCCAACCGGTCCAGTCGAATCCGACCAGATAAGAGACAGGGTTTTTCTCCTTGGAGGAAGGTTTGGCGCGTTCCCACTTGACTTCGTCAATAAAGCAAGAACCATACAACTTGAGATGGTCAACAGGCCTTGCAGTAAGGGTGAAATAGACCTGCGAATTCTGGTTCTCGGAACTGGCGCCTTTGGTCAGAAGGTGGTCAAGCGACTTGTAAAACGCAATGGGAATGAAATATGCCGCCTGCGGATTCTGCTCCGCATAGACAATAGAATTACCGAGAGAGAAATGCACCCACTTGCAGGGCATGAAGGTAAGCATATTCGCCGCCATATACTTGCTGCGCTGACGCGGTTGGCGCGTGGTAATAATCTGTGAACGCGTTTCAATATCCACGGTCTGCTCCACATAATAATCTTCCTCATTCAACACGTTGGACACAAGCCAAGCATGAAAATAGTCGAACTGCAACCACCAGACAGGCGTAAGCTGTAACGCCAATTGGGGAACAGCCGGATTACGGCCCGACAAGATATTGGAACTGTGATAGGCATCGCCCCAACGGATTTCCTCACGCATAAGGGAAACGGAGCCCCACCAAGTGTATAACGAAATACCGCCTTTCGAGTCCGAGAAATCGCCTCCGTATTCCGCCTCCTTGTATTGCACACCAGGGATGGTGTTCAGTGCAGGTTGCGCTTGCGAAGCACCATACTGCAATCGCGCCCCATGCATCTTCGCAGTATTACCCGGGTAATATTTATTGCTCAACGCCCACTTGCCATTATAAGACTGGTCGCGCAACGAACCCCAGATAGAGAGATGGTGCGCAATATCCATCTGCAGTTCCGCTCCATACCAACGCTTGAAGATAGCCCCCTTCTTGGAAGCATAGACATCCATACCGAGAAGAGGCCGCACCTGCATCTTGAACAACTTGTTCTTTGTCATGTACGAGAACTGCGGGTCAGCAAGTGACAAATTATAGGTGCGATGGTCGGTGTACTGCACATAACGGCTGCACATCGTGTCGCGCTCCAATGCATATTCGTCCAAATAGAAACGAAGGTCCTCCCGCTGACGATGGTTCAGGAGCGAGTCTTTCTCCCCCGCCCTAACCAACATGGCCGCTACCTGACGACGCGTGTACGGGCGTACCGCTTCGTCCAACTGAATGATACCATCGGTGGCCAATTCGTCCAAGAAATCATAGATACGGGTATATGCCAACGGCACAGGAACATTCTGTGCGGCAAGGCGCACACTTCCCCCTATACACATTAAGCACAGGGAAAGGACGATAAAACGGCAGGAACGCATCATGCAAGGAAAATAACGGAGGGACAGATATTACTTTTTATAACGCTCGTTCATTCCGGCAATAACTTCCGATGTGACATCATAGCCTTCGGTGGCCATAAGCACATTGTCCTTTGCATTGTTGCTCAAGATAATCTGGAAGCGGCCATCGGCATTGAAATCACGCAAGAAAGCCTGCAAAGAGTCCGCGAGACGGATATTGAGTTCCTGATTCTCAACCATAATATCCTGCGACAACTTTGCCTCCAGGTCTTCCAAATCCTGCTGCTTCTTCTGCAAACGCTGATACTCGCTCTGCATCCGTTCCTGCGAAAGGAAAGCACGATTCTCCACCTTCTGCTGGAAATCGGTCATCTCCTGCTGAAGAGTGCGTGCGCGCGTGTTGAGTTTGAGGCGCGCATCCTCCTGCTTGCGCATCAACTGTTCGTTCGCCTCCTGTGCAAAGGTGTAATGCAAAAGCAGGCTATCCACATTGAGAAAAGCAATGGGCATATTCCCCTCCAAAACAGGTGCCGCATCAGCAGAGGTACACACCTTCTTGCAAGAAGGACGGAAAAGGAAAACAAGCACAAAGAGTGCGATAATAGCAACGCAATAAATGACGTTCAGAATGGTTTGTTTGTTCATATTGATTCAATTTTTTAGATTATACTACATGTTTTTCGCATCTATTTTATTGGCATCCACCTGACGCGCTTCGCGGTCCTGCGCCGTAGCACAATGAATACCCTGCCTCTTCATAAGCGGAGACTCGGATATATGCTGCGAGGAAAAACGCCCATTCTTCCGCAAGATGAGCCTTACCGAAAGCAAGACGACCGCCAACGTCACAAGACCTATTGCAAGCCATATTTCCATACACAATACTCCAATTAGCCTGCAAAGATACATATTTTCCGCGACATGACCAAACTTTTGACACTTTTTTACAAAAAAATACGCGTACGCTTGCGTATATGAAAAAATAGCAGTAACTTTGCGCGCTTATTTTGATGAGCAATGAAAATTATTCATCCATAAAACCGATAGAAATATTATGGCACAGCAACAACAGAACATGGGTACACTATTCAACGCCCTTACTGCAGGAAGCAAAATAACCGGCACAATAGAAGCCGATTCAGACATCCGTGTTGACGGAACGATAGAAGGAGATGTAAAGTGCACAGGCAAGGTAGTAATAGGAGAACAAGGTCTGGTACACGGCAACATCCAATGTCAGAACGCAGAGATTATGGGCAGACTGAACGGGACTGCCGTCATCAGCCAAACACTGGCTCTCCGTGCGACCGGCGCCATCCAGGGTGATATTCAGACAGGCATCCTGATTGTGGAACCGAATGCAATCTTTAACGGCACCTGCTCAATGGGGAATGACGAACAAGACAATACTACAAACAATCAATAATCAATCCATTCATTAATCATTTAAAAACATTCTTATCATGAGAATCAAACCATTCCGCGGCGTTCGTCCGCCCAAACAACTGGTTGAGAAAGTCAACAGCCGTCCGTACGACGTATTGAACAGTGAAGAGGCACGCAAAGAGGCAGAGGGTAACCCCATGTCGCTGTACCACATCATCAAGCCCGAAATCAACTTCGAGCCCGGTACCGATGAGCACGACCCGAAAGTGTATGCTTCCGCCCGTGAGCATTTCGACCTGTTCAAGAAGAACGGCTGGCTCGTACAGGACAAGAAAGAATGCTACTATGTTTACGCACAAACCATGGGAAACCGCACCCAATACGGTCTGGTGGTAGCCGCATGGTTTGAGGACTACATGGCAGGCCGTATCAAGAAGCACGAGTTGACACGCAGAGACAAAGAGGAAGACCGCATGAAGCACGTGCGTGTGAACAACGCCAACATTGAGCCGGTGTTCTTTGCCTACAAGCATGTGGACGAATTGGACCGCATCATTGCCAAATACACTGCACAAACCCCTGAATATGACTTTGTAGCCGAGATTGACGGCTTCGGGCATAAGTTCTGGGTGATTGACGATGACAAGGACATTCAGCGCATTACCGAGCTGGTAAAAGAAATTCCCGCTATGTATATTGCTGACGGTCACCACCGCAGTGCAGCAGCAGCCCTTGTGGGTAACGAGCGCAAACAGCAGAACCCGCACCACACAGGCGATGAGGAATACTGCTTCTTCCTGGCCGTTTGCTTCCCCGACAACCAACTGAACATCATTGACTACAACCGCGTAGTGAAAGACTTGAACGGCCTGACCGACGAGCAATTCCTTGCTGCCGTAGCCGAAGACTTTGACGTTGAGAAAATAGGCACCGAGATATACAAGCCCAACCGTCTGCATAACTTCTCACTATACTTGGGTGGCAACTGGTACAGCCTGACCGCAAAAGCAGGCCGTTATAACGACAACGACCCGATAGGCGTGCTGGACGTAACCATTTCGTCGAACCTGATACTGGACAAGATTCTCGGCATCAAGGACCTGCGCAGTGACAAACGCATTGACTTCGTAGGCGGTATCCGCGGTCTTGGTGAACTGAAACGCCGCGTTGATTCCGGTGAGATGAAAGTGGCTCTGGCTCTGTATCCCGTGACGATGCAACAAATCATAGACATTGCTGATTCGGGCAATATCATGCCTCCGAAGACCACTTGGTTTGAACCCAAGCTGCGCAGCGGCCTCGTGATCCATGAACTGGACTAAGTCCATATATATGCTATTGGCAGGTGCCATCCTTTTGGTTGGCACCTCTGCCTGTAGCATCAAGACACGCATCAAACGCGCCGACCGCAAGTTTGCCATAGGCGAATACTATGATGCCGCTGAGATATACCGAAACTGCTACGGCCGTATCTCCGCGAAGAGTGAACGCAGCCTGAAAGCCAGGGTCGCGTTCAATCAAGGTGAGTGTTACCGTATCCTGAATAGTCCGAAAGCGGTGAAGAGTTATCAGAACGCCGTCCGGTACAAGTATCAGGACAGTATAGCCTATCTCCGCCTTGCACAAGTGCTGCACTATCAAGGCAAGTACCGTGACGCAGAGAAAAACTACACCATCTATCTGGAAGGGCATCCCAATTCGGATGTTGCCAAGTACGGCATCTATGCCTGCCGCCAGATGGAGCAGTGGAAAAAACAGCCGTCCCGCTACCGTGTTCATGCGGCAAAAGATTTCAATTACAAGAAGTCCGGTAACTTTGCGCCCGCCTTCATCGGTGAAGACGGTGACGCCCTGATGTTCACCAGCAACCGCAAGATACAGAACACGAAGGACAAAAAGACACTGAAACGTCCCAGTCCGGTGACGGGTCAGCCAACCTACAACCTGTTTACGACAAAGAAAGATGCCAGCGGCAAGTGGAAAGAGATAGAGTTGCCCGACGGCCTCTACGGTGAATCCGAAAGCGAAGAGAACAGCAACGAGAACGACAGCACACAGCAAGACAAGAATGCCATTGCCGCTGAGTTGGGAGCATGCTGCTTCACCGCTGACGGAAAGACTATGTATTTTACCTATTCCAAGCCCATCAACGGACAGGATCTCGGCGCAAAGATATTCCGTTCGGATCGTGCGGGCGGTGAATGGGGAGAACCACAAGAAGTGAAACTATTCCAAGACAGCAGCATCACCGTAGGTCACCCAGCCGTAACCGCCAATGGTGATACCCTATACTTTGTGAGTGACGCCCCCGGCGGTTTCGGAGGCAAAGACATCTGGCGTGCCGAGGAAGAAGAAGGGCAATGGATAAACATTACCAACATGGGGCCACAAATCAACACAGGCACCGATGAACTGTATCCATCGGTACGGAGAGGCGGCGTGCTCTACTTCTCTTCGACAGGATTGCCCGGATACGGCGGACTGGATATATTCATGGCCCGTCCAACAGGCAGAGACACTATCTATGACGATGTGAGCGAGAACAGAATCGCTATATACCAGGTGCAGAACATGGGGCTACCGCTTAACAGCAACGGCGATGACTTCGGCATTACGTTTGAGGGAAACAAAGAAGAGGGTTACTTCTCCTCCAACCGCGGTCAAGCCAAAGGACTGGACCTGATATACCATTTTGTGCTGCCGGAAATCGTGTTTGCCGTGGAAGGCAAAGTGGCTGACAACAACGGGGACCCATTGAGCGAAGGTATCATCCGCCTGGTGGGAGACGACGGCACCAATGTCAAGATGCAAATCCGCCGTGACGGCACCTACCGCCTGAAATTGAAGAAAAACGTCCGCTATGTGATGCTGGCAACATCGCGAGGGCATCTGAACCAGAAGCAAACGCTGACGACAGAGGGACTGGAAGCCAGCCATACCTATCAGCAAGACTTTGCACTGGCTCCCATATCGAAGCCGATAACGATGAACAACGTGTTCTATGAAACAGGCCGTTGGGAACTGACCGAGAACAGTTCGGAAGAGTTAATGCACCTGGTAAAGATGTTAGAGGACAACCCCAATATCACCATCGAATTGGGTGCACACACAGACCGCGTGGGTGACGACGCGAGCAACAAGACCTTAAGCGAAAGACGCGCACAAGCGTGCGTGAATTTCCTTATCAAAGCGGGAATAGAAAAGGACCGGTTGACGGCAGTAGGCTATGGAGAAACACATCCCGTAGTTGCCGACGAGGCATTGCACAACCAATACCGCTTTATTCCTACCGGCCAAGAACTGAACGAGACCTTTGTGCTGACGCTGACGAAAGAGCAACAGGAAATCTGCAACCAACTGAACCGCCGCACAGAGTTCCGCGTACTGAAAACAACCTATAAACTGTACTAAACGAAGATGCAACAATACCTTGACCTCTGCCGCCGTATTCTGAACGAAGGGCACCGCAAACAAGACCGTACGGGTACGGGAACGCTATCCGTGTTCGGGCACCAGATGCGCTTCAGGATGGACGAAGGGTTCCCATTGCTAACGACGAAGAAGCTGCACCTAAAGAGCATTATTTACGAACTGCTCTGGTTCCTTCGCGGTGATACCAATGTGCGATACCTGCAAGAGCATGGTGTGCGCATTTGGAATGAGTGGGCAGACGAGAAGGGTGAATTAGGGCCCGTGTACGGTCACCAATGGCGTTCCTGGCCGGATTACGAAGGCGGGCACATAGACCAGATACGGAACATTACGGAACAACTGAAGAGCAACCCTGACAGCCGTAGGCTGATGGTATCGGCATGGAATGTCGCCGAAGTGGAAAAGATGGCGTTACCTCCCTGCCACTGCCTGTTCCAGTTCTACGTAGCAGACGGCAAATTGAGCCTACAACTATACCAACGCAGTGCCGATGTGTTCCTGGGCGTACCCTTCAACATCGCCAGTTACGCCCTTCTGCTACAGATGATGGCGCAAGTGACAGGCCTGCAATGCGGCGACTTTGTGCATACGTTAGGGGATGCGCACATCTACCTTAACCATACGGAACAGGTGCAACTACAGCTAACACGCACCCCACGTCCGCTACCCAAGATGAATCTGAATCCGGATGTGAAGGACTTGTTCGGATTCCAGTATGAAGACTTCAGCCTAACCGACTATGACCCATACCCGCATATAGCAGGTACGGTAAGCGTATAAAGAAAGAGATGACGAGTATCATTGTAGCCATAGACGAACACAACGCCATCGGGCGCAAGGGAGGCCTGCTGTGCCACCTGCCTCAGGACATGCAGCACTTCAAGGCACTGACCACCGGTCATACGATAGTGATGGGCAGAACGACCTATCTCTCTTTTCCTCGCCGGCCGTTACCCAACCGCCGCCATGTGGTACTGACAAGAGACACAGAATGGCACGAGGATGGGATACTGGTGGCACATACCCGACAGGAAGCGGAAACACTGCTGAACGACAAGGAAGAGAACTTCATTATCGGAGGCGGGCAAATATATAAGGAATGGCTACCGAAAGCCGACAAACTGTATGTGACACGCATACACCACGTATTCGAGGATGCTGACACGTTCTTCCCCACCCTTGACCTGACCCATTGGCAGACGGTGAAGCAGACTGAATACAAGGCTGACGAGAAGAACCCGTACGACTTACGTTTCATTGAATATACAAAACGAACTATATAACTAACAAACATGGATAAGAACACTATTATCGGCTTTATACTGATAGCCGGCATTCTGGTAGGATTCTCCCTACTGACCCGTCCCTCGCAGGAAGAGATGGCGGAGAGACAACGTATCAATGACAGCATTGCGCTTGCGCACCAATTAGAGCAAGAAGCCCAACAACTAAGCCTTCAGCTTGCTTCCGCTCAGGCTACTGCAGAGGCAACAGCTACAGACAGTGCCGCCCTGCATGAGCAAATCCGTGCCACTTACGGCGCATTAGCCATATCGGCCGAAGGCGAAGCAAAAGAGGTTGTGCTGGAGAACAGCCGCCTCCGCCTGACATTCACCACCAAAGGCGGATATATGCAGCGTGCAGAACTGAAGGAATACAAAGCATACGGCGACTCCGTTAACAACCTGAGCCTGTTCCGCGGTGACGAAAGCAATATGGCATTTACCCTGGTGACCGCCAACAACCGTATTCTTTCGACCAGTGAACTCTACTTTGAGCCACTGCAACCCAATCCGCAAAACCTCATCATGCGTCTGCATACCGATATGGAAGGGAGTTGGCTGGACTTCGTCTATACCCTGCATGAAGACGACTACATGCTGCACTTCTCCATCCAAGCCCACAACATGCAACACGTACTGGCGCAGAACATCAATTCATTGGAGATGCAATGGCACCAGCTTATTCCCCAACAGGAGCGCGGACGCAAGTTCGAAGAGCGCTATTCGGTGCTGCAATATATGCTGGCAGGCGGAGAACAGGAACGCATGTCGGAGTCGAAGCACGACAACCAGCGCGAGTCGGCACGCGTGAAATGGATAGGTTACAAAGACCAATTCTTCTCCACAGTACTGATTGCCGACGAGAGTTTTGCTTCCTCCGAGTTTGAATCCACTCCCCAAGACAAAATGTCCCGCTACATCAAGGAGTACCGTACGCGTACGACTGTGGACTTCGATATTACGGGTAAGAAAGAAACAGGTTTCCGCTTCTTCATGGGTCCGAACAACTATAACCTTCTGAAGGCATACGACCACGACGCTATAGACGGACAAGAGCTTCATTTGCAGGAACTGGTGCTGCAAGGATGGCGCATCATTATATGGATTAACCAGATATTCTCATTCCCCGTCTTTGACTGGCTGATGCGGACAGGCTGGCACATCGGTATTGTGATTCTGCTGATGACCCTAATCATCAAACTGATTATTCTTCCGTTCGTGTTCGCCTCTTACCGTTCGAGCGCGAAGATGCGCGTACTGAAACCGCAGATAGATGCTATCAATGCCAAGTTCCCTGCCGAGAAGATGGCAGAGCGTCAGCAGGCGATGATGCAACTATACAGCCGCGCCGGCGTCAGTCCTATGTCCGGCTGTGTGCCCATGCTCTTCCAGATGCCGATACTGATGGCTATGTTCTGGTTCTTCCCGACCGCCATCGAACTGCGCGGTCAGTCGCTGTGGTGGGCTGAAGACCTGTCGGCATACGATGCCATTCTGACCTGGGGCTACAACATTCCGTTCCTGGGTGACCACATCAGTCTGTTCTGTTTGATAATGACCATTGCCAACATTGCCTATACCACCATCACCATGCAGCAGCAGACGATGGATCCGAGCATGAAGATGATGCGCTGGATGATGTACCTGATGCCGGTGATGTTCCTCTTCATCTTCAACGACTATGCAGCCGGATTGAGCTACTACTACACGCTGTCGCTCGCCATCACCATTCTACAGACGATGATTTTCCGCTGGTCGATTGACGACAAGAAACTGCTTGCGCAGATGGAGGCCAATGCGAAGAAGAAAGCCAACTCGCCCCACAAGCCCACATTCATGGAGCGTCTGCAAAAGATGCAGCAAGAGCAGCAGCGTATGGCGCGAGAGAATGCCAAGGCACAACAGAAACGTATGCGCTGATGCAGCAACGCGAACCCAAGAGCAAACTATCCATTCACGAAACTATATCAATCATCAATATGGAACTTTCAGAACAAGAACTTGTACGCAGACAGAGTCTGCAGACCATGCGCGAGATGGGTATCAATCCCTATCCCGCCGCCGAATATCCGGTGACCGGTCACTCCACCGATATCAAAGCCGGTTTTACGGACGAACAACAGCCGGCGCCCGCAGCCGATTGCCCCAGGGTATGGCATACGGGCGATACGGTTTCGATAGCCGGACGCCTGATGTCAAAACGCATTATGGGCAAGGCTTCCTTCATCGAATTGCAGGATTCCAAGGGACGTATCCAAGTGTATGTTTCGCGTGACGACATCCAACTGGCGGAAGATGCCGAACCCGAAGTGCAGGAGAATAATCCAAACGCCAATCTGCCCGTAGAGACCTTGCGGCAGATGTACAATGTGGTGTTCAAGAAACTGCTGGACATCGGTGACTTTATCGGCATAGAAGGTTTCGTGTTCCGCACCCAGATGGGTGAGATTTCGGTACACGCCAAGCGTCTGACGGTACTTGCCAAGAGCCTTCGTCCGCTGCCTATCGTGAAATACAAGGACGGTGTAGCCTACGACGGCTTCAACGATCCCGAACAACGCTACCGCCAACGCTACGTGGATCTGGTGGTGAACGAAGGCGTGAAAGAGACATTCCTGAAGCGTGCTACCATCCTCCGTACGATGCGCCAAATCTTTGACGAAGCGGGTTATACGGAAGTGGAGACCCCTATTCTGCAGCAAATAGCAGGTGGCGCATCGGCACGGCCGTTCATTACACACCATAATACACTGGACGTGGACATGTATCTGCGTATAGCGACAGAGCTATATTTGAAGCGCCTGATTGTAGGCGGATTCGAGGGCGTGTATGAAATAGGGCGAAACTTCCGCAACGAAGGAATGGACCGCAGCCATAACCCCGAATTCACTTGCATGGAACTGTACGTACAGTACAAAGACTACAACTGGATGATGTCGTTCACCGAGCAAGTGCTGGAGCGTATCGCTATCGCCGTGAACGGCACGACAAAGGTGAAAGTGGGCGACCACGAAGTGGACTTCAAGGCTCCCTATCGCCGTCTGCCCATATTGGAAGCCATTCAGGAGAAGACCGGTTATGACCTGAGCACCATGAGCGAAGAGGAAATCCGCACTGTGGCAAAGAAACTGGGCGTGGAGGACACGGAACACATGGGCAAAGGCAAACTGATAGACGAGATATTCGGCGAAACCTGCGAGGGTACGTTTGTCCAACCGACATTCATCACCGACTATCCCGTGGAGATGTCGCCATTGACCAAGATGCATCGTAGCAAGCCGGGCCTGACGGAACGGTTTGAGTTGATGGTGAATGGCAAGGAACTGGCGAACGCCTATTCCGAGCTGAACGACCCGATAGACCAATACGAGCGCTTTGTGGACCAAATGAATCTGGCGAAGAAAGGCGACGACGAGGCAATGGTAATCGACCACGATTTCATGCGTGCTCTGGAGTACGGTATGCCCCCCACTTCGGGTATCGGCATCGGTATTGACCGCCTTGCCATCTTGATGACCGGGCAACCCACCATTCAGGAAGTGCTACTCTTCCCCACCATGAAACCCGAAGCCAACTAAACACAGCGCATATCATGGAAAATTGCAAAGTCGCCATATTAGGCAGCGGCAGCTGGGCAACCGCCCTCGCCAAGATTATGCTTTACAGTGAGCAGCGCATCAACTGGTTCATCCGTCGCCAAGAGGCCATTGACGAATTTATTTCGACAGGAAAAAACCCAGGCTATCTCAGCCAATCGCGATTTGATGTGGACCGGATTCAGTTTTCCTCCGACATCAACGAGGTAATCATGCATTCGGAGATTCTGGTTATTGCCATACCTTCCCCTTACGTGAAGAGCGTGCTGACCAAGATCCGCCGTTCGCTGAAGCGTAAGATTGTGGTATCCGCAGTCAAGGGTATGATACCCGATGAGAACATGACTATTACGGACTATATCCACATCCGCTTCGAGGTACCAGACCAGAACATTGCCGTGATAGCGGGTCCGTGCCACGCGGAAGAGATTGCTTTGGAGCGCCTAAGTTACCTGACCATAGGAAGCCAGAATCCGGATACCGCCACATTGGTTTCGTCACTCTTCTCGGCACCCTACGTCCACACGGTGACCAGCGACGATGTATTGGGACTGGAATACTCGTCGGTGATGAAGAACATCTACTCCATTGCTTCGGCAAGGTGCCACTGTCTCCGATACGGTGATAACTTTCAGGCAGTGCTTATCTCGAACGCCGTACAGGAGATACAGCGTTTTGTGTCCGCCTGCAATGGAATGCCGAGTAACATTGACGCCTCCGGTTACCTAGGTGACGTACTGGTAACCTGCTACTCAAAGTTCTCCCGCAACCGCCAATTCGGACAGATGGTTGGCATGGGCTACTCGGTAAAGGCCGCCCAGATGGAGATGCAAATGATAGCAGAGGGTTACTACGGTACGCGTTGCATACACGACGCCAATCAGGCAGTGCAGGTATCGCTGCCCATCGTGGATGCCATGTACGACATACTATACCGTCGTATGTCGCCCACCCTTGTGATACAAGAACTAACTCAAAAACTGAAATAAACGATTATGCAAGACATTCATTTTTCCTACCAACACGCCTTATCGGCTGACACCGTCCGCAGCTACGCGGCACGCATTGCCCAATGCCAATCCATGCTGGAGCAAGGCACGGGAGAAGGTAACGATTTCCTCGGGTGGATTAACCTCCCCGCCGACATACGCCCCCAATTAGCAGACATCCAAGCCACTGCCGAGCAGTTGCGCCGCGATTGTGACATCATTGTCTGTATCGGTATAGGCGGTTCGTATCTGGGAGCCAAAGCCGTGATAGAGGCATTGCAATCGTCGTTCGTGCAACTGGAAGGCGGCAAGCCGCAAATTGTGTACGCCGGACAAAACATCGGCGAAGACTACCTGTATGAATTGATGGCACTGCTTCGCAACAAGCGGTTCGGCATCATCTGCATTTCCAAATCCGGCACCACCACTGAGCCTGCACTGGCGTTCCGTCTGCTGAAGACCCAACTGGAGGAACAAGTAGGCAAAGCTGACGCACAGAAACGCATTGTCTGCATCACCGATGCACGCAAAGGCGCGCTCCGTACGCTTGCGACCCAAGAGGGCTACAAGACCTTTGTTATTGAGGAGAATATCGGCGGCCGTTTCTCGGTGCTGAGTCCCGTCGGCCTGCTACCTATCGCCTGCGCAGGATTTGACATCCTGGCACTGGTGGACGGCGCAGCACGCATGATGCAGGTTTGCTCGTCCGCCACTCCGATAGAAGAGAACCCCGCTGCCCAATATGCTGCCGTGAGAAACGAACTGTACCAAAAAGAAGGCAAGAAAGTGGAACTGCTTGCCAACTTCCATCCGAAGATGCACTATATGTCCGAGTGGTGGAAACAACTGTATGGCGAGAGCGAAGGCAAGGACGGCAAGGGCATATTCCCTGCCTCTGTGGACTTCACCACCGACCTCCACTCGATGGGTCAGTACGTGCAGGACGGCCAACGCATTCTGATGGAGACCGTCATCTCTATTCTGACGCCAGACCACGAACTCCGTTTCCCGCACGATGAAGCGAACTTAGACGGTCTGAACTTCTTGAGCGGCAAGCGCATTGACGAAGTGAACAAGATGGCAGAATTAGGCACCATGTTCGCCCATGTGGACGGAGGTGTTCCCAATATGAAGATTGAAGTGCCCACACTGAATGAGTATTATCTGGGTGAGCTGATTTATTTCTTCGAGCGCGCCTGCGGTATATCGGGCTATCTGCTGGAGGTCAATCCGTTCAACCAACCCGGTGTGGAGGCCTACAAGAAAAACATGTTCGCTCTCCTCGGCAAACCCGGTTACGAGAAAGAAGGCGAAGCCATCCGTGCCCGAAAAGCATAGCCAAGGGTATGCTAAGGGTATGGTAAGGGTATGCTATCCCTATGGTGGCGGATAGCCGGTGTCACACTCCCTCTACGCAAAGAACGCGACCACATCGCGACCTGACAATAAGATGACAACAACAGCGCCCGAGCAGATGCTCGGGCGCTGAACTTATCCTATGCGGATTACGGTCTGCAAGCAGACGTAGCGCACATTATTGTTTCACCAAAGTAACAGTCTTGGTTGCTTTCTCCGCATTGATAATCAAGGTTACCACATACGTACCTTCTTCACTTGCTGCAATAGTGATGTCGCCATCACCACCATCCTTACCAACTGCTACATAAGGAACGGCATCAGTAGTTGCAGAACGGAACTTGCAACCACCTTCCTGCAATTTCACAGTACCGGTCCAGGTATATACCATACCGTTCTTGGCGGGAGTACCCAGCGAGAAGAAATTACCCCAGCCCCAGCCTCCTGCATCGGGTGCTGCATCGGCTTCTGCACCTTTCTGTTCAGCAACAGCGGCACCAACAAGACCTACAACAGAATTGGTATAGTCAGCGATAACGACATCTTCGCCTGCAACAATCGTAACGGTCTTCTCGTCAGCGGCAGCATCAATAACCACCGTCACCTTGTACGTACCATCACCTCCAACAGTAAAGTTCTGGTCCTGATCCGGACCATCACCAATCTCAACAAAAGGAACATCGGTCTTCTTATTGGAACGAACCTTAAAGCCCTTACCGCCAACGAGTTTGACATCAGCCGTCCAGGTATATACATCACCATCCTTGGCGGGAGTAGTGCCAAGAGAAGCAATGTGACCCCAGCCCCAGCCACCATCAACATCGTTATTGGCATAGTCGGAAGGATACTCATCGTTCACACCTTCACCAACAAGTACCAATTCTGAAGCCGAATAGTCAGCAGCCTCCAGTGCGCGTACCAGGGTAACCTCATTTTTGAAGCCCTTTTCGATAGCACCACCGGTAAGGTTCCAAGTGAGGACGAATTTGTGCACACCGCGTGAAATCTTGATGTCAGCAGCACCCGACTTCATACCTTCACCCAGGTTGGTCTCGATATTCACGTCGGCAGCAGGGGTAACTTTAATCTTCCAACCGTTACCCCAACGATATTTGTACTTGCTGGAGCTCTGGTACTCTTTCTCGTCAATCGTCCAAGTCATACTGGTCTTGTTGAATTCGGAAGGCACCATCATCGTACCGTCGGACAACTCCCATTCAACGGGGCTGACGATAATCGTTTTGTCAGGCAGGTCGTTGTTGACGTTCAGGTCAAGCGCAATGTGGTAGAAACCGGTTTCCGGAACCGTCATTTTTTGGTTTTCCACCATCACACCTTTGTACACCTGAATAGTGATACCGTTATCCACATCGTACGGATCACCCAGTTCGAGGTCAGCACCATAGTGAGTGACATTACCACCGTCGTTGTACACAAGTTCGAACTCCTGTCCACCTTCGAGGGCAACATACTTCTCATACAGACCGGCACGGGCTTTCTTGTCGTACTCGTTGATACCGGCACCCATGAGCGCCAGCTTCGAGTTGTCGGCATTCATGTCCAGCACTGCCGTAGCAGGACCGACAACGGAGAAACCGTTCTCTACAACGTCGTCCAGATTGACGCCGCTGTCTTTCTTCTTACAAGATGTGAACATCATACCGAAAACGGCGATGGCACACATCAATAATCCAATCTTCTTCATAATGAATAAATGGTTTTGTTAGTTAATAATTATTTTCACAGTACAGAACCACAAAGGGCTCTATATTATTCATATCCTTTGTTCTGGGTCCAGATGCTCTTTCCGTCCTCGCCACGCTCGGCTTTCTCCAGGATAGCATACGGAATGGGGAACCAGCGACGCTCGGGAGCCGCATTCTTCACATACTCCACTTTTTCGAACTGTCCGAAACGGATGAGGTCACGACGGCGCATCATCTCCCAAGCGAACTCACGGCCACGCTCGTCACAAATCTCTTCAACCGTCCAACCGTGCGGGTCACCGTACGCCTCCACAAAAGCGGCAACACGTGCGGCATCGGTGGTGAGTTCGGGGGAATTGGCAAAGGTACGGGCAAGCATACGCTGGAAGTCAGGACTGTCCATGTGCGAAATACCCTGACCGCCACGCAGAATGGCCTCCTCGTTCATCCATAGCACATCCGCATAGCGGAGCAGCACAAAGTCGTTCTCGCAATATTTGTACGTGGCACTTTTGTCCACTTCGTACTTGAGCATACGGGCACCGTCGTTCCAAGTAGCACTATCCAGAGACTTGATCTCAGGTCGAATGATAGCCTGCAACTTGTTCTCGTCTTTCAGCGTGTCACCCTTCGCATTGCAAACAGGACCCACGAACCAGCCCCAACGCTTCTCGTTCATCGTGCCCTTTCCTTCGTTACCGGCACCACGGACATCCGCCTCGTTATAACGCTGGATAAAGGTCGGACGCGCGCAGAAACCGTTCCACGGCTGCTCGATAAGGCTCCACGTGGTCTTGTGGCAATAGTGCAGAGTCAGCATGGTGACACGCAGCTTGTTGGCCATCGAACCTGCATAGTCACGGTAGTCAAAGTCGGCACTACCCTCCTCCACAATCACGAAGATATTCTCCTTACTCTTCTCGTTCTGAATAGCAAAGTTGGCGAAGAAGTTGTCATCAATGGTATAACTGCCCGATTTGATAATCGCTTCGCAGCAACGGGCGGCGTTGGTGTAGAAGTCCTCCTCGCTCTCAATCTGGATACCCATCGAATCCAGCAGGTGCATGGATACGGCATCCCCCTTCAACTGGGTGAGGAAATCACCCGTCTGGTTGAAGGACTTGTAGGAGGGTGCATTCAGGTACAGACGCGCCAGAAGGGCGTTCGCCATACCCTGGGTGCAACGGCCGTAGTTGACATCACGCGACGCGTCGTCCGTAACGGCCGGCAACTTCTTGGCACTGTTCTCCAAGTTGACTACCAGACGCGCCCAAACAGCAGCCGGCTCCATCAGAGGCTGAGCCTTCGTTTCACCGAAATCCTCACGGTAAGGAATACGGCCGAAGCAGTCGAAGAGCATGTAGTAATAGTACGAACGCAATGCCTCCAACTCGGATATATACTGCTCGTAAATCTGCGGACTCATTGTCGCCTTGTTCAACTCAAGCGTGTAGATAAGTTTGTTACACAGCACTGCACCCGAAATGGTGGTGTTCCAGATATTCTTGAAAGCATCGCCGAACACATTCCAGTTGTGCGTGTTCAGGTTCTTCCAATAACCGCCATCGTTCCAGTGACCACCCGGCACACGTACAGGGCAGACGCCCTCGTCGGTAGTAAGGAGGTTCACACCCCAATAGCCCCAGTGGTCGTGCAACCACTTGACATCCGCATACGCCTGGCCAACCAGAAGAGCCACGTTCTGCTCCTCCTTCATCATATCGTCAACCGTGGGCTGACCATAGATTTCCTCTTTGAGCATGTCCTTACACGAGGTGAAGGAGGGAATAATCATTGCGCATACAAGCGCAGCCATAATATATCTTTTCATAATCATATCTCCTTATATATATATTAGAACAAGTTCAGATTCAAACCAAACATACAACTTCCGGTACGGGGATAGAAACTGGTGTAATCAATACCTGCGCTCCATACATCGGTGGTATTCACCTCAGGATCCTGTCCTGAATACTTCGTGATGGTGAACAGGTTCTGCGCCGTAGCATAGAGACGGAGCGACTGGATGTACTTGTTCTCCTTGAAACGGAACGTATAACCTACGGTGATGTTATCCAGCTTCAGGTAGGAACCGTCCTCCAAATAGTAGGTCGAGAAAGCACCTTTGTTGGCATAAGTGACACCATTGGGGTTGTTGTGAGGATTGTTCTTGATGTCATACATGAATACATTCATCGACTGGGTACCCGTATCATCCGGACCATACGCCCAACGGGTCACGTTCAGAATCTTGTTGCCGATTACACCGCGGAAGAAGATGGTGATGTCCAAATCGCGCCAACGTACTGTGTTGTTCCAACCATAAGTAACAGCCGGCTGCGCATTACCGATAACCTGACGGTACTGCTCGCTCGGCGTGGATACATAACCACCACTCGGCGTTCTGTACATCCATGCCTTGTCGCTCGGACGGAAGCCCTCGAACTGATAGCCGTAGAACGAACCGATCGACTCTCCCTCTACGAGAATCTGCGTGTTCGTATTCATAATACCGTTCTCACCTACTCCGCCCGAAGTGGTCTGCGTGTAGTTGAAGCCCTTCGAGGGGTCGGAAAGTTTGGTGATATAGCAGTGGTTCCAAGCCAAAGTGGGCGTGGAAGTCCAAGTCCAGTTCTTTGTCTTCACAGGCACACCGGAGATGGCAACCTCAATACCGTAACTGCGCATCTGACCGGCGTTGGCAAGCAGCGTTGCATACTGATAAGGAGGCGTAGGAACTTCATAGTCCCACAAGAGGTCTTTGGTGTCGCGGATATAACCGTCGATGCTACCATAGAGGCGATTGTCAAGGAAGGCGTAATCCACACCGATATTGTACTCGAACTTACGCTCCCAACGAAGGTCAGGGTTAACATTCTGGCTGACACCATAGGTATAGACATAACCGCCATTGTACCAGAACGTACCGCCATTCGACAAGAGAGCAATGGATTTCAAGTCATCTTTGAGGTTGTTACCAGTAATACCGAAACCGGCACGGAGCTTGAGTTCGTTACACCAGTCCTGACCTTTCATAAAGTTCTCACCCTTGATACGCCAACCCAGACTGACTGCAGGGAACCAACCCCACTTGTGGTTGTTACCAAAACGAGAGGAACCCTCGGCACGCAGAGAGGCAGATACGAGGTATTTCTCATTATAGTTATAGTTAACACGTACAAATCCAGCAGCCAGCACATTAGAGTTACGGTACGAACTCATATTCATGCCGCTCTTGTCTGCCGTACCATTACCGATGAGGTAATACTTCATATCGGCTGTCGGGAAACCGCTATTGGACATCTCCGAGCCGTCATAGAAGAACTTCTGATAAGAGAAACCTGCCAATGCCACGAGGTTATGACCATTCCAACCGTTGGCATAATCAATCGTACCTTCGTAGAGTTGGTTGAGGTTCATGGAATTCTGACGACCAGCCTTGTTAGAATTGGCCTCGTCCTTATTAAGAATGCCATTGTACCAATAGTTGCGATTATCGCCCTCCTCCACAGCAGCGAAACCACTGACCTTCAAACCGGGAACAGGCTTGATATTCACCGTAGCCTTCAACGAGCCTCGGAAATAGTTACCGTCTTGATAACTTTCCTTGTTGTTGAGCGCCTCCACAGGATTAGACTGACCCGATGCCTGCGGTGTGAAATAACCGGACGGCGTGGACGAGTCGTAAACCGGATAGGTGGGGTTCGCAATAGCAGCCTGCGTGAAATCACCGCAGAAATAATCATTGCGATAGTGCATATACGAAGCATCGTATTGCAGTTGCAGCCATCCATTCAACGCCTTTTGGTCTGCCGTTAACTTCGCCTGAATCTCTTGGCGATTGTTGTTCTTAGCAATACCTTCCGCATTCTTGAATGCCACAGATGCACGATAGTTGAAGTTCTTGTGCGCACCAGAAACAGCCAAGTGATGGCTATGCGTGATGGCGGCCTTGCGGGTAAGATAACTCATCCAATCCGTCTTGTTGGTCGTACCATCAGCATTCTCATAGATAGTGGGTTTTACCTTGCCATTGGATATCCGCTCCAAATCCAAGAATTCAGAAGGAGTAGCCATGCCTGTCTTGGAATTAACCCATGCCACACTCATGTAGCCCGAATACTCAACCGTAGTCTTAGGCTGGTCGGCAAAGGCATCTCCGCGCTTGGTGGTAACCAAGATGACACCGTTGGTACCGCGCGTACCATAAATAGCAGCGGCCGAACCGTCCTTGAGGACATCCATGGAGGCAATCTCATCCGGCGAGATATTGTCAATACCAGAAACGGGCACACCGTCCACGATATACAGAGGCTCACTACCCGCACCTTTGTCCAACGTAGAGAATCCACGAATCTGAACCTTGTAACCACCTTGGGTAGGATCGGACGAATTGTTGATGATGTTCAAACCAGCCACCTTACCCTGCAACAGACCTACAGGACTGGACTTGACACCGGCATTGAAATCCTCAGCCTTGACAGAAGCCACAGAACCGGTAACCTCCTTTTTCTTCTGGGAGCCGTCACCAATAGCCACAACTTCGTTGAGCTGGATGGTTTCCTCCTTCATGCGGACGATCATTCCGTTCTTGGCAGCCAATTGCTGCGTCTCAAAACCGATGTAACTAATCTGTAATTTTGTCCCTTCCGGAACATTGAGCTCGAAGACGCCATCAAAATCAGTGACAGTACCCGACGAAGTACCCACAGCAACAACTGTGGCACCTATTGCCGGTTCGCCACTCGGGTCTTCAAAGACCGTACCCTTGATTTGCGCATTGGCAACCAATGCCAAAGCGGACAAACAAAGGACGTAGCAAATACGTAAATTTTTCATGATGTAATAATGATTAATTAGAAAATATTCAACTTCAGGTTGTTATATTCATTTTATTTCTTTTCACGAATCAAGAACACAGATAGCGCACCCAATACAAGCAAGATACCAGCCACAACTAACATGCCCACCTGCGCACCATCACAGATATACTTGAGACATGCTCCCCCTAATAGTGCCGCCACAATCTGCGGCAGACAAATTGTCCCATTGAAAAGGCCAAGGTAATACCCCATATTGTCACCTTTCAGCGAATTGGTCAGAATGGTAAAGGGCAATGCCAGCATTGCTGCCCATGCGGCACCAATTAGCAAATATGACAACCATAGTACATACGGATTCGTAACCCAAAGGACAGAAACAAAACCCACTGCCCCAACCAACAGGGAAATGGCATAAGCACCTTTATTGGATGTCCATTTCTCAAGCAACGGAAGCACCATTGCCCACAGAAGAGAGCCTACCGCCTG
>JAGCEW010000042.1 GCA_017650465.1 Paludibacteraceae bacterium
CATCTCCGCCAATCATCCGGAAGTGTAGATGATCGTTCTGCTGATTGACGAACGCCCCGAAGAGGTGACCGATATGGCACGTTCCGTGAATGCGGAAGTGATTGCCTCCACCTTTGACGAACCCGCAGAGAACCACGTGAAAGTGGCAAGTATTGTTCACGAGAAAGCCAAACGTCTGGTGGAAAGCGGTCATGACGTAGTGATCTTGCTGGATAGTATCACCCGTTTGGCACGTGCGTACAACACAGTGTCTCCCTCCAGCGGAAAAGTGCTATCCGGCGGTGTGGATGCCTACGCGCTGCACAAACCCAAACGTTTCTTCGGAGCCGCCCGTAACATCGAGAACGGTGGTAGCCTGACTATCATCGCAACGGCCCTGACAGAAACAGGTTCAAAAATGGACGACCTCATCTTTGAGGAGTTCAAAGGCACCGGTAACATGGAACTGCAACTGGATCGCAAACTGGCCAACCGCCGCATCTTCCCCGCAGTGGATATTCCTGCTTCCAGCACCCGTCGCGATGACCTGCTGTTGGCACCTGATATCCTGAGCCGGATGTGGATGATTCGCAAACAGATGTCGGATATGAATGGCATGGAAGCCATGGAGAAACTGCGCAGTTATATGGAGCGAACCTATAATAACGAAGAGTTCCTGCTGGCAGTGAACGGCGAACGTATCTAACAAAATAAAACACGGCCAAACGATGTACTGGATACTGAACGGACCCAATCTGAACCGCCTTGGACGGCGCAAACCCGAAATCTACGGCACGCTATCCATGGAGCAAGTGGTGGTGGATATACAACGCACCTACCCCGCTCTGCATTTCCAGTACCGGCAAAGCAATCACGAGGGTGATTTGATTGATTGGTTGCAACACCTGACAGATATCCTCGCCGATTGCCAAGGCATTGTTTTGAATGCCGGAGGACTGAGCCACACTTCTGTCAGCCTCCGCGATGCCGTGGAAGAAGCCTGCGAAAGCGGACTGCATATTGTGGAAGTACACATAAGTGATATATACACGCGCGAAGCGTTCCGACACACCAGCCTGTTAAGCGATGTGGTGACACACAGCATCATCGGGCATGGCACAAACGGATATAAAGAAGCAATAGAATGGTTAGAAAAACACTGACACTTGTTCTCACTTTCGGGCTCTGCCTCTGCGCAATGGCACAGAACGGCGTAAAAGGGCGCGTACTGGACAGCAATAGCCGTCAGGCGATTGACTTTGCCAATGTGAGCCTGACCCCAAAAGGAGAAAGCGTACCCGTCACAGGCACCACAACCGATGAGAAAGGAGCCTTCCGTCTGCATACCCATGAAAACGGAACGTATGTGTTACGCATATCGTTCATGGGCTATGAAGAACTAAGCAAGACCGTCGTTCTGAACGGGAAAGAACTGGAACTCGGCAAATTGTACCTGAAAGAATCCACCCAAGCGTTGAACGAGGTGGAAGTGGTGGGACAAGGCAGTCAAATGCGCTTTGAACTAGACAAGAAAGTGTTTTCCATTGACCAAAACCTTGCAGCCGCCGGAGGAAGTGCGACCGATGCCCTGGAAAACGTACCATCCGTGGATGTGGACCAAGAAGGTAATATCTCCATGCGCAACAACGAGGCCGTGGAGATATGGATTAACGGCAAACCTGCCGGTCTCACCTCTGACAACCGCGCAGATGTACTGAAACAAATGCCTGCAGAAAGCATCAAAGAGATAGAGATAATCACCAATCCGAGTGCCAAATACTCACCGGAAGGCACAGCAGGTATCATCAACATCGTGCTGAAAAAAGACCGTAAAGCGGGCTATTACGGCAGCGTGAACGCCAATGTGGATTATTCCCTGTCCGAACCGTGGAACATCCCTCCCGGAGGAAGAGGCGGTCTGAACCTGAACTTCTCGAAAGGAATTGTGGACGGCTATATCAATGTGGGGTATCACTATCACCGCTCAAACGGAAAAACAGTCAACGACCGTTATACATTCGATATCCAGGATGGCGACACCACTTCCATCACCCGCCTGAAAAAAGACGGGCAAAACAACCATCGTGGCGGTGGCGTCTTCACCCGCGCAGGATTGGATTTTCATGTCACGGAGCGTTCAACCATCGGTCTCAGCGGGTTCGGCATGATAAATGTACCCAACGACAAGACTAAAGGTTGGTTCTCATCGGTGTCGGACAATCCTGTGAGTTACGAAATCTACGATGTCACCTCTTATCAAGGCCCGCGAAGCGGCCAAAATACCGAAACACTTGTTCGTTCGTACAACCGAAACCAACGCGGTATGGGCAATCATCCCGGAGGGAATGCAATGCTGGACTGGCGTTTTGCCATCTCCAAACAACACAACCTGTCCATGTCGGCACAATACATGCATTTCCAATTCAATCAGGACAACTTTTTTGACGAGACCGACAAAACGCCCCAAGAACAGGTGAACAACAACACAGACCAACAAGTGCAGTTGAAAGCCGATTATGAGTGGAAGCCCACTCAAAAAAGCCGTTTGGAGGCAGGCTGGGAAACCGACCTTGCATGGCGTAAGACAATGGCTGATGCGTGGGAATGTGACACAGAGGACAATCGTCTCGGACAAATGCAGTCCTACTACAACCAGTTCACCAACAACGAACAGACACATGCCCTCTATATCACCTACGGCAATCGGTTCTTTGAACGTTTCTCGGTGCAAGTGGGTTTACGCGGAGAGTTCTTCCTGCGGCATCTTGAATCGGAATACTATAACGCATCCGGCACCATCGAAACCGCAGCACAAGATACATTCTATTTCCAGTTATTCCCTTCGGCGTACCTGAGTTACGACTTCGGGCATGGACATGAATTGCAACTGAACTACACCCGCCGGATAGACCGTCCGCGCGGACACCAAATCAACCCGCGTCAAGACTTGAGCGACCCGACCAATATATCCTACGGCAATCCGGGACTGAACCCGCAATATAGTTCATCGTTAGAACTCAACTACCTCAAGAACTGGGAACGCCATACACTTTCAGCGGGGTTGTTCTACCGCTATGCAGAGAAAGTGCGCCAAAACATCAAGTACCGCGATGATGCCATTATGCGCAACACATTCGTCAATCTGGGTACACGCCACGAAGCAGGCATTGAACTGGTGGCAAAAAACCGTCTGTTCGGTGAAGTGTTGCAACTGACCACAAGCGTCAATTTCTACTACAACCGTATGGATAAAGCCACTTATACGCCTGTCATCGGTGACAAAATCTATGAAACAATCACTATTCCCGAACAAAATATCTATGCCGGTTCCGTGCGTCTGAACGCAAACTTTATGTTCACCAAAACATTTTCAGGGCAAATCTCCGCCCGCTACCGCAGTCCGCGGGTAGTGGCACAAGGTACGTCCAGTCATAGCTATTCCATCGACCTCGGACTACGAAAAACATTCTTGAACAACACCCTTGCTCTGCAACTGAATGTACGCGACCTGTTGGATTCCCGTTCACGCGAACAGACCACATCGGGAGACGGCTTCTGGCAATACCAGAAAAATCGTTGGCACAGCCGTACTATCGGGTTCGGCATTACCTACAACTTCGGAAATATGAAGGCCAAACGCAATGAGAAAAAGAACGCAAATATGGATGCTTCTGTTGCTGCTGATTCCTATAGCGGCGAAGGCGCAGATGAATAATCCTTACGTGGATGACAAACTCATTCACTTCGGATTCTTCCTCGGCACCAACATCATGAGTTACGGTATCACCGAAACGCAAGATACGATTGACGGAGAGGTGTATCACGCTCGTGTCAGTACGGTGCTGCCAGGATTTTCTGTGGGCTTTATCACCGACTTACGATTGAGTCGGCACTTGAATCTGCGCTTATGCCCCGCTTTGCATTTCGGACAACGTATGATCCGTTATAAAAACGAAAGCGGCAACCCGATACGCGGCTCAGAAGATTCCTATCGCAACGAGTTGGAAGTACTGAGTTTGCCTATCGCCATTCCACTCTATCTGAAATGGTCGGCAGAACGGGAAAAGAACTACCGCCCATACCTCATCTTCGGCGGTGGTGTGCAATATGATTTCGGCGGGCAGAAAGAAAGACCTCTGTACCAACAGAAATTCGATTATTTCATTGACTTCGGCTTTGGTTGCGATTTCTATATGAAGTGGTTCAAACTCTGTCCGGAAATCAAGTACCAAATAGGCTTTGCCAATATGGTTACGCCTGTGGAACAGCGCACCAATCTTCCCAAGCAAGACGAGTTTTATACCCGTGCCTTGGGTCGTATGCGCAACCAAATGATAACCCTTGTTTTTAACTTCGAATAGATGCGCCGCTTTATTCTTCATATTACCATATTACTGTGCATCGGTCTCTTTTGGACAGCCTGTCAAGAAGAACGTGTTAGCACAGACCCGTCGCTTCGCCTGCGTTTCTCTGCCGACTCCGTCTTTTTCGACACAGTGTTTAATCAAATAGGCAGTTCGACACGTCATCTTATGGTGTACAATCCCAACAAGAACGCATTGCGTATCAGTAATGTGACCTTGGAAGGAACATATTTCCGTATCAATCTGGATGGAGAGAACGACTTGAACCGTCTGCACGACATTGAAATCTATGGCGGAGACAGTCTGTATCTGTTCATCCGGGTAATGGTGGATGAACAAACTCCCGTGTTGGCAGTGGACACAATCCGCTTTTTCGTGAATGGCAATGAACAGGACATCGCTCTGGAAGCTTACGGTTTGCAGGTGCACCCTATTCGCACAAAAGAAGGCAAAACGGAAAAAGAATCCATCACATTCCGCACAGACAGTTCGTATCTCATTTATGATACATTGGTAGTCAGCGGAACCACGCGAATAGAAGCAGGAGCAACGCTCTACATGCACCGAAACGCCTCCCTGCATCTCTATGGAGGATTGCAAGCTATTGGTACACAAGATAACCCTATCCGCATACTCGGTGACCGCACTGACCAACTTTTCAACAAAGTTCCTTATCGCGTTGCATCAGGACAATGGGGCGGAATATACCTGTATCAACCCAAAGAGGCGGAACAACACATAGACAGCTTGAATTATGTGGATATCCTCAGTGGTAATATCGGATTGCGCAGCCAAAGCGAAAGTCCCACTAATATGGCACATCTGGTACTTAGCAACAGCCGTATTCATAATCATGCTATGTATGGACTTGTACTTGAGAACACAGATGCAGACATCTGGAATACGGAAATAAGCAATTGTGCCTCTTACTGCATCTACCTTGACGGAGGAAAGCAGA
>JAGCEW010000043.1 GCA_017650465.1 Paludibacteraceae bacterium
ATTCTTTCCATTAGGAGGTAATACACTCAATGCAGGAACAAGTGCATCCTGCCCTGCAGCAGTCATCAACGTATGACGAGGGAAACCGGCTGCTCGTGGATTAGTCATAACCCAGTCGTAGTAACCTGTTTGGGTATTGTATTGTACATCATAATTTCGAAACTGAATATTCGAATCTGTACCTATACTAGCTGTCATGTCAAAACATTGAGCTTGGACATTCTGCACGAAAGATGCACCTATAACTAGTGCACTTACGAGGAGCGATTTTGTAAATGATGTATATTTCATAATCCTTTAAAATTTTACGTTTCCTTTACTGTCTTTTTCCCTTTATTCAGGGGATACTTTATGACAATTCAGCCGCAAAATTACAAATAATTCTTTATATATACAAGTGTTTTTGCTTTTTTCTGTTATTTTTTTTTATCTTCACTTTTTTTTCGCCACTTTTCTAACGAATTGCAAGCTTTTTCACCTCTTTGGTGCCATTTGTGGCAGTGAAGACAACGAGATAGGTTCCTGCTGCACAAGCGGGGTTGATGACCAAGTCCGGCGAGCCGTGTTCTTCGCCAAAATATCCATTTCCCAACCACTTTCCTGTGACATCATAGAGCAGATATTCTCCATTGAGTTCGGTATCTATTTTCCAGATGCGTCCGTTGTCTCGCGAACGCAGCGTGAGTCTTATACGTTCGGATGTGTGTGACGGCGTGTGGCTTTGGGGAACGCAGGCACACGTGCGTATTGTTTTTCCGTCATCCTGACGCGTGAGCAATGCCCAGTAGGGCGCACCGAATCGGAGGTTGGGTTGTTCGTAGATGTAGGAATTGTGTTCTCCTTTTCCTTCGATGGGTATTCCATCCCGATACCACTCTATCCGTGAGAAGACATAACCACCATTATAGCGCTCGTTGTAGAGTGCCAGCACATCTTCCCATTTTTGCACAATAATCCAAGAAGGGTACCACACCTGCAGCGTCAGCGGAAAGTCCGTAATCTGCCCGCAGGTGTCGGTAACGGATATTGTCAGGCTGTAGTCATCGGGCCGGATATAGCGGGTTGTATCCGCCCTGTCATAAAAGGGATATGGAATTCCTGTTCCTTAGCGGCGACGGAGAGGTTATCAGACTGGTTGTAGAAGTGTCCGTTCGGGTCCTGTGTGTTCCATGTAAGGGTATAACTTTGTGCTCGTCCTTGCCAAGCATTGAGAACGGCATTGAATCCTTTTGCGTTGGCACAGATAGGATTATCGACTTGCAAGGTTCCCTTGAACTCGAAGCATTCGCACGACTTGGTATCAAAGTGGAGTGTGACTACGCTGTCTCCGTGATCGGTTGGGATGGTATCCACCACTGTGGAGTCTGCCGAGTGCCATGTGATACCTCTCCAGGTGAAGGGCAGTTCGTCTTCGCAGACCACCGTGTCGATAGTCGGCATGATTTTGGTGGGGAAGATATTAAGGGTGAAGGCCATTACAGAGTCACAGCCGTTGCCGTTTGCTACTGCAGGATATGTGTGCGTGTGGGAGCGTGTACCTGTGAGGTCCATCTCTTCGCGTGTGAACTGATGTCCACCGGCAAGATCCGTCCAAGGAAGCTGGCTCTCACAGATGGTGTTCGAAGCCTGCGTGCTATTGGCGAAGATGAGGGTATCGATGGTGAAATCCTCCTCCAAGCAATTTGTACTTCCGGTCAGTTCGCAACTATATCGCAGGTTCTCCGTCCGAACGGCCGGCAACGAGAATGTGCGTGCGGTAGTATTTGCGGGTGTTCCGTCCTGATTACGCCATGTGTAGGAAAAGCCTTCGGGGGCTATAAGGGTATTGGCTGCACAGTCCAAAGTAAGTTCCTTTTTGGTGCAATCGAGGTACGCATATACATGTGCCTTGTGTTTGGTGCGGCAAACGGTGACCGTACCTGTGGTAGCGTCCCAGTTTTCGACAGCTTCGTCGTGGTAAGCGATTACGATGGTGACAGTGGTCCCTATTTCACTTGTGAGGTCGACACCCACCGTTGACCAATCCTTGACGTAGGCTTGTCCATGTGCCGTATTAACGAGATTCCATCCTGTCTGGTTTCCAACCCGTACCGAATAGTGTTCAATCACCTTGTTCTGCAACATGTTGCCATCTTTGTCCAAGACATAGAAGGAGCACCAAGGCTGTCCGTATCGGGGAAGAGCCGCAGCGGCGTCGGTATTATTCGGTTCCTGCAATCCTGCCGCATAGGAAAGCAACAGAATGGCATTGTCCGCCGTGACGGTGTACTGAAAGCGAGCATCCGCACCATTGGCAGGCACGTTGTCTGCATACTCATAATTGGGCGAAGCCAAACGCAAACTATGCTCCTTTCCCTGCGGCAATACAGACAGAGATGTGAAGAGCGTATCCACATCACCAGCCGACATGATTGTGCGTCTTACACCCATATCGGCAGGCGTAGAGAGGAGCCAACCGAAAGTATGAGGATCGGTGGTAGAGTTGGTGATACCAAACTGATAGTCCTGTCCCAATGCGGGCAGTTGCGTCATATCAAAGCATGACTGTGCTTTTACCTGTGCAGTCAGAGCGGATAGCAAGAAAAGACTGCAAACAAGAAGATGTTTTTTCATAAGCATATTCAATGATTAGAGGTGTTCGTATTTTGATTATTTCATTATCTTGACTGTTTCCGTTTCTCCTGTTTCCGAAGTAAAGAGAAGGAGGTAGGTGCCTGCCGTCACGTCATTCGCCACTTCCGCCCATTGTCCGGCATCCATCAAGCCGGTCTCAACGAGTTGGCCGCAGATGTCATAGAGACGGTAGTTGCCGGCGACATCACTCTTAACCGCCACTACGCCTCTGCGTGCAGCAACTTCCAAAGCAGGAGAGAAGGATGTTCGTGTCTCGATGTCACGGGTCGGAAGGATGGGGCATGTGCAGATGGCTTTGGCTTCTCCCGTACGCACGAGCTCCGCCCAATAACGTGTGCCAAAGTCCAGTGTACCTCCGTTGGCACCCACATAAATATAACTATCGTGCGCGCCGCGCGCAGGTATGCGCGCTCCCTCGTGATACCAACGGATAGACGAGAAGGTGTATCCGCCATTGTACCGGTCGTTGTTCAGTGCGAGCACATCATGCCAACGCTGCGTGATAATCCATGAAGGATAAAGGACATGGAGAGCAACATCAAAGGTTTGCGTATTGCCACAGGTATCCTGCACTGCGATGGTGAGTGCATAATCGTCCGGGCGAATATACTTGGTTGTATCCGCATTGACAAGGAACGGGATGTGCAACTGCTCGGTACCCGACAAGGGAACATTCTCCACGTTTTGGAAATGGCCTTGCGGGTCAGACTCACGGAAGAGGACACTGTAACTTTCCGCTTTTCCTGCCGTAACACTGAGCGTAGCCACCACTTCCTTGGCGTTTGCGCAAACGGTATCCAGACGAAGGGTCGCGTTAAGTTTCTTGCACTCTACCGACAAAGCGAGGGTAACGATACTATCACAGCCATTCACAGAGGAGGTTCTGTACTCTTTTCCATTGTCCGCCGCACTCTGAATGGTATAGTTATTCCACGAGAAGGGGAAGTCAGAAGCCGAACATTCGACACGGTCGGTGACATGATAGGTCGGGTTGACCGTAAGTTTGAGGAGATAGAAGGTGCTATCACCCGCAACACTTACGATGGTATCGAAATAGTTATTTCCAACAGTCAGGTTGCTATATTTAGCCTCATGCCCCTGCCATGTATACGGCTCATTATCACAAGTGGCATCTTCCGTGATTTGCATCTCATGCTCCATGACAGTGAGTTCAAGGGTATAGTAGGCACTATCACAACCTGTACGAACGTATTTCACTGTTTCTTCGTCACGAATGGGGTCTAAAGTGGTAGCCTTGTATTCGCGATTGCGCCAGGGATAGGTTTGCCCTTTGAAGATGACATCTGTGGTCGGTATTGTAATGGGATACTGCCGTGTGATATGAAGGGTATAAACCGTGGTGTCTTCCGGTGTGGTAGTGGAGAAGACAGTATCGCGGTAGGTGTTATCATCCACCTTGATATAGTTAGTATGTCCGATCCAAGAGGTAAGGGCATTGTCCTGGCAGAGTGTGGTATCCACGGCTATCTGCGTAAGGTGTCCACTTTGCCCCACAACAACTTGCACCTGCTTGGGTTGAGATGGGCATTCCACATCCTTACCCTTAAGGTATGCCACAAGCGAGAGAGTGTATGTGCCATTTTTGTCGAACTCGAACTTCGGCGTATATTCATCGGACGTGAACAGGATGTTTCCGTGTTCGTCCGTTACCGTCCATGCACAACTATCCACTTTCTCTGCTTCGTTCTGGTCGGTGTGACTATTATTGGTGACATAGATGATGGATTTGCCATCGGTGACGATACGAGGAAGCGTGTCAAACTCCGCCACTGCCTGACGAGGATCGGCTACCGCCTTGAGGGTGAAAACACATTCAGGGTGTTCCTTATTGATGACATTGCAATAATAGGTTGCATGGTCACCCATCGGAATGGAGAATATCTGTTCGGTAGAAAGTACTTCCCCATCTTCCAAGTCGGTTTTGATGACATCGGAACGATACCACTGATAGTTAAATCCATCAGGTGCTTTGAACTCCTGCAGTCCGCCACACTGGATGGTTTTCATTTCACCGTTGCTACATTCGAGTCCGAAATAGGCATAGCCATAGTGTCCTCCTTTTTTACAATCGTAGGTGGTAAGGCGTATCTGGATGGTCTTTCCCTGATAGGCATCCAAGTTGACGCCACTCATGGTCCAGTCTTTCCAGCAAAGGCTACCCCGCTCGGTGTGCCATGATGGGTCGGTGGAGATATCGCCGGATATATAGTCGAACTGGAAACAGGTTTCTATCTGTTCATCTTCCTGTCCGGGTTCGAAAAGTTCGAGTGTGAAACGCGGTTGCTCGTCCGTTTTGTGGCTAACAGGGTTCTCCAAGACTGCGGCATAATAGAGCATCAGGATTTTTGCCCCGTCGGCAGGCACATCGTAGGTGTAGGTGATGCGTTCACGTCCTTTCTTATTCCAGTTACCGAGCCGAACGGCAGGTTTGCCATTGGGCAAGCCCGTATGAAGGCGTCCGGAGGTACGGAGGTCCACTTCGGCAGGGTGATGATGGACAGTGTGACGACTCTGGCGATTACGCGGTCCGTAATCCACAAGGCGATTGTTGACCCAGTTGCGCCATTTGTATTCGCCTACGTTCAATGCGGATGTATCACAACGAACGGACGGGTCATCCAACTTGGTATAATTGATACAGCCCACTTCCTCTTCTTCGGGAACAAGTGACTGGAATACAGCGTAATAGACCGTAGTGGTGTCAGGCATTGCCTCGATGTTGAACATCTCTCCCGTGCCGTCCGGCTGCGTGTTCCAACCCAGGAAGATATTATTATCCTTGTGCGCACGAGGCATTTGCGCAAGGTCAGACTCTTTGAGTGCACGGTTGGCGTAGTCGGAACGGTCATCATCCCATACGGCTCCCGTGGAATAAACGTCGAACAAGAAGAAATGGAAGCAATTGAACTGCCAGAATTCAGGGATACGACTCTGACCATACTCTTCGTACAAGCCACAAGGTGCAGAGAAGACACAGGTATTCTTTTTCGGGACACCCATCGCCCAAGCGCCTGTCGGTTCGTAGGTATGACTGGAATTACCACGCCATTTGGAGAAATAGACCTCTATCGTTTCAAGTTTCCCGCAGTTCTTGAACATCCACTTATAACATGATTCATAGACTGTTGAGGTTTTGCCATAGGTATATGCAAGTTCAGTAGACTTCAGGGCCGGCGCGTGGACGAGCGAACTACACTCCTCGAACATGGATTCATAGCAGCCGTTGTCCAACAGTTGGGCATTCAAATCGGGTGAAGACTTCAATGCGGAACACTTGTAGAACATCTGTTTACAAGTCTCATACCGCATTTCGTAGGCATCGATACGCGGTGCAGCAAGCAAAGATGTGCAAGAAGAGAACATAGACATATACGAGCGTTGGTCCACATACTTTGCCACCAAATCGTGGGCAAAGGTAAGTGCCACACAACTGCTGTACATAGCGCTACAACCATTGTCTCCAACCACTACCAAGCCTGACATATTGGCCGTCTGCACCAAGGTGGAGCAGCCCATAAACATACGCTGACACGCCACTTCCTCGATATATTCGAGTGCGCTCATATCCGGTGCAGAACGCAGATTCTTGCACGCCCGGAACATATCCTGATAGGAGGCCTTGCTGGTCATAGCGGCAGGAAGACGCAAGTCTTTTGCTTCGTAGAGGCAAGTGGCATCGTTGAAGAGACGGAGGAAACAGCCGTCGCCAGGCACAACATTGACCATGGTTTCGGTTGTATCAATCAAGGTCATGATATCGCCGCTTACAGCGACCTCACCTTTCGTGGGTTTGAACCGGATATACTTGTAGTTACTATCCTCTACCCGTCCCAATCCTTCGGGGTTCTGTCCGCGGAACATGACACTATCTCCTACAGCAGGCAGGTTGATAACGAGATCGACTGTGTGATTGACATTGAAGTCTATCCACTGCTGAGTAGTCTGGTCAAAGTACTGCATGTTGTAGTTAGACGGCTTGTTGGTTCGCACTACCGTGACAACACTATTTTCGGCCAGTGCTTTCATTTTCACCCAATCGCGGTTGGCAGATACGGGTATGGCGAAGAATAGAGTAAGAATTAACAATAACGAGGTGTAATTATGTTTCATACAATCTTTAGATTTTTTTGCACAATAGTTCATAGGGCGGCAAAATTACAATATTTTTTTTATATCTACAACTTTTTGTGCCGAAAAAAATCATTTTTTGTTACATTTCGCCAAAAGTGTGCTGATTTTGAGTGTTTTTTGAGAGGTTTTTGGGAAAGGGAAGTGGGTAATGTCGAAAGTCGCAAGTCGAAAGACAAAAGACTCTTTTTCTCACGGTGAGATGCCGGTGAACCTTGCTTTATCTTTCGGTGAGGTCTCGGTAACGTATGCTTTATCTATCGTGTATCTATCGTATATCTATCGTGTATCTATCGTATATCTATCGTGTATCTATCGTATATCTATCGTGTATCTATCGTGTATCTATCGTGTTTAACCCGAGAATTGAGGGGACAATAAAGATTCAAAGATTCAAGATTCAAAGATTGGAAGTTTGAGATTGGAGATTGGATGGGTAAATAGAAACAGCCTTCGAGGGGTGTTCGAAGGCTGTTGGAGGGCACAAAAGCGGATGTTTATCACCAGCGAATGGCAAATCCGGCGTGGACGTTTATGCCCGCTTGCGGATAATAGAGCGGTGTTCCGTAGGTGGTGTTACCGTTGCTGCAGTAACGTGCATCGAAGAGATTGTTGAGCAAGCAGCGGAGCGTAAGAGACGGTACCGATTTCTTTGCCGTGTTGGTCGATCGGGCAGCTATCCAACGTTGGATAGGCAAGGTGTAATTGAGCTGCAGATTGGTGAACGTGTACGCCTTGAGTGAGGCAGATTGGTCGTTGTCGAGATACTGCGAAGAGACGACATTGGTAGTGAGGACACCCTGAAAACCAGCGATATGGAAGTCCAGGACATTGGCTGCGGTCCAGTCGGGCGAGAAAGAGATAGTGTTCCAAGAGCCATCGTTGCGTCTCCATTTATTGCGGGACCAGACGAGGTTGCCTTCCCATCGGAACCAGTCTGTCCAATCGATGCCGAACATCGCCTCTACGCCACAACGATAGGAACGTCGGACATTCGTCAGGACAGCATAGGAAAGCGCTGAGAGTGCACCTGTGGAAACGAGTTGATTGTCGTAGTCCATAAAGTAGATATTCAGTCCGACCGAGCCTTTGATGCCAGAAGGACGCGA
>JAGCEW010000003.1 GCA_017650465.1 Paludibacteraceae bacterium
GAGGAAAGCAGAATCTGACACACAACACTATTGCTTCCTATTTCGGATGGCCGAACTCCAATCTAAATATCCATAATGTCAGTCGTGAGGATGTGGCTGCAGTATACGTAAACAATCTGAACAAAGAATCTGCCAAAACGATATTAACAATGCGCAATTGTATCGTTACGGGCATACGTGAAAACAATATCGTTGTTGCCACTCCGTTACCGGATTATTATGAGGGATTATTCACGTCCAACTATCTTCGTGCCGATTCTCTGCCGGCTGCATTCAGCAAGGACAATATATATGCATCGGATTCAGATACCGTGTTTGTGAACACACACTATAAATACAAGGAATATATCTATTATAACTTTCACCTTGATAGTATATCTCCCGCACGAAAAATAGGAGAACCTATAGAAGAAGGTTTGCCTTGGTCCACCGACCGTCAAGGTTTACCGCGCACAGGCAAACGTCCCGATGCCGGATGTTATGAATGGACACGTAAAACACCCCAAGAACCATGATTACTTGCCAAGACTTGACCATCGGTTATGCTGACAAAGTGGTACAACAGCATCTCAATTTCTCGTTGCAAGCAGGAGAATTAGTTGCTATGCTTGGTCCTAATGGCTCCGGTAAATCCACATTACTTCGCACATTAGCAGCTCTGCAACCCGCGTTAGGTGGTTCTTATACCGTTCTATCCTGCACGACAGACATTCGGGTACCGTTGTCCAAACAACTTGCTTTGGTGTTGACTGAGCGTGTCAGTCTTGACAAAACATCCGTGCATGATATCGTCGCTATGGGGCGACACCCGTACACATCTTTTCTTGGCGGATTGACAGAGGAAGATGAATCTATCATTGCGGATTCGTTACGCGAAGTAAATATGTCCGATTATCGTCAAAAGATGTTCAACGAACTGAGCGATGGCGAAAGTCAACGCGTATTGATTGCGAAAGCTATCGCCCAACAAACGCCTGTAATTCTATTGGACGAACCTACAGCTCATCTGGATTTACCAAACCGCATACGCACATTGCAATTGCTTCGCCGTTTAGCACACGAGCACGGAAAAACCATTCTTATTTCCACCCACGAACTGGATTTAGCTTTGGCAATGAGTGACCGCATTCTATTACTCTCATCTAACGGTATGGCACTTGATACGGCAGAGGCACTCAAAAAAGCAGATGCCTTTACACCTGCTTTTGGTATGGATATATTCCATCCACTTCCTTAGTTTACAGACAGGAAATCAATCTTCCACATACAGTCTTTTCACACGACGCGAAACTGAAGTCAGTACTTCATACGTAATTGTACCAAGACGTGCTGCAAGTTCTTCCAAAGGAAGTCCTTCTCCAAATATAGTTACATAGTCCCCTACTCTGGCATCGGTACCCGTTACATCCACCATAGCTTGATCCATACATACGTTGCCCACTACGGGACAGCGTTTTCCACGCACCAATACTTCTCCACCATAGTTAGAAAAACGTCTGTCAAAGCCATCGGCATAGCCAATAGGAATAACAGCTATCTGTCGATTCTCCGTAAGGCGCGTACGACGCGAATAGCCTATTGTTTCACCTGCAGGGACAGTCTTCAAGGAAAGAATCGTAGTCTTGAGTGTGCAGACCGTTTTAAGTTGCTTACCGGCGAACGATTGCCCGTACATACCAATGCCTAGGCGGCACATATCGAACTGACTTTCTGGGAAACGCTCTATGCCGGCAGTATTCAAGATATGCTTCCATGGTCTTTCAATTTGCCCCTGAGAAGCCAAACCTGCGATAAACGATTCCGCAGCACGGTCAAAATACGCTATCTGCTGACGTGTAAAATCATCAAACTGCGCCTCATCGGCTCCCGCTAAGTGCGAGAAGATAGAGCGCACATGCAGAGCTCCCTGCTTTTCACTCAACCGACGAAGCAATTCCGGAACATCTTCGGAATAGAAACCCAAACGATGCATTCCGCTATCGAATTTCAAATGTACAGGCACATTCTCCAAACCGTGTCGCTGCACAGCACTCAATATATTGTCAAGCGACTCGAAAGAATATATATTCGGTTCTAAATTGTTTTGCAAGATAAGGTCTATTGCTGCCGCTTCCGGATTCATAATAAGAATCGGCAACGTTATACCTGCTCGACGGAGTTCCACACCTTCATCTGCCACTGCAACAGCCAGATAGTCTGCCAATCCGCTTTTTTGCAAAGCCTTACTTACCTCCACGCTTCCCGAACCATAAGCAAACGCCTTGACCATACAAGTCAAACGCGTTTCAGGACGCAAGCAAGAACGGAAATAACGCACATTATCTACCAAGGCCGACAGATTGACCTGCATAACTGTTTCGTGCGTCTGCTGAAGAATACGCTGCTGAATCACATCCTCGCTATATCCTAATTGACGGAGCACAGCCGAACATGTGCGTGCATTCTGGTGCGTCGGATCTTCTATCACCGTGTCACAATGTGCAAAGAGTTTCATTTTCTCTGCACGTTTCTGCTCCATAGAAGTGAAGTTCTCTCCGTGCTCTTCCCCAATATAAGTAATGACCCCTAATGTGGGACGAATCATTTTCTCCAAGCGTTCCATCTCTCCCGGACAAGAAATACCTGCCTCGAAGATAGCCAACTGAGATGCTTGAGATATGCTTTGACCGTCGGATGACCGTCGGATGACCGTCGGATGACCGTCGGGAAGATTCCAGATAGAAAGAGCAACTCCAATCTGTGAATTGTAGGACTTCGGGGAACGAATCACATCGTAATCATCTTTGAGCAATTCGTACAGCCAGTCTTTTACCACCGTTTTGCCGTTCGAGCCCGTAATGCCAATTACAATGCCATGATAGAGACTCCGTTTGTACACCGCCAGTGCCTGCAGGGCCTCCAAGCTGCGTCCTGTAACGAAAGCACAAACGCCTTTCGCAGCGAGTTCCGGAATATAGCGTGCCCCATCATCTTTCTCCGTTTTGAAAGCGAAGAACAAGGTGTGCTTCGGGTCTGCTCCTAATTGACGCGAATCAATCAGCAAATGGCGGATATCCAAATTCTCATCCGTACGACAATCCACCGTTGCCAAATCGCCTATTACGGTTTTTATTTCTGATAACAACATGCTATTTATATCTTTTGCCCCGCAAAGGTACATAAATTTTCTGACTTGCACAAACAAAATCGCGCTTTTCGGTTCTTTTTCGTGCAGAAAATGGTAAAATATTTGTATATTTCAAAAAAAAGCAGTACTTTTGTGCGCTTTTTGTACCATAAACGCATTTGACAAATTGAATCAAACGATGATAAAAAACTTTGTTGAAGAACTCCGTTGGAGAGGAATGTTGCAGGACATTATGCCCGGCACAGAAGAACAGTTAATGAAAGAAGTGACCACAGCTTATGTGGGAATTGATCCTACTGCAGACAGTCTGCATATAGGCCACTTGTGCGGTATTATGATGCTGCGTCACCTGCAACGCTGCGGGCACAAACCCATTGCATTGTTAGGTGGTGCTACAGGAATGATCGGCGACCCGTCCGGTAAATCGGCTGAACGTAATCTACTGACAGAAGAGACGCTTCGGCACAATGTGGCTTGTATCAAAGCACAGCTGGAGCATTTCCTGGATTTCAATTCCACCGAACCCAATGCCGCCGAACTGGTTAATAACTACGACTGGATGAAGGACTACACCTTCCTTGATTTCGCGCGCAATGTGGGCAAACTCATCACTGTGAACTATATGATGGCAAAGGACAGTGTGAAAAAACGCTTCAACGGCGAGTTTTCACAGGGAATGTCGTTCACCGAGTTCACTTACCAACTATTGCAAGGCTATGACTACGTCTATCTGAATAAGAACAAAGGCTGCAAACTGCAAATGGGCGGTTCGGATCAGTGGGGAAACATCACTACCGGTACCGAACTTATCAAGAAGATGGGAGGCGGTGATGCGTTTGCGTTGACTTGCCCGCTTATCACGAAAGCCGACGGAGGCAAATTCGGTAAGACCGAAAGCGGAAACATCTGGCTTGACCGACGTTACACATCGCCCTACAAGTTCTTCCAATTCTGGATGAATGTGGGTGACGATGATGCCAAACGCTATATCAAGATCTTCACCTCTTTGAGCCGTGAAGAGATTGAGGCACTCATTGCCGAACATGAGCAAGCGCCGCATTTGCGCGTACTGCAGAAACGCCTTGCAAAAGAAGTGACCACGATGGTACATAGCGAACAGGACTATCTCGCTGCACTCGAAGCAAGTAATATCTTGTTTGGAAACGCCACAGCCGAAACGCTTTCCAAGTTGGATGAAGAGACGTTCTTGCAAGTGTTTGAGGGCGTAGAACGCTACGAGATATCGAAAGATGAACTTGCTGCAGGTATCGGTCCTCTCGACCTTTTGGCAGAAAAGACACAGGTTTTCCCATCGAAAGGTGAGGCGCGTAAGATGATACAGAGCAACGGTCTTTCACTCAACAAAGAGAAACTGACTGACCCGCAAACGCCACTTACGAGTGACAAGTTGCTCAACGGCAAGTATCTGCTCTTCCAAAAGGGAAAGAAGAACTATTATCTGGTTGAGGCAAAGTAATCTGCCACGGACGGACATCCATCGAAACAAATCTGCCGACATTCAATTGCCGGCAGATTTTGTTGGTATAGTTTCACTTCTTAAATCTCGTTGATGATCTTCATCAGCGTCTCTTTGGCATCACCTAAGCAGAGATATACGCCCGTCTCACGTGTGTAGATGGGGTTCTCCACTCCGGCATAACCGGGCTTGAGGTCGAAGTTGCAGACAATCACTTCCTTGGCTTGGTCCACGTTCAGTACGGGCATACCGTAGATAGGTGTACCTTCGGCGTGACGGGCAGCGGGGTTCAGTACATCGTTTGCACCGATTACCACAACGGCATCTGCTTTCTGGAAATCATCGTTGATGGCTTCCATCTCAAACAGTTTCTCATATGGAATATCGGCTTCTGCCAGCAATACGTTCATGTGACCGGGCATACGACCGGCTACGGGGTGAATGGCAAAGCGCACATTCGCACCTTTGTATTCCAATTTGTCAACCAATTGTTTCACAGTGTGTTGAGCCTGAGCCAATGCCATACCATAACCCGGTACGATAATTACATCTTTGGCATCACGCAGCACCGAAGCAGGAGTTTTTTCCTCTGTCTTTGCGGCGGGAGCAGCACCCTTCTGTTGAGCTAATTCGGCACGAAGACCGCTCACTTCTTTTGTCAGCGCCTCAATGGCGTTCAATAGTTGTTGTACTTCCATATCATTCAGTTGTTCTAATAATTTTTCAAAATCAGCTTCGGGAGCGAAAACAGTCTTTCCTCCCTCCTCGGTTTTTAGCGTCTGTTGGGGTTGCGGTTTGGAGCTGGATTTCTTGGCACCGCCCAACAGAATGCTCATCAGACTACGGTTCATTGCGCGGCACATTATCTGGGTCAGCAGCAAGCCCGAAGCACCAACAATGCCGCCTACTGCCACAAGGAACAAGTCGCCTATCGCCATTCCGGCTATAGAACCTGCCACACCTGAAAGCGAATTAAGCAGCGAAATCGTAATCGGCATATCTGCACCGCCCACACGGATGGCAAACAAATATCCGAATAGTCCTGTCACAATCAGAGCGCACAATGCAACGCACCAACTCTGTCCGTACAGCGTACCCAGCACAATCAGTGCCACACTTCCGATGATGCTCAACAGTGTCATCAGCGAATGACCGGCATATACCACGGGACGCTGGTTCAGGATGCGGTGCAGTTTGCCTGCAGCCACCAGACTGCCCACCAACGTAATCATACCCACCGCGATAGCAAGCATAGCCGTGAAGCGGACAAACATCGGATATTCCGGTGCCTCCATGCCCCACCCCATATAGGTCATAACGCCTACCAGAGCTGATGCACCGCCGCCCAATCCGTTGAACAATGCCACCAATTGCGGCATCTGTATCATTTGGGCGCGACTGGCCATCAGGCTACCGATTAAGGCACCGATAATCATCGCTACGAATATCGTCCATGCCGACAGTACGTGGCTGAAACACAATGTGGCAATCACACCGCACAACATCGCACAAGCCGACAGCAAGTTACCGGCTACAGAACTTTTCACCTTGCTCATCATCGAAATGCCAGCCAGCACGGCGAGCGACAGAACGATGCTTATCACTATCTGTATCATGGAACCTTACTTTTTCTTCTTGTTGAACATGCGCAGCATTCTATGCGTAATTCCGAAGCCGCCAAATACGTTTATCGTAGCCAACACAATGGCCACGCAGCCGAACACCTGTGCCCAGATTCCATCGCCGGACAGCAACGCTATACCCGTTGCCGATAATGCGCCCACAAGGGTCACACCCGACAACGCGTTCATACCCGACATCAGCGGAGTATGAAGCAAACTTGGCACTTGGCGAATGATGAAGTAGCCGGCCACCGTACAAACGATGAACACGGCTACTAATATCAGCGGATGAATCATAGACCCATTGCTTTACGGGCACCTGCGTGAAGCAGTTCGCCGTTTGTGCATACCAGACTCTTGGCAATAACCTCGTCTTGCATGTTAAGTTCGATCTTACCGTCCTTAACGAGGTATTTAACCAGGTTGTACATGTTGTTCGAGAACATCCATGTCGAAGAGGTCGGAAGTTCGCCCGGAATGTTCTTGACGCCGATGAGGGTAACGCCATGTTTCATTTCGATGGTGCCCTTCGGAGTGATGTCGCAGTTACCACCTTGGTCAATGGCGATGTCGACGATTACAGAACCTTTCTTCATGCCCTTAACGGTGTCTTCGGTGATAATAACCGGAGCCAGTTCACCGGGAACCAATACGGAGCAGAATACGATATCCATCTCTTGGATGGTGCTCTTGAGCAATTCGCGCTCTTTTACGAGAACATCTGCGGGTAGCGCTTTTGCGTATCCGCCTTCACCGACTGCTAATTCAGCAGGAACGCCGGTGTCAATGATCTTTGCGCCGAGGGACTGAGCGTTTTCTGCGGCCATCGGACGGATATCAGCTGCATATGTGATAGCACCCAAACGTTTAGCAGTAGCGAGCGCTTGCAGACCTGCGACGCCCACACCGATTACCATTACTTTTGCTGCGTCCATTTTACCTACAGCTGTGAACATCTGCGGGATGAAACTGGTCATGTGGTCAGCGGCCATGATGATACCTTTGTAACCTGCGCAGGTGGACATGCTGGTCAGGGCGTCCATCGATTGTGCGCGGGAGATACGGGGGATGCAGTCCAGCGTGAAGGCGGTCACTCCTTGAGCCGTCAATTTCTTCACCATCTCGTGGTTAACCGGCGAAGCGGGGTGAATGAAGGTAATGAGGTACTGCCCTTTGTGCATCAGTTCAACTTCGTGCTTGTTCAGTTCTTCGTTGAACAAGGGCTCTTTCACTTTGAGAATCAGTTCGGCTTGTTCGTAGATGTCCTGTGCTTTGTCCATCATTTTTGCTCCAGCGGCTGCGTAGTCTTCGTCGTGATAGAGCGCACCGTCACCGGCGTGTTTCTCTACCAAAACGGTGTAACCGTCTTTGACAAATTTACCAACTGTTTCGGGTGAACATGCCACGCGGTTTTCGCCGTGCATGATCTCTTTTGGGATACCAATAATCATAACTTGGTTTGTTTTTGAGTGGAGGTCCTTTTTTTTCCTGCATCGAGGGCGGACCTTTTGTCCCCTTTGCAGACTAATATTGTTTAGTTTTTAATATTCCGACCGCGAAGGTACAATAAATTTATCATATACACAAATCTTTTTTCATATTTTCCATCAATTATTTCATTTTTTTCAAATAGCGCATTGTTTTCAGGAAAATAACGGGTCATTTGCAGATATTCTTACTTTGTATCTTTCTGTTTTCTGTATATTTTGGGGCTCTTTCCGGCCGAGTGTATGGTGTGTTTCGGTGAGGTCTGCTTTAGAACCTGACTTTTTGCCGTCCTTTTACCGTCCTTTTGCCGTAATTGAGTCGAAAGTCGAAAGAAAAAAGACAGAAAAATATTTGCATACGTGAGAAATTTGTAGTACCTTTGCACGCCCAAAAGAGCACAATTAAATAAACAAGAAGGATAAATTCCCGTGAAAAAATGAAAACAACGAAACGAATTTATGGCGTAACACTTGCTATACTGATGAGTATTAGCAGCGCAATTGCCCAGAGTGACCACATTGCAGACGGCTTGGCTTCGGTCGCCACTATTGCCTCTGAGACCAAGACGGTAGAAGACAGTATTGCCACCGATACTGTTACTGCCACACCTGCCGTCAAAGAAATACCGTTGTGGAAACAAAAACTCTATTACGGCTATAATTTCGACATCTATTTCCACCACGACTCTCGTTCTAACCGCAAAGAAAACGGCTGGTCGATTGCTCTGAATCCGGAGTTGGGCTGGAAGTTGACCGATCGCATTTACTTGGGAATGCGCTTTGGTGGCAGTTATGCCAATAGTGTGACCACTTACGATGTATCTCTTCCCATCATCTCCCACGATGGGTCTCTTAAAGACACCACTTATTCAACGGATCTTCGCATTCAATCAGGTTCGTGGGAAGTGGCACCATACGTGCGCTATCGAATGAAAACGCTCTTCAACGGGAAAGTGGGTATTTGGTTGGAAGCGCACCTCTACACAGGGATGGAGTTTCCGCGTGTGACGGACGGAACAGTGCGTGGCACTGACTACGATGGCCTCAAACACAGCGTGACGTATGGCGCACAATTGTCACCGGTAATTACCTACCGGTTTAACCGCAAAAGCACTTTCCAGATCTTCTTCTCTATTCTCAGTCTTGGCTACAGCGGTACCACGTTCTGCTATATCAATCCGGAAACAGGAAAACGGTATAACGAATACACCAACGATGTGATCATTTTCTCCGGCAAACTGCGTAATATGATTGCCAACCAGTTTACGCCGGGTTTGTACGGATTGAGGTTTGGAGTTCAGAAGAATTTCTAGAAGTACCCTTAGGTGAAGAAACGAAAGTTGTTGTGGAAAGTACCTCTTGCGCTAACGGGCGTATTGTTGGGTGTAGTGCTGTTGCTGCTAATCGCTGTAGCCGCAGCGCTATACGTAACTCCAATTCGCAATATCGTGCTGGATAAAGGCATCGCTATAGCCCGTGAGCAAACAGGGATGGACATCGACCTTCAACGACTCTACCTCTCACCTTTCCACCATTCGCCCAGACTGCTCTACCTCGCCTACAAAGGCAAAGCCGATTTGCCGGTAAGGGTGGAGATAGACAGTCTGTTCATCGGCCATCGCGGACAAGACACGTTGGTCTATGTACACGCCCTTCGGCTGAATGCTACAGCGCTCACGAACCATCGGTCTCCCATAACAGATGTCAAATCGATTCCCCCCATCGTCGTAGATAGACTACAACTGGACCAAACGACTTTCCACTCCGATAGTTTGATAAAGACCGTAGGTGTGGATGTGGTGGTGGGCAACTTGACAGTATCAAGTCCTCAAATAGAAATAGCAGAAGGGAAATACCCGCTTCACGGTCTTCGCATCTCCGATGCCGATGTGGGCATAGACCTGCGACCGGACACGCTCCCAAAAGACACCACACCGCTGTTGCTGGCGTTTGATGTGCCGGACGGCGAGTTGCGCAACGTGCGTTTCAGGCTCACGCCATTAGGACTGGGTATCAAGACGAATCACTTGGCTACCAACGCTTTAGTGGATGTAGGTTCGAACGTATATGAGGCGCGACAACTGAACGTGGGCGGCTTTGCTTTCTCGCTGGGAGACCTGTGTATTCCCGCAGACACCATTTACGGCAATGCCCTTACCGATTTGTCCAACAATCACATAACCAGCAACGGTCTGCACGTGCGTTCGAATGAACTTGGGGCAAAAGCCGATCTCTATACCACAACGATGAATCTGGAGAC
>JAGCEW010000044.1 GCA_017650465.1 Paludibacteraceae bacterium
GCCGTACGCACTGCGGAGTGCCATCCAATGCTGGTGTTGCCAGTGCTGCTGGTAACTGACCTGCACGTCACGGGTCAGTTGTTTGTGTTCGACTTTGAGGACAGGGACGGTGAGTGTCACTTCGTGTCCTTGGATGTCGTGAATCAGGCAGCGGTTGCGGAAGGTCTGCTTGACAAAGGACTCTTGCACCTCTATCTGTACGTTATCCGTCTCAAAGAACGCTTTGTACCACGCCTCGGGTGCCATATATGCCGTTGGCAGGATCATCATTCGGCGTGCAGACCTAAGCGGTTCCAACGGATATGCCCTTTACCCCAAGGTTTGTCTTTCTCGATGCTGAGCCAGACGAAGATCGGTTGACCGACAATGTGGTCTTCAGGCACAAATCCCCAGTAGCGGCTGTCAGCACTATTGTGGCGGTTGTCACCCATCATCCAATAGTAATCCATCTTGAAGGTGTACTCTTCGCCGATATGAATAGGCTGGAACTCATAGGCATCAGCAATGCGCTTGTAGAGCCAGTAGTTATCCTCGGTGATGAGGATGCGGTCGCCTTTGCGAGGAATATAGATGGGACCGTAGTTGTCACGAGTCCAATTGTTGTGCCCGAGCGGATAAACCGATCCTCCGTACTTCGAGGACTCCACTTCGATATTTAGAACGTGAGGGTTATTCTCCAGTTGCTCTTTCATTGCCCGGGTGAGCGGGTAATGATAGATATTGGCGTCAATCTTCAACCGGTCGTCACGGCTTACGCCGAGCGAGTCGAGGAACGACTTGGTGAGAACGTGCCCATCGGTGCGCACAAAGTAGTTAAGTTGCGCAAACTCGTGCGTGGGCTCTTGTTCGCCGTTGATGTAGATGACGTTATCGATGATCTGCAGGGAGTCACCGGGCGTGCCGACACAACGCTTGACGTAGTTCTCGCGGCGATCAACAGGACGAACGACGATGTCGCCGAAGATGTCTTTGCGAGTGTTCACGACGTGGCGACCGCGGTAATGGCAGAGGGTATAGTAGTCGGGGTTCTGAACTTTGGTGCAGACCGTATCACCGGCAGGGAAGTTAAATACTACTATATCGCCTTTTTGCGGAGTTTTCCAACCCGCGAGGCGTTTATAGTCCCAATGGGGATGATCGAAGTAACTCTTGCCACCGCCGAGCCATTCAGGCATAGTGTGTTGCACGAGGGGCATACTCAGCGGCGTTTGCGGTACACGTGCGCCGTAACCCATCTTCGAGACATAGAGGAAGTCACCCACACGCAGCGTCTTCTCGAGCGAGGATGAGGGGATCTGGTAGTTCTGGAAGATGTAGATGTTGATGAAATAGACGGCTACAAGGGCAAAGACGATAGCGTCAATCCACGAGCAGATCGTATATAGCAGCGGATTAGCCTGCGGGTTGGCGGGTTCGTCTTTATCGGCAGGTTTGTACTTTCGCCACCAGCTCCACGGGATGTACTTCGTGGTGAACGCATCTGCTATCACAGGCACCATCAGCAGCCAAAGCAGGCTCATCCAGTCATGCCCTTCTGTTCGCGGGTCACCCCATGCAACCCATACCACGAATACCACATACAGCGTGCACCATATACCTGCACGCACCCAGCCGCCTCGCGGCGTATCCAAAACTCTATTCTTAAATGACTTCATAGGCTATTCTTGCGCCTGACAGGCAGGCTGTTGATTGTTCATAATCGCTATACTCGGGTGCTTGCGCACACATGCTCAAATGCGCACATACACATACATGCACACAAAAAGCATGCAAAGATACAAAAAAAAATTGATATTTGCAAATTTTCTTGCATTTTTATTTCATTCTCACTGCAATTTCCTCTCTTTCAGCAAAACCATCCTTACGAATACAGGAAACATCCCGTACACCACCTTCTCCGTTCTGCCTTCGTTCAGAAACGCATCTCCTCCCCCCTTGAACTGCGCGTTCCATCGCTCCCGCAGCTCCGCATAACGTGGATGTTCGGGATTCTTGATGATTCTGCTTGCCTCCTGACACACTTCTTTCCAGATGTTCGCCTGTGCCTCTTCTGCCGCAGTCCGCGGACTACGTTTGTAGTCGCGACTCTCCCTGTGAAAGAACTCTTGCGGTCCGTATCCGATCACACGGCCGCGGTCATCTTTGTACGTCTTGATCCGCATCTGCATGCCAGACTTTTTTGCTAATTTTCCCCTGAGACTCTCAATCCCCGGACTTAATCTTGCTCTTGCCATAACTATTTCATTTTACAATCAATTAACATCAATTTCATTCCAACCTTAACATCAATTTCATTCCAACCTTACATCATCCCCCAGTTAATCCCCTTACATTTATTATTTCATATTTAGTAAATCTTTAGTTCTTCTTTAGTCCTTGTTTAGTTCATCTTTGGTTCTTCACCTTACCATCACACTATCATCTCGGAACGTCCTCGCAATCATCGCCCGGACTTTAATAGATTTTATGCAATTTCGGAATTGTGTTGCAAAATTACAAAAAAATTTTGATATATGCAAATATTAGGTTAATAAAATGCAGTTTGCAGCATTTTTTTTTGCAATTTTTCATTAAACCAGAAAGCAGGCGCCCATCGGCCGCCTGCTATTCGAATAGTCCATACTATACTCTTACTTCACTTCCCGCCCTTGGATGGTGTATGTCTTGCCGTCGCGGAGGATTAAGAGTTCGCCGTTAAGGAAATATTTATTGCCTTGCGCTTCAGACTTATGGAGCAAAACCGTATTCGTAGCAACATCTTCACCCACTATGTTGAAAAGTCCCCATACCGGATGCTCACGAAATTCTTCAACCAAATAGTTACGAACATAAAGCGTAGCTGATGTAGGCATTTCTTCAACCGCTGAAGCAACTATATCCACAACTGCCGGTGCCATAAAACGAATGGTATGCACATTGCTGCACCATAAGAACGCTCTCGGACAAATGCGCGTAACAGTAGACGGAATCGTCAGTTCTGTAAATGTAGCTGAACCAAATGCTTCATCATTGATGCAGGTCAGTCCTTCTGACAACGTAATTGAAGATAAGCCGTAATTACCATAGAACAATCCCCAAGGTAGCGTTCGAATACCATTACCAATAGTAGCCGAGCTCAAGTTTGTGCACGCCCAAAAGACTGAATAGCCCAGTTCTATCACATTGTCAGGAATAACAATTTCTTCAAGCGTGGTATTGGAAAACGCCCATTCGCCGATGCTTTTTACATTGTTCCCTATCGTAACATGTTTGAGTGGCCAACCGTAACACATGAATGCAGGAATATGCGTAACATTGTCACCGAAAGTCAGCTTGGTTGCATACGCATTGATAAGCCCATACGGGGGATAGTCGGCAACTTTATCTGTATTCCACACCAATTCAAAATCAATATATGTTATGGGGTCAGACAATTTACCGCTCCAAGGGCCATAACGGACTGGTATTAAAGAGAATGGATCAACTTTCTCAACATTTTCCGTAATCACAAGTTGCTTCAAGCTGTCACATCCCATGAATGCATAATCGCAAATACGGGTGACTGACAGTGGAACAGAATATGACTTATTCTGCTTGCCGCAAGGATACTTGACCAATTCCTTGCCATTGTTTTGGAAAAGCACACCGTCTTCCGATGTAAATACCGCATTTCCTTCAGCAACAATAATATTTTCCAGCTTCGTACAGCCTACAAATGCAGAACCGCTAATTTCCTTGAGTGAAGCAGGCAAAATGATCGTTTTGGTATTTTTGCAATTCTTGAACGCAGAAGGAGCAATGGTTTGGATTCCTTCCGGCACAGTAAATTCTTCGCCTGCGTCATTAGGACGGCAGAAGAGATGACTATTAGCAATGTCAGTTGTGGTGGTTGCGTTCATGAATACATCTTTTCCAACCTGTTCAACACTTTCCGGCAACACAAAGTCTGTTAAATCGAGAATATTGTTATTCCCAGCTTTGAAGAATAGTCCGTCTGCAATAAGTCGTGTGTTATCGGGAATAGCATTCGGGTGCGTATTCGCACCAACAATACAACCGTCAATCATTAAAATGCCATTGCTCCAATTCGCGGAGTTGTTATAGATATATGAGTTGTCAAATACTCCTTCCCCAATAGTCATGACAGAAGCAGGAATATTAACAGATGACAAA
>JAGCEW010000045.1 GCA_017650465.1 Paludibacteraceae bacterium
AACGGTGTAAAGTTATGATTTTTTTTGATTTACACAAGAGCAGTCCTTACGAAAAAAGTGTACTTTTTTAAGAATAGACCTAAAAAGGCTTCAAAATCACCCCTTTTTCTGTTTCCAAGTGGGTTTGCTTCCCGAAAGAATTGTGGCTAAGAGCGAAGGATAAAGTAGGGTGAATATAACCACAATAATAGCGACACAGAGAGTGGGTGCCAGGAAATAACGACAGGCTAACAGCCAGGCAGAAGAAGTGTCTGGAATCCATGCTGCCACCCATTCTGCTGCGTTGTTCAACACTCCTAATCCCATGTGTCCGGCGTACACCGGCACAGAGGCACGAGAGAGTATTTCGGGCGTTTTCCAAGCCTTACGTTCCACAATCTTTGTGGCAGACCAAAAGTAGAACAGGCACAAGAGAAACATCATAATCGGTTTGACAATGCCGAACCATATTCCATCCAACGGAAGCAACACGGGCGAAAGAAGTATTCCTATCCAAAGCCAAGGTTTCCACAGTTGCAGGGCTATGGTACTCAAGTCCTTTCCGAAGATGGCCAGCCACGCACCTATTACGAACCATGGCATAAGTGCAAGAGAAGGTGTCCACGCAGGGAACTGCAAGGCATAGATGAGGATAATCGCGCCCAGCGTGTACCAACGGCCAAAACGAATGAGAGGGTACAAGAGCGGTGCAGCAAGGCAAAGGATGAACAGGTCACGCATAAACCACAACGGCGCGTTGAGTGGCGCATAAGTGGGTAAGAGGGTCTGTCCGAAGATGTTGGTGTTGCCGTGTCCCCAAGAGTTTATGCCCCAGAAGATATCCCAATTCCAGTCTGCGTTCATGTACCAGGCGGCGAGGAGATTCCATATCATATATGGAACAATAAGCGAGAATAGGCGGTGGTATATTTTACGCCCGTACGTTCGCCAGTCCCAAAGGATGAGACCTGATTTGTCACGTTGCCACTGCTGAAAGAACAAGTAACCTGCGATGAGTGCGAAAGCAGGGATTGTAGCTCCATTAAGGACCCAAGAAAAGATACCTCGCATCCAGTCCAACATCTGCCAAGAAAGCAATGCGTCCGCATCGGCAGGTCGTGCCGATGAGATGAAGCCATGTGAATGCTGGAACACGATGGCGATAGCCAAAGGCAGACGCATGAATCGTATTGTGTCAGATGTTCGTTGTTGCATTTGTAGTTTTCTTCGTTTTCTGCACTTTTTCTTCCCCATTTTCTCGGTTTTCTTCCCTTTGAGGTTCGCTATGAGAGGCTGAATCACCTACTAATCACCTACTAACCACCTACTAATCACCTACTAATTATTCGGGAATTAACTGTGATTTTAGCGAGTTTGGTGTGGCTTGGTATAGTGGAAGCATTCTCCCCAACTCATCAGGATATTTCCGATGCCCATGCGGCGGGTCTTTTCCATCGTCATCCAATAGGCTTCCCGATGGTCGATAGAATGCTCCATCTCGTTCTCATGCCCCGTGATGAGCTGCTTGGGAGCAAATCCGGCGATGGTGCGCGGCATGGCGTTGACCCAGCAGTTGAGCAAAAGGACATCTATACGATGAGTGTCGTGTATATGGTCAATCCAGGCAAGATCCTCTTCGTTGTACTGGTCCCCGGTATGCGCAACAGTTATACCATTGGCGAAAGTCATCAGGTAGATATTGTTGTACATGTCGTCCTGGTGGCCTGGCAGAATAGTAAGTTTGAGGTTGAGTTCGTCAAAAGGCACCACTACCGCCGTATCGGCAACAAGGAGTTGCTCGATATTCGGGTCAATACCCGTCCAAAGTCCTTTGGGAACGATGACCATTTTTCCCCGTGCGGCAAAGGTTTTGGCGATACGCAGATTGGCATGGTCGCCGTGTGCGTGGCTGATAAACATAGCATCACACTGCCCCGCGATGGCATAGATGAGTGAGTCGGAGATGAAAGGATGTGTTTCGGGGCCGCCCGGAACAAGGTCAATAGCAACGGTGGTTTTCGGGGATTGGATGATGAATCCGTCGTTGTAGAGCTTATAGATTTTCACGCCCTTTTTGCAGCCTTTCTGCATGTCAGCAAGCATATTCGCCATGCGTGCGTTGATGAAGTCGTAGAAAGCCGGCGTTTTGTCGTTTCGCGTGTCGTGCAGCAAGAGATCGAGTGCGGTGAGCGCCATCCGCCTCGCCTGACAATCTTCGCTCTTAGGCGGGTAAGCCCTGAACGTGCGGTCAATCTCCTGAAAGGCCATCTGTGTCTGGTTGTCCAGATAATTATCGGGATAGCCCCAGAAAATAAGGTATTTCTCGTAGGGATTGTTCTCGGGACGTTCGGCAGAAACAGGCAGAGCCGTTGCAAAAACGGTCAGCAGAGCAAGCAGCAAAGAGGTGTGTTTCATGGCAGAGAGTGCTGGATATTCAGGCGCGTTGCGTGACTTTTGAGCCCATGAGCGCATAGAAAAGGATATATGCGAGTCCGACAACAGGCACAAGATAACTCATGAGATATCCGTAATAATCCGCCATGAGATTTTGGAAGAACGGGATGATACCACCACCACAAACAAGTGCCATAAAGATTCCGCTGGCAGCAGGCGTATATTTACCCAGTCCTTCCGCCGAAAGATTGAAGATAGCCCCCCACATGACACTGGTGCAAAGTCCGCAAAGTACCATACAAATCATCCCTATCGGGAGAATAACTCCGTGGAAGATAATCGTCAGGTTTTCAGGCAAGGACATAACCGCCAATAGGAGTCCAATAGCGAGGAGACTGACGGTAGCCAGCATCGTGCGGCTACTGACTTTTCCTCCGACAAGTCCGCCGATGATACGTCCGATCATCATCAGGAACCAATAGAAACCGATGATGGTGCCAGCCACTTGCGGGCCGACACCTTCCATGTTGGACATATAGAGATTGGCGGTGTTGGGGATACCCACTTCGATGCCGACATAGAAGAAGATAGCAATGGCTCCCAAGACGAAATGCCGGAAGGAGAGAGGACTGCGCGTGTCTTTCTCCGCAGCCGCCTCTGCCCGCTGTTCGGGTGTTTCGATATGGGGTTCAGGGATGGACGAGAAGAAAACGATGATGAACGAAACGGCAAAAATAATCATTGCCGCCAGCATGGCCGGTGCTACGCCCATGACGGAGGCGTCTGCCACATTGCCCCCGATGAGATAGCCCAGCAGGATGGGTGCGATGGTGGCACCGATGGAATTGCAACTGCCGCCGAACTGCACGAGTTGGTTGCCGCGGTTTCCACCCCCACCAAGGGTGTTGAGCATAGGATTAACAACGGTGTTGAGCATACACATGGAGAAGCCTGCAATGAAGGCGCCCAGGATATAGATACCGAAACTCTCGGCGTAACCGCTGCACCACTGCACAGCCACTCCTACCAAGCCGACGCCAATCGCCAGCAGGGAGGTGAATTTATAGCCCTTGCGTTTGAGGATGAGACCGGCAGGAATACCCATAACGGCATAAGCTATGAAGTTGGCCAGCGTGCCCAGTTGCGAAAGGGCATTGGACGCACCGAACTGGTTCTGGACGATGACGCCCATGGAACCTGCAAAATTGGTGACAAAAGCAATCATGAAAAAGAGCAGATACATCACGATGATTGCCGGAAGGTTGGAGGATTTGGAGTTGTTCATATCAAATGTTGTTTAAGTCGTTTTTTTCGATGGGGTTGTGCGGTCAGTCAAGCCAGCGCCATGTGGTGTTGGAGTTGTGATTGAGATATTCCACCCGTGCTTTGATGATTTCGGGTTTGGGTTCAGGCAAAGCAAAAGGAGTGGTATAGCGTTGCCAGGTTTGGTCATCGAGGGTGTAGTATATTTCCCCGCCAGTCATGACGCAATTCATGTAGACAGAGTCATGATCGAGATGGATACCTGGTTGCTGGATGTGGAAATTGCGACCTGTGGCAGCCAGACGCGGCATCTCCACCTGATAGACGAGACGGGTGTAATCCGCGAGTGTGAGTGCGGAACGGTTGTTCCAGGCACGCTCGGCCAGTCCGAAGATTTTGGGATAAAGTTGCCACTCCACCTGCGCGAAACTACGGAAAGTCTCCGCCCACATCTGGGCATTGAGGCCGATGATGTTAGGATGCTGCAGAGGAATCCAGTCGAAAGAACGCCATTCGTCGGTGAAACCTCCCCAATGGAGCCCCTTCTCTTCGTGGTGGCGGCAATAGGCGAAGTCAAAATAGAGATGATTGGCCGTCGCCAGGACAACAGGATAACCCGCGTTGGCCATCTCCAGAGGTTTCTCTTCTCCGTTGTGCCAACTATAGCATACGGCTTGTGTTTCCGGTTTGCAGAAATGAGTGATCTCTTCCCATCCAATGGGTTGGAGGTGATAGCGGTTGAGGATATCCAGAACTCCATCAATGAAGGCCTGGTGTTCTTCTTCGGTGAGCGCACCTTCCGGTACTTCGTCGCCACCGATGTTGAAGTGGGCAAACTCGCAACCTGCTTCCTTGTACATCTCTGCGAAATCATGCACGACGGTCTCAATAAAGGTCAGGGCATAGGGTTTGGTGACGGCAATGACATTGTCGGAATACTCCTGTGCGCCATAGTAGGTTCGTGCATCCAGCGTACTGTCGTTCAGCAGTCCGTGCATGGCCTTCTTGCATGCGCGCATGTGACCGGGCATGTCTATTTCGGGAATGACGCGGATATGGCGTTCTCCGGCGAAACGGAGAATGCGGATATACTGTTCGCGCGTAAGGTAGCCGTTGGCGGTGGAGTGCGGGTCGTTGTAGTCCCAGCCGCCACAATACATGGGGAACAGACATTCGGTTTCGGTGAGTGTGTATCCGCGGCGCGAAGCCATCGCCGTCAGTTCCGGCAGCGAGGGCATCTCTATGCGCCATGCCTCATCGTCCGAGAGATGGAAATGCAGTACATTGAGTTTTTGCTCCGCCATCACTTCCAGGATGCTCAGAACGGAATCCACAGGGTAGAAATTGCGGACAATATCAAGCATCACGCCGCGATGGGGCATGTCCGGGTAGTCGTAGATATAGGATACGGTGCATGGAGAAGGAAGTTGACGGAGCGTTGTTTCGGCATAGAAATAGCCGGCCTCGGAGGACGCGGCGATGTAAACGGTATCCTTCGTAAGGCGGATGCGGTAGCCTTCAGCGGGAATGCTGCTGTCTTCCAGCAAGATACGGCAGGCCTTCGACAGGTCATTGACAGACTGGCCGTAGGCCACTTCCTTGGGTTGCGGGATAAGGGGAAGAACCTGCTCGGAAACGGGACCGGAAATCTTATCCAGATTGTACGACCAGACATATTCGCCGTCTGCGTAAGGCGTCTTTTCCCAATAGTCAACGCCGCGCAGCATCTGCTCCTTGCGCGTGTAGGGAGCATAGGTGCAGGGAACGGTTACAGGCTTCCAGTCGGCATCAAAGACAAGGAAAAAACCTTCGGGATGACGGTTCTCCTGATGGGCGCTTCCGCGGAAACGGATGCGATAGGTGCGTGAACTGTCTTTGGGAAGCGGAGCAAACGAGGGATTGGGGATAATGCGATGGTAACTTCCCTGAATCTGACGGATATCAATCTCGGCCGTTGAGTCGGGTATGGGGGTCATGGCTTCCAGGCAGTAGTAAAGCGTCCAGCCGTCGGTCAGCGTTCGGGAGGATGTGTTGGTAATGGTGAGGAAGGCTTCCGCCACAAAGGGTTCCACATCATTTCTGCCAAATTCCCAATGGAGGGAAAGAGGCGCTTTCCCTGAATGGCATGAAAGCAGGAGAAGAGAGGTCAAAAGAAGTGTGATGTGTTTCATAAGAGTCAGGTATGTGCGGGTTATTTCTTTTCGTTGTCCACGTTCACTCCGAGGATATTGTACATCTTTCCGTTTCGCATGATGTATAGATTGCCGTCCCGGTGCACTTTCTGGGATTTATGGTGCATCGAGTCGGATTTGGAGGTTTCCACCGGTTTGTCGGAGAAGGTTGCCACGTAGGTTTCCGCCTCCTGCTTCTTTATGAGACGCGGATTGTCGGTTGAACCGTCCTGCCACTGCAGGAAAGAATGTCCGTTTTCCGCCCGTGCCCACAATTGGATATACACTTTCCCCCAAGCCGGATTGTTGGTGGAAACAGACGGTGCCGCGGAACTGTTCGGATTGGTCAGTTTTTCAAAAACAGCAGTGAGCGAACTGTCCTTAGTCAGAATGATGTCGCGTGCCTCCGCCGTTTCGTTGTCCGACCAGCGTACGAATCGATAGCCCTTGCGTGCCGCTGCCAGGACAGTGGTTTTTGTTCCTGAAGCGAATGTTCCTCCTCCTGCCACCAATCCTTGGTTTTCATTCTGACTTTTGACCCTGAGCGTAAAAACGGAAGGAGTTTCATTCTGACGAAGAGCGGAACTTGAGTGATTGTTGCTCGTGACATCAGAGTGGGAGGAGGAAGATTTGTGACCTTGCTGAGCAAAATCGGTGTCGTTTACCGATGTGGATTGTTCTGCTTGCCGAATGGTGCCAACATTGCTCCATCCCTTTGCCGTTTCGAACGCTTGCTGCGCATTGGCACAGAGTAGATTGATCTGCAATCCTTGTTTCACACCGTCAAACACATTGGCGCCCATCTTTGGTGGAGCACATCCACCTATAGTGACCGTGTGTAAATTGCGACACTGGATGAAAGCTGCATTACCGATTTCGTCAATCTGCTGCGGTAGATGAATAGATTTGAGGTTCGTACAGTTCTTGAACGCAGCATCTCCAATCTTCGTGACATATCGTCCGATAGCGATTGAGGAGAGATCGTAACATTCCGCAAAGGCCAAATTGGGAATAACCTGCAGATTGCCGCCCATATATACACTGTTAAGATTGGTGCAGGAACGAAAGGCCCCTTCTCCCAATTCCCTCAGATTCTCGGGCAGAATAATATTTCCCAGATGGATACAGTTTCGGAATGCGTGGGCACCTATCTGTACGAGATTCTTTGGGAAGGTGACCGTCCGCAGTTCGGCACAGGTAGCAAAGGCGGATTCTCCGATTACCTGCAGGCTGTCTCCCAATGAAAGTTTAGCCAACTGCCGGCAATCACTGAAGGCAGACTGGCCGATGCGTTTCAACCCTTTGGGGATTGCGACCGATGTGATGGCCGTACATCCGGCAAAAGCGAAGGCATGGATTTGCTGAATCCCTGTTCCGAAATGCACGGATTGCAGGGCCGTACTACCGTAGAATCCTTTTTCTTCAATCACGACAACGCTGTTCGGGATATGTATGCTCCGCAGGGCGGAACATCCGCGAAAAGCCCCTTCTCCGATGCGGGTGACACGGTACTTGATTCCCTGATAGACAATTTGTTCCGGAATGACGATTGCACCCGCATAGCGGTTGGGGTCTCCGGGGGCTTCGCCCGTGTAGGTGACAGAAGCCGTTCCGTTTTCGTAAAGCAGGTAGTGAATACCGTCTATCGCAATACCATTACTCCATGCCAACGCAGAGCAGAGAAAAACCAGAAATGTCGTGAGGATCCTATTCATAGAAAAGCGGACGTGCGGTTAGAATTGCCAGCGAACACCAATCTGCCCGTTGATGCCGAGCGACTGGTATCCATAGAAGATATCGTTTTTACGGTGAATATAGTTGTTTATCTGGAAATAGCATGACAGCCAGCGATGAATATTGTATTGCGCGCCCAAACGGACATCAATCAGTTCTTTCATCTTCGCTGAACTGCCGCCCATCAGCAATGCCTGTCTGCTTCCGCCGAACAGATTGTCGGAATACAGTGACCACTTTGAATTGATTTTAGCATCAATGCGGAGATGCAAATCCCACGACGGGCGTTCATATACTTTCTTGGGGTCTTCGGCTTGTTCGGTGTCCTCCATCGCCTGTCTCCATGCATAGTAGTGCCCTCCGAGACGGATGTTTATGATATCCTGATAGTGGTACGTGAATTCCGCACCCACCGTCCAGCGCTGATAGTCCGCATACACGTGATCCATAAAGGAACTACGGTTGATGGCCAAAGAATCTATGGTTGGCGAACGGAAGATGAAGTTGTTTTTCATGTATGCATAGCGTGCATAAACATCGATAAAGAGTGTATTGGTCGGGCGGAGTTTAATACCCAGCGATGCTTCAACAGGCATATAAGGAGACACGTGGTGCGAAGTGATACCTGGTTCCAACTGATCGTAGGGATTGCCTATAAGTGCATCTTGGAGTGTACCCGTACCGAATTTCCCTTCTGCTTTTGCATAGACAGCGAGCCATGTGGGAATGATGCGGTATTCCGCCTGTATGTTAGGCGAGGGAGCAAAACTCAGATTCTCGTTGTTGGACAGAAGCCGTCCTTTGCCGATGTTCATATCGAAATTTACTCCGGCATGCAACCGCCAAGAACCGGCGGCATACTCGTAGTAAGGCTCTATGCGCAAGGCGTGGCGGGCATTGTATGCCGAATCGGGAATATGCATACGCTCGTTGACGGTATAAAAAGCGTTCTGCACATAGATGTTGGCTCCTGCTTTATGTTCTTCGCTTTGCCATGCCACATCTGCATGCGAACGTACCTGATGTTCCACGGCCATATCCGGCAGGATGAAAGCCGTGTAACCTGTCTGAACGCGGTATTGGATGGTTTCGCTTTTGCGTGAGCGTACACCCACGGTCGTATTAACAGTCCAAACGTGCTGGAAATCATCCCCGTGCAGATCGCGCATGTTGCCGGCCAGATGTTTGTCTCTGTCGAAATAACGGCCGTATCGGGTATAATACCAATGGTTTCCATCCACATCAAAATACACTTCCATGGTCGAATAGCGTTTGAGGAAACTCATGCCGATTTTACTTTCCGACCATGCCTTCATGCCCCATTGTGCATCGTGTTTGGCAAAAAGGTCCATGCGGATATCCTGCTTTTGCGTGATGCGATAGCCGAAATCGAGGTGCGTCAGCGAATGTCCCAGTCCTGCTTCCAGATAACCATCGGGTGTGGAAGGCTGGTTGAAGCGGATGGAGGAGGCTCCCAACGGATTGAAATCGTTGATGGATTGCAGCGTGGTGGAGTACTCGCTATATTCCACTTTCGCCGGTTCCACTCTTGTTTCCACCTGTTTGGGCTGGATGTTCAGTTTGCCTACATCTTGGATGATAGGACGGAACTCTTTTTCCACCACCACGTTACGAGTAATGAGACTGTCTTCGGTTTGTGCCTTTACAGACAGCACTCCCAAAACTGCACCTATTAAAGGAATGATATATCGTATCTGTTTCATAGTTCTTCCTCCTCTTCTGTATCTTGTTCTTCCTCAGCTTCGTTTTCCGGCACTTTTTCGGCATTCTCCTTTGCAATCAGCAGACTGAGATGCTCGGCCACTTGGGTCAGAATGTCATCCTTTTGTTTGTAATTGTTTTGGAGGGAAAGCAGATATTGTTTGGCTTGGAACAGGTCACCACGTGCTACATTTATATCGGAAAGCAGAATAAAGCTCTTTGCCAGCCAGTATTGCTGCTGGCTTTTGGATGCAGCAAAGCGCATGATTTCCGTTTCTGAGCTCTCTATAGCATTCAAATGATAGTAGCAATCGGCAAGCAAATAAGAGGCCTCTGCCCCCGTCGCAACACGAACATTTTGGCTCAGGGCTATCAAATCCTGCACCGCATTGCCGTATTGACCGCGGTTGTAATATACTTTGGCGCGGTTATACATGGCTTCTTCCTTGATTTCATCGGTCGTTTCTTCTTCCAAAATTAGAGAAGCCGTTTGCACTGTCGCTTCGTCATCTTGCAGATAGTAGGAACAACGCAGTTCTCCTAAACGGGCCAGGATGCGGTCATGCGGTTTGTCAGCCAGCGTGACAAGGTGCCTGAATTGTTCGCGTGCAGCGGAATAATCTTGCTTGTCATAAAGCAGTTCCGCCATTTTTGCCGTTGTTTCTTCCGCATACGGATTGCCGGGGATTTCCTGCAGCATGGCATACATCTCCAAAGCCGCATCTTTCTGGTTTAGCCTATAATAACTGTCTGCCGCATAGTAAGCCGCCATGGAGCAATAGCGTCCGCCGGCGCAGAACTTGTTCAGGTAGGTTGTAAGTCCGGCGGCGGCATCTTTGTAGTTGCCCATCATATATTGCAATTCTGCGGTGACATAAGTAAGGGAGTCCTCTTGGCCGGAGGTCGTCATGTGCATACGCCCCAATTGCTTGGTATAAGCCAGATAGTCGCCCACACGGTTGGTCTCTACATAAATCTGCTCCAGCGCATCAAGGGCCGAATAGGCTTCTTCCGTACTCGGGTATTTTTCAACCGTTGTTTGCAAGACCTTGATGGCATCGTCATAACGATGTATGTTGCGGTAGATCATGCCTTGTTCCAAAGACGATTTGCGTGCCAGATTGCTGTTGGGGTAGCGTTCTATGAGGCGGGAATAGGCGTTGATGGCCTCTTCGTTCTTTTCTTCCTGCAGCCGTGCCCGTGCTATTTCGTATAGTGCATCATCCGCATAGTCGGATTTGGGGTAGTTGGCCACCAGTTTCTCCATCAGTTCAGCTTTTTCATTGTATTTCCGTAACAGTCCTTTGGCATATCCCATCTGGAACGTGGCGTAGTCGGCTCCGGAGCCTTTTTGCTCCACCACCTGTTGATAGGCGGTGATGGCATCGGTAAATGCGCGGTTGTTGAAACAGCAGTCGCCGATACGGTTCAGCGCATCGGTATAAGCGGCGGTGGAGCCTTCTGCTGATTCCACAAAGCGACGGAAAGCGATTTCCGCTTCACTGTATTGTTTCATGGAGAATTGTGCATAACCCATCAGATAATCTGCCATAGGACGATTAGTGGAGCGTGTGGGCTCTGCCACGAAACGGCGTAAATCGTTGTAACACTGTTCGTACTTGCGTAAGCGATAACGCGCTTCGGCGCGGTAGTAATAGGCATCCGTTTTATAAACCGAAGTATTGGGTTCGTTGTCGATAACGGTTGTCATCCATGTTTCACAATCTTGCATCTTGCCTTGCAAGAACGCATCCACACCGATTTGATATTGCAAATATTCGCGTATCTTGGCAACTTTGGCCGTCTGTTCCGGTATGGAATTGACTGCTTCCAAAGCTGCCTTATAGTTCTTACAGCTCATATAGACGCTTGCCAGCAACTGATACACTTGCGTCGCATGTTTGGTCTGCGGATAGGCTTTCAGGAAGTCATTGAACGCCGTTGCGCTTTCGCCCAAAGCCGTACTGCTTTGATAGGTCGTCAGCGCGTAGTTGTACATGGCTTCTTCCCGCAGTGCAGGCGTGATGTTGAACGCCATGGCGGCAGAGTATGCGAGTTTGGCTTTCTCAAGTTGTTCCTTCTTCACGTACGCATGTCCCAGGTGAAGGCACGTGCTTTCCGAGACGGAGTCTTTTTCCTGTTTCACGCTCTTCAGGCTTGCGATGGCTTTGTTATAGTCTTTCTGCTGATAGGAAGATACACCCAAAAGATAGACGTCGTTGCGGAGCATGTCTTTTTTCTGTTCCTTGCATGCTTTTTCGTAAGCGGTCAGATGGTCAACGGTTTGTTTGTAATCCCCTTTGGCATAGTAGATTTCGCCCAGAATACGGTGTACTTCGGCGTTGTTCTCATTGCTGGGATTTCTTTTCAGCAGGTCTTCAGCCCGTTGGTAGACTTCCTCGTAATTGCGTTGTGCGTAATAGATTTGGATAACGTAGTACGGCACAATCTGGTGGTACTGCGCTGTTTTTTCTATTTCGAGGAACGCGGGAAGGGCTTTCTGGTATTCGCCTTGGGAGTACAAACAGTAGGCATAATAGTATTTGCCTTGTACGGTATAGGGATTCTTGGTGTCCTTCAGCGTGCGGAAACAAGTGGTGGCCTGTTTGATGTCGCCTGTTTGGATGTAGTTGTAGCCGCGATAGAAATAGTACATCGGCTGATCCTCGCGTGGCAAATCTTTCACCACCACTTTCGCCAATGTTTTATTCGCCTGTTTGTATTTCTGTTTTTCCGTCTGCAGAACACCTATCATCAACTGCACATCACTTCTGTAGGTGGTATAGGGATAGTCCTGCAGATACTGTTTCAGTTCCTGTTGGGCGTTCTTTTCTCTGGAGGAGTAGAGTTCCTTCACCTCCTGATAGCGTTGCTCCATTTTGTCTGCCCGAATGGTGGTGCAGAGCGTGAGGAGCAGGAGAATACATCCTATTCTATATTTCATGCTTTGTGTATTTTGCGTTTTTTATTCTGTAGGTTGCGCTCACGGCGTTTGTTTGCGGTCTGTATGATGGCAAACAGAACAATGCCCAGCAGGATGACAATGATCACAGCTATCATCGGCCAGGACAGGTTGTCGCCTTTGACGCGATTCCACATATCCAACATATCCTTTGACATGTCACCGCAGTCGTGCATCAGTGCGCAACGCTTGATAACTCGTTGGTCGGGATAGAGCACATGATTGGCATGTACGGCTTCCGCACCTTCACCGAAGAAGTAGGTCAGGTTGGCGGTTTCTTCTATTTCGTCATCATTCGCCCACTCCAGAATGGTGGAGTCGGCAATTACGCTTACATAGCCTATTTCCTCCATGTTCAGGATGGCATTTTCAGGCATACACAGGTAGTTGATGAAGTAGCTGGCAGCTTTTGTGTTGACAGCGTATTTGGGGATGCACCATCCGTCAAACCATACATTCGAACCTTCTTCGGGCACGATATAACGCAGTTCTACGCCCACTTCTTCTGCTTCGTCAATAGCCCATTGTGCATCGCCGGACCAGGAGAGGTTCATCCACGCTTTGCCTTTTGTCATCTCTTCTTTTCCAAAGTCCACTTCCCAGCCTGCAACATTGTCTTTGGCTTGCAAGAGGATTTCTTCCACGCGTGCAATGCGTTCGGGGGTGATTTGTGCCACCAGTTCATCGCGTGTCACTTCTCCGCGTGCAATTTCGTCCTTGTAAGCATAAAGCACCATCACCGAATAAACGTCACGGAAAGCGTCTTTCACAAAGATATGTCCTTTGAATTTCGGGTTCGTGATGGCTGCCCATGATTGCAGGTCTGCCTCATCCACATGTTTCGGATTGTAGAGCCAGCCTGTGGTGCCCCACATATAGCCCACGGTATAATCGTTCACCATAATACCGCTGCCTTCGGGAGCCATCTGCTGGAATTTGTCTTGCACGAACGGAGCCACCAGACGGGTGTAATCCGGCGTATTGCCAAAGTCCTTGTTGATGGGCAATAGCAGTCCTTGACGCAACATGCGCTCAATGATATATTCCGATGGGCAGATAACATCGTAATCTTCGTGTCCCACTTCGATTTCGGTGAGCATCGACTCGTTGATATCAAACGTCTGGTAGATGACTTCTACCTCTTCTCCGGTCTGGGCTTTATACCAATCGGGGAATTTGTTCAGCACATTGTCCATGTCGATATAATCTGCCCAGTTGTAAACTTTCAGGGTGTGGGCACGGTCGGCAAAGGCCGGTAAAGCAAGGCACAAGGCCAACAGTGAATAGAAGATCTTTTTCATTTTTCTTAGTGTTTTGTGTGGTTTGTATTTATGTTATTTCTTTGTTTGTTTTCTGCTGCGTATGTTCATAATGACGAGTAGCACAAGGATGGTGAGGAATATCAGCGAGAACAGCGGCCGTAATTCCGGTGTCAGTCCGCCTTTGCGTGCATCGGCATAGATGAATGTACTTAATGTTTCCAATCCGTTACTTCCTTTGGTGAAGAAAGTCACGCCGAAATCGTCAATACTCAGTGTTAGCGAAAGAATGAAGCCGCTTATCATCCCTGGCCACAATTCCGGCACCAGCACTTTGCGCAATGCCTGGCCGGGAGTGGCGCCGAGGTCAAGGGCTGCCTCATAGATATTCGGATTCATCTTGGTCAGGCGCGGCAGCACACTGAGAACGACGTATGGTGTACAGAATACGATATGCGCTATTATCACCGTCACCAAACCTCGGCTGATACCCAGAAAAACGAACAGTAGGAAAAGCGATATACCGGTCAGTATGTCGGGGTTAATCATCGGAATGGAGTTGAGGAACTGAATGGCGTTGCGGCTTTTTTGGCGCATGTTATGGATGCCGATGGCGGCTAATGTGCCCAACAGCGTTGCGCATGTGGCGGCAATAACGGCAATCAATAGCGTGTAGAACAGCGAATGGTAGAGATTGGGATCTACATGCACTTGTGCCACGCTGTCATAGCCGGTAAACAGGTTCTCATACAGTTGCACCGTAAAACCGGTCCAGTTGCCCAGCACTTTGCTCTTGGTGAAAGAGAAAACGATGATGAGCAGAATCGGAGCGTATAACAGAAGCAGAAGAAACCACAAATAGGTGTGGGCAGCCACTTGCCGCAGGGTGAGATCGCGTTGTCTGCGGTGTGCTTCTTGTTGAGCGTTGGTAAGTTGCTGTTTCATAGGATACTTCTGTTTGATTCAGTGTCTTCGTTGTTGCCGAAGAAACTTGTTAAACCGATAATCAATAGCATGATGAGCGACAGGGCTGCACCGTAGTTCCACATCTGTAATCCACCTTCGCCGAAGGCGCGTTGGATGAGCGAACCGAACAGGGTAATCTTGTTGCGGGTCAGCAGTTCGGCGATGGCAAAAGTGCTGACGGTCGGCATAAACACCATGATTATCCCGCTATAGATACCCGGAGCAGAAAGGGGAAGAATCACTTTGGTGAACACTTCTCTGCGGTTGGCACCCAAGTCATGGGCGGCCTCAATAAGCGAACGGTCCATTTTCTGCAAAGTGTTGTAGATGGGATAAATCATGAACGGCAGAAAATCGTAACACATGCCATATATCAAGGCGCCTTCGCCCAGTGGGATGCCGAACATGTTGAACAGTTCCACCGTAGCCAGCGTCCGCAACAGGAAGTTGATCCACATCGGCAGGATAAAGAGTATGGCCATCACAGCCGGTATCTTCAGTTCGGCGGTGGCCATGATATACGCGGCGGGATATCCCAATAGCAGACATATAATTGTGGTAATCAGTGCGATAGCCAGCGAATAGATGAAAGTATTTATCGCGCCGATTGTGCTGAAAAACTGTACAAAGTTCTGCAGCGTGAAATGTCCTTGGGGATTGGTGAACGCATATATCAGAATCAAAATTAGCGGCAATACCACAAACAGCACAAGGAACAGGACATACGGCCATGCCCATGTTCGCCGACTTCCCATAAGGAGAGATGCTTTGTTCATGTTTCTTATCCTTTCACTAATTTGATGGATTCAGGAGCAATCAGGATACCGACACGGTCTCCGTTGTCCCATACATCGCTGGTGTTCGCAAACAGGTCATACCCTTCATCCGTACGGATGGTAAGGTGATAGTGGTTACCTTTGTAGAGAATGAAATGCACTTCGCCCGACACAACGCCCTCATCTTCATGGTCTTGAAGATCTATCTGGCGGAACGGAACCAGCACTTCTACATTGTCACCGGCGCTCAAACCGGCCAACTGTTCGTCCGTAACCTCCCATTCAGCATCCAGGAAACGGACTTTGTTATTCTTGAGCACTTCGCCTTCGAAATGGTTGTATATATGGTGCTCTTTGTGCATGATTTGGATGTCTTCGGGCTTGACGAGCATACCCACCTCTGCTCCGGGCAGGAATTCGTGATAGTCCTGAACCATAAACTCATAGCCGTTGTCTGTCAGCACCATCATTTCATAGTGTACGCCCTTGAAAATGCAACTCTGCACCACGCCATACCACTTGGTGAAATTGCCTTTGGGCACGCGGTCATCCGGGTCATAGTCCGATTGCTGCGTAGCGGCTACGGCGGCAAGGTCCTCTTCTCCCTTAGCTTTCTTTGTGTTTGTGCTCGACTCCCATATATAGATATCCTCAGGACGGATGACTACATCCACGGGCTGGTTCTCGCCGAAACCGGTATCCACGCAGTCAAACTCTTTTTCGCAGAACCGTACGCGTTTGTCGCGTATCATCGTACCGCTAAGGATGTTACTCTCTCCGATGAAATCGGCCACAAAGCAGTTCACGGGCTCGTTGTAGATGTCCATCGGGGTGCCGATTTGCTGAATCTTGCCTTCGTTCATCACCACCACGCGGTCCGACAGCGTCAGTGCCTCTTCTTGGTCGTGTGTAACATAGATAAAGGTGATGCCTAATTTCTTGTGCATCTCTTTCAGTTCGAGTTGCATGTCTTTGCGCATCTTGAGGTCAAGCGCGGCAAGAGGTTCGTCCAACAGCAGCACTTCCGGCTGATTGACAATCGCACGCGCTATCGCCACACGCTGTTGCTGACCGCCGGACAGCGAATCAACGTTGCGGTATTCGTAGTCCGACATTCCGACTGTCTTCAGGGCTTGTTTCACCTTCTTGACAATGGTATCTCTGTCCATCTTCTTCAGTTTGAGACCGAAGGCGACGTTCTCAAACACATTCAGATGCGGAAACAGTGCATATTTCTGGAACACCGTGTTCACCGGCCGCTTGTGCGGAGGCGTCTGCGTTACATCTTCACCATTCAAAAGAATATCCCCCGATGTTGCCACTTGAAAACCTGCGATGCATCGTAGCAACGTAGTCTTACCGCAACCCGAAGGACCCAATATGGTTACAAACTCGCCTTTCTTTACTTGAAGGCTTACATCGTCCAAGGCAAACTTTCCATCTTCAAACTGTTTGGATACATGGTTCACCTCAATGATATACTGAGACTTTGACATCCTCTTCTATCTGTTTTAATTACTATGGTACACTAAAACTAAAATACATAAATTCACTTTTCAGAATTTCGCCGCAAAATTACTACAAAAATTGCACATACGCAAATATTTTGATGATTTTTTTTGTTCACTCGGATTTTTTCGAGTTTGTTTATGCTGTCTGTCGTCGGCCATGCTTGCATAGGCAGGTGATAGGCAGTGTAAACAAAGTGGTGCAGCGAACGAACAAAAATTGTCATTAAAATATCCTTGTGTACGTTCAGCAGGACGCGAACGTATGTTCGGGGGAATGCGCAAAGCGCAGGCGGCGTCCGAAATTACTACTTTTTTTCGAATATGCAAATTTTTCTGCATTTTTATGGTATTGTCTTCCAAAACACCCCCAACTCCTTCATTCTTTAACTCTTTCATTCCTTCATTCTTTCATTCCTTCATTCCTTAACAACTTAACGGCTACTCCCGTATTAAACACGATAGATATACGATAGATACACGATAGATATACGATAGATATACGTTAGATATACGATAGATAATAGGGTCATCATCGGTCTTTCAGCCTTAAACGCTCATCGTTCAACCAAAAATCTTTGATTTTTCTTGCGTATATCAAAAAAAAGCACTACCTTTGCACCCGCTTTCGATAAGCACGAACAGCCACAGCGAACCTATGAACGCGCTTCAGAATAAATCAGTATCCCCTTGGTGGTGGATTCCTACGCTCTATTTCGCGGAAGGAGTGCCTTATTTCTTGGTGAATAACATATCTGTCTTGCTCTTTGCCAAAATGGGAGTGCCCAACGACCAACTGGCATTCTTCACCACACTGCTTTATTTCCCTTGGTTCTTGAAAGGGATTTGGAGTCCTTTGGTTGATGTGGTCAAAACCAAGCGTTGGTGGATTGTTGCCATGCAGGTGCTGATGACCGCTCTTTGTGTCCTCTTGGCGCTCACTTTGCCTTATCCAGATGCGGCCGCAATGGCGGAGAAGAGTACGCCTGTCGGTGTGTTCTGGTTGACTTTGGTGCTCTTCATCATCACCGCTTTCGCATCTGCCACGCACGATATCGCTGCGGATGGTTACTATATGTTGGCGCATGATTCAGGCAGTCAGGCGCGTTTTGTCGGCATACGCTCCACGTTTTATCGCATAGCAATGGTGTTCGGTCAGGGTGTGCTGGTGTTCATTGCCGGACGCATCGAACGGGCCACAGGCAATATCCCGCAGTCCTGGCAGATTACCCTCGGTGTCACGGCGGTTGTGCTCTTTGTGGTCACGCTCTATCATATCTTTGCCCTTCCTCGTGTGGAAAAGGCAGAGGATACAGAGGCGCGG
>JAGCEW010000046.1 GCA_017650465.1 Paludibacteraceae bacterium
AGGAATGAGATACTGTTTACTTACTGCATTTGCGGCGTTTCCTGATTGAAGCAATTTTAATGCTTCCAATTTGACCTCTAAGGGCACTTTCTTTCTCATAATAAAGCAATTAAAGTGTCCAAAAAATGGGGGGCAGTACACACTTTCCTCTGCTTTTCGTTGGCTTAATAACCTACTAATAACCCAATAATCACCCAATAATAACCTAATAATAGCCTAATGGTTATACGGGAATTGTCCGAGAATAATGCGGTCAGAGGTAGAAATCGCGGGTGAGGGAAGCGTATTGTTCGCTGCGCGGAGAAGCATCACCCTCAATATACAAATTATCCACGATTTCATCGGAACTTTTCTGCGTTTTAGACAGCGTCACTAACATGCGGATAGGCTGCGGCTTTCCAGGCTTGGAGAAAACCCGCGTGAGGCGTGTCTGTGAGAAACCGATGCGATGCGCCAACTGCAAAAAATCCGTTTCAGCATCCGCAGGAAGAATGACCGCCAAGTGTCCGTCTTGCTCAAGCAACCGCCAAGCATTAGTCAGCAAATCGGCATACGAAAGGGTGTCGGTATGACGCGCCAAATGCCTGTTTTCATCGGGATTTTTCAAGGAGTCAACAAAGTAAGGCGGATTGCTTACGATGAGATGGTACGGGTCGCTATTCCACTCCTGCAAACTGCTGCAAGCGACCTTCAAATGTTCCGCCCAAGGAGAGCGGTTGAAATTGTCCGCAGCCTGTCCAGTAGCGGAAGAATCAATGTCAATTGCATCCGTTTGGAAGCACCGTTGTCCGGTTGCGCACCGCTGTGCGAGCATAAGAGCAATGAGTCCCGACCCAGTTCCGACATCCAAGATGCGCAGCGTTGCCGTATTCTCCGGCAAGGGACACCATGCGCCCAAAAGTACGCCATCGGTGCCGACTTTCATGGCACACCGGTCGTGCCAGACAGCGAATTGCTTAAAGCGGAAGAAGGGAGATGCCATTGTCAGGGCTGCGCAGTAACGGTTTCGGGCTCGTGGTGATGATGATGGTCGTGCCCCCAAAGATGGATGCCAAGATACAATCCGTATCCCAAAAACAAAACCGCCGCAGCATATCGGAACCAATGCTCGAAACGCTTCACTTTCTCGGTGAGAGCCTGTGCGGAGACGGCACTATAAGAAATAATCCACGCGAGAATCATAATCGGTAACCCCGTGCCAAGTCCGAAGAAGAATGGCAGAGAGTTGCAAATAAGCGGGTCGGAACTGCTGACGGCCAGTTCAATCATCGTGAAGAAATAGATGAGGCGATGCGGGCAGAACGCAATAGCGAAGAATATACCAAGCATGAACGCCCAAAACCAACTGGAGCGCTCGTCCACCGACTGCAGCCAACGCGAAACGCCATGATCGTGGTTGTGATGCAGATGTCCCCCGAACAAAAGGAACAAACCGCATATCACCATAAAGACAGCCAACATAGGTTCGCCCCATTCGGCAATAAAGTGCCGGATATGTTCGGTCTGCGAACCCATAATAAACGGAACACTGAGCAAAACATAGGTGACCAGTTTGCCGAGCACAAACATCGCGCCCGTGACAAGAACACGCCGGCGGTTCTGCATCTCACGGTCGATGAATCCAATGGCGGCAATGGATGTAAAAAGCGTACAAGGGTCCAAAATCATTAGAAAACCCAATAATAAAGCAGTAAAAATAGCCATAATCATCTTTTTTCTCTAAAAAGTTTGCAAAGGTACGAAAAAAGCGGTAACTTTGCAAGCGAAATGAGAAAAATTTTAGGAATAGTAGTTTTAATGTGCCTTTTTCTGTCGTCTTGCGTCGACCGTCAATCATATATGGAGCGTCGTGCGGAGCGTCAGACGGAGCACGTGATTCGCGCTATTCGGTCGAGTGACATAGACAGTATTTGGCAGGCCGTGCATGAATGGGACAAGACGATATTCCTTATTTATTCGGGTGGCGAGCTGATATTCTGGTCGGACAACGGCTTGACGCGCAAGATACCTCCGACGCCCGATTACAGTGCGAAATGGATAGATTATACGTTCGACAATGCGGATACGCGCGTGATGTGGACGCACACCGGAGCACTGGAGGTGATGACGATTATTCCGATGGAATGGCATATTATGGGGCTTGAGGAACTGGAGCACAGTTTCTCGTACCTGCCGCTGCAAGAACAAGGCCGTCGGAACTGGTGGAAAGCCACTCGTATACGCGCGCGTGCGTATACCATATTATTCATTGTGCTGGTGCTGATAGCATTGGGCTGGGTGATATGGCTGCTCCGCACGCATAAAGGGTTTGACAATATCAATCTGCGCAACAAGGTTCAGGTGGTGCTGATGCTGACATTGGTGGTTTTTTGCATCATTGCCGGTCTGTCGTTTATCCATTTTGAACGGGTGCGGTATATGAACCAACAGTACACCCGTCTGCAAGAGAAATGCCAACATGTGCAAACCGCCTTGCAGAACCTGTATTACTGGGACTTGCGCCTTTCACGGATGAACACGCAGGGACTGAATGTGGATTTGCGCGACCTGGCTCATAGCTATGTGTCAGATATTCATGTGTTTGACATGAACGGCGTGATAGTTGGAAGTTCCACGCCCCAACTGTTCAACGAACAATTGCTGAACCGCCATATGGCACCGGAAGTATTCTTCTCCGACAAAGCTACCACCATCATCCACGAACAGATAGGCAGCGTGAAATATATAGCCGCCTATACGCCATTTTACAACGGCAGCCATGTGCAGTTGGGGTATATCTCCATGCCGTTTTTCATGTCGGAAGAGGCACAAGCGGCCGATGTGGATGCTCTCTTGGCGCGATTGTTACCGCCGTTCTTTGTGATGCTGCTGATGATGTTGCTGATTTCCAGTATCTTTGCCCACCGCATGAGCAAGCCGTTGCGCGAACTGACCGAGAACATGAAACATTATCGCCCCGGAAAAGACGTGAGCCATATCGATTATCCGTATAATGACGAGATAGGTGCCGTGGTGGAGCATTATAATGAGATGGTGGACCGCCTGAACGATTATATGCGGCGTCTTGCCACTTCCGAACGCGAAGGTGCGTGGCGGACGATGGCACGGCAGATAGCGCATGAGATAAACAATCCGCTAACGCCGATGAAACTGTCTATCCAACAACTGCAACGGCTGAAAGGCGACCCGCGCTTTGACGAGCAATTCGAGCGTGCCAGTCAGATGCTGGTAGAACAAATAGACAATCTGAGCCGTATCGCCGGTTCGTTCTCCACCTTTGCTAAGATGCCCGCTGTATATGCGGAACATATAGATGTGGCAGAGAAACTCTGCTCGGCAAAAGCACTGTATGACCACAACGACCGTCATATCCCCATCCGCTACCTCGGACCGGATAGAGGTGTGACAGCATGGGCAGACGGAGAACAACTGATGCAAGTGTTTGCCAACATACTGAAGAACGCCATTCAGGCATTGGACGGTCAGAAAGACGGCGATATCATTATCCGTCTGGAGGAACAAGCCGACGAGGTTTGCATCACTTTCTCGGACAACGGTCCGGGCATCCCGGAAGAGATACGAGACAAGATATTTATGCCCAACTTTACAACCAAGTCAACAGGCACCGGATTGGGTTTAGCCATCTCAAAAAGCATCATAGAAAGTTGTGAAGGTCGAATTTTATGTCCTCCGTCAAAAAAAGGTGCGATTTTTCTTGTTTATCTCAAAAAAAAGCAGTAATTTTGCCGTCGCTTTGTGAAATGAAAGCAACCAAATAACAATCAACCCAATAAAACAACAAACTAATCTAATCATGAAAACAGCTGAAATTATGCAGCGTCTTGCTGCAAAGCACCCCGGCGAAGCAGAGTATTTGCAGGCCGTGGAAGAAGTCCTCTCTTCAATTGAGGAAGTGTACAACCAGCATCCTGAGTTTGAGAAAGCTCAGATTATCGAGCGCATGGTAGAGCCCGAACGCATCTTCACTTTCCGTGTTACATGGATTGACGACAAGGGCAATGTACAAGTTAACCTCGGTTACCGTGTTCAGTTCAACTCGGCGATTGGCCCGTACAAAGGCGGTCTTCGTTTCCACAAGGCTGTTACTCCCAGCATGCTGAAGTTCCTGGGCTTTGAGCAGACCTTCAAAAATGCGCTGACAACCCTCCCGATGGGTGGCGGTAAAGGTGGTTCGGATTTCGACCCCGTAGGCAAGAGCGACGCTGAAATCATGCGTTTCTGCCAGGCCTTTATGCTTGAACTCTGGCGTTGCATCGGTCCCGACCAGGATATTCCTGCCGGTGACGTAGGTGTAGGCGGTCGTGAGATTGGCTTCCTGAACGGAATGTACAGCAAACTGAGCCGTCAGTACCACACCGGCGTTCTGACCGGTAAGGGTATGACCTTCGGTGGTTCTATTCTCCGTCCTGAGGCTACCGGTTACGGTGCATTGTATTTCACGAACCATGTGCTTGAGACCGCAGGTAAGAAACTTGCAGGCAAGACCATCGCTCTCTCCGGCTTCGGAAACGTAGCATGGGGTGCAGCCAAGAAGGCTACCGAGCTCGGCGCAAAGGTTGTGGCTATCTCCGGTCCTGACGGCGTTTGCGAAATCAAAGATGGTATCACTGCCGAAATGATTGACTATATGCTTGACATGCGTGCTTCCAACCGCAATAAAGTTCAAGACATGGCTGACAAGTTCCCCGGTAAGGCTGTGTTCACTGCCGGTAAGAAGTCTTGGTCCGTTAAGTGCGACATCGCTCTGCCTTGCGCCTTCCAGAACGAACTCAGCGAAGAAGATGCAAAAGAACTGGTTAAGAACGGCACAATGTGCTGCTGCGAGGTCAGCAACATGGGTTGCCAACCCGGTGCTATTCACTTCTTCCAGAGCCAGAAGGGCTTCCTCTTTGCTCCGGGTAAGGCCGTTAACGCAGGTGGCGTAGCAACCTCCGGTCTGGAGATGACCCAGAACGCAGAGCACATCAGTTGGACGGAACAGGAAGTGGACGAGCGTCTGCACCATATCATGGCTTCCATCCACGAACAGTGCGTGAAGTTCGGTACACAGAAAGATGGTACGATTGACTACGTCAAGGGTGCTAACATCGCCGGCTTCATGAAAGTGGCTCAGGCTATGCTCGAACAGGGTATCTATTAAGCGGATATTCCTACCATAAAAGAGGTATAGGGTTCTGGGGCTTTCTGGAATTCTATACCTTTTCAACAATTATTAAAATAAGGAGATAGTATGTATCAGGATTTCCAAAAATATCTGCAGCAAACGCTGCAACAAATCAAAGACGATGGTCTTTACAAGAACGAACGTGTCATCATCACTCCGCAGTCTTCCGGTATTCAGGTTGCTGGAGAGAACGGACCAGTTGATGTGATCAACTTCTGCGCCAACAACTACCTCGGTCTGGCCGACAACAAGGAACTGATTGAGGCAGCGAAGGCTCGTATGGATGTGCGTGGCTATGGTATGGCTTCTGTTCGCTTTATCTGCGGTACACAGGATACACATAAGATGTTGGAGAAAGCTATTTCCGATTTCTTTGGAACAGAGGATACCATCCTTTATGCTGCTTGTTTCGACGCTAATGGTGGTCTCTTCGAGCCTCTGTTGACGGCGGAAGATGCTATCATTTCCGATGCGCTCAACCACGCTTCTATCATCGATGGTGTTCGTCTTTGCAAGGCCGTTCGCTATCGTTATGCTAATGGTGATATGGCCGATTTGGAAGAGCAACTGAAGGCCGCTCAGGCTCAGCGTTTCCGCATCATCGCTACAGATGGTGTCTTCTCTATGGATGGTAATGTTTGCCCGCTTGACAAGATTTACGAATTGGCACAGAAGTACAACGCCATGGTGATGGTGGACGAAAGTCACTCTGCCGGTGTGGTTGGTCGCACGGGACATGGTGTTACCGAGCAGTTCAACCTGCGCGGTAAGATTGAGGTGCTGACCGGTACGCTGGGTAAGGCTTTCGGCGGTTCGGTAGGCGGATTCACCACCGGTAAGAAGGAAATCATCGACCTGCTCCGTCAGCGCTCTCGTCCATATCTGTTCTCTAACTCTATTCCTCCTATGGTTGCTGCCGCTGCGTTGAAGACATTCGAACTGCTGACCAAAGACAACCATCTGCAGGACACGCTGCACGAGAACACCAATTATTTCGTGGAGAAGATGACGGCTGCCGGTTTCGACATCAAGCCGACCCAGTCCGCTATCTGTGCCGTTATGTTGTACGATGCACGTCTAAGCCAAGAGTTCGCTGCGGCTTTGCAACAAGAAGGCATCTATGTTACCGGTTTCTATTATCCCGTTGTTCCGAAAGGTCAGGCACGTATCCGCGTGCAACTCTCCGCAGCCCACACGCGCGAGCAACTGGACAAGGGTATTGCTGCTTTAATCAAAGTCGGAAAACAACTCGTTGTGCTCAAATACCAGACCTATATATCCGAAGAAGGAGCCCTGTGGCAATTCAGGGTTCCTTCTTCTAACTACTTAACACACATGAAACGACTGCTGCTTTTTCTCTTCCTCCTTTCTCCACTTCTACTCTCTGCGCACGAGTCCTCTGCGCTTAGGTGGGACAGCCTGCGTTATGAGGTGCGGATTGGCTATGGCGACCCTTTCTTCGAGTCGGCCATGCAGTATGAGTTTACACATATCGGCAAACCGAACACGCAGATTGATTATGTCACGGGTCACCTCTTTGCCGAGTTCCAGTATAGTTGGAACTGGTGGTGCAGTACCGGTATGCAGATTGACTATTCCGGGCAGGGGTGGCACGACCGCCGTGAAAGGGTGAACGGCAAAAGAGGACCGCAGCACGACTATTACAATCTTTCTTTCATGCCCGCTGTTCGTTTTACTTTTTATCGCTCCAAATGGGTCAATCTCTTCTGTGGCGCGCAGGTCGGACTCACGGTTAATGGCGGTACAGAGATGGACTTGGTGCGCAAGACTCGAACCATCTGTTACCCTGTCGGAGGAATGACGGCTTTTGGACTCCAGGTCGGCCAGAAAGGGTGGTTTGGCTCGTTTGAATTAGGTGGATTATACGCCCTCTTGGGCGATCATGATATAGTGATGTTTTCCAGCCGTGTCCTTGCGGTGGGGATAGCATATCGACTTGACAGATGATGAAAAACAACTTATATTTCTCCATATCGCTTCTTTTGATGCTATTTCTTGCGTCTTGCCATCATGACGAACCCACATTAGGTGTGGACTTCTCGGCGATGGATAATGCAGGCAAACGCTTTGTGCCTTATTCGGAAGAAGTGTGCGATGTACGGGAAGAAGAACCGTGGAGTCGTTTGTCGGAAGTGGTCGCCAACGAGGCACCGGAGATGGCTATCTCCGCACGACGACCGGCCAGTTCTATCACCATAACGGATATGGCACGCGGTTTGCTGGAGTCGCTCAATAGTTACAAAGTACATCAAGTCTGTGGTACTTACATCACCACCGGTGCTGATGGAGAACCCGTTAAGGTCAGCGGTGCCGTCTTCTATCCCAAAGAAGGAAGGATAAAGAATATCATTATTTGCAGTCATTATACGGTCACGGCTGACCACGAAGTGCCGAGTCAAACATTCCCCATAGAGGCCTTGTTCGCATCGCTGGGCTATGTGGTCGTAATGCCCGATTATATCGGCTATGGCGCTTCCAAAGAGTTGGTCCATCCGTATCTACAAGCCTATGTCACGGCGGAAACAGTCATCGATATGGCATTGGCAGTTCGGCCTTTTTTGGCGAGTCGCAAGATTGTGGTGGAGCACGAAGAGATTATTCTTATCGGCTATAGTCAAGGAGGTTCAACCAGTCTTTTTGTCCAATTGATGATGGAGCAGTCGGCTGCCTATAAAGGCCTGTTTAAAATCAAGCAAAACTACTGCGGCGGTGGACCGTATAACGTCGCCCGAATTTACGATGAGACCGTTCGTACACGCACCACAGGTATCCCCTACGCTGTGCCGATGCTTATTCTCGGCATGTCCGAAGGTATGGCGGTACCCTTGGATATAGACGCGTTCTTCCAAGATCCTCTGTTGTCCCACTACAAAGAGTGGCTACTATCCAAACGCTATACCGGCACGCAAATCACCCAACTCATGGGAACAAAAAACATCGACAAGATTCTCACTCCAATGGCACTTGACCGTTCGCAGCCGGAGACCAAACGACTCTATCGCGCCTTGGCGTATAACAGCGTACCTGCCAACTTCGTACCGGAAGCCCCCGTCTATATGTTTCATTCGATAGATGACCAAACGGTGCCTTTCATCAACGCGCAAGTCCAGCACGGCTACTTCACCCAACACGGAGTGAATAATGTCACCTACGACTTCGGACATTATGGCGAACACGCCGACGCCTTCCTAATATTCATGAGAGATGTGTTCCGGAAACTCAAATAAAACAATGAGAAAGTTATTCCTCTTATTCCTTCTATTCTGTTTGTGTGCAGCGTGTCAGAAGAGAAAGTCCGACTCTATCTTGCCGCAGGATTTTCGGGTCACAATCGATCGTATTCAGGCGCAACGCGTACATCTTGAGGTCTTCCCTCAATACGAGTTTACACGCTATTCCTTGGACATCATACCTACCGACAGTTTCCGAAAAACGTATATCTCCGATGCTGATTATATCTATAGAAAGGACACCGCCTTGCAGCGCCTTGCGAAGCAGACACCCAATACCCAACTCAAAGATGTACTCCAAGAAGGTACGCGAATTATGAACCTCTCTCTGCCGTCTGACGAGGAGTATTACCTCTTGTTGTATAGTTACAATGGTAGTCACCCTGTCAATACGCTGCGCAAAGAAACTTTCCGCACTTTGCCGCGTAAACACTCCGCTTTTCACGTCGATTCCGTCACGCTGCGCGGAGATGATATCACCATCTATCCTGGCCTACAACAAGACCCCGAAGCAACGTATTTCTGGGATTTCACACCCTTAAAGGACATTCGTGACCGCTACCTCGGTCTGCACTCCTACTATTTCTTCCAACTCATCGAAAACTATTACGAATTGAATGATATGGTGGATCTCCTCGACTCAGGAACAGATACGGAGTCTTGGCGATGGTATTACAACGACAATACCTTCGCCATCGGAGATACGATGGTGGTCATGGCGGTGGGATATGATTCTATCTCTGGTGAAACCACCGACCGCTACGAGGCTTGGTGGATTACACGACCGGAGGATGACACCCGATCCGTACAAGCCGTACCCGCCACATCTGATGGCTGGGAAGATATGTTTATGCCAAAAAATATAAAGTAAAGAATATGAATACACTTATTTTAATTGCCGAAGAAGGCGAACGTAAATTGATTGAACAGTATCTGCCTAATATACAAGCAGATGTGTTAGTAACGGGCGTTGGAGCCTATAATATCATGCGCTCTTTGCGGGACCTACCGTTGGATACGGACATCATCAATATCGGCTATGCCGGTAGTGCTAACTATGCCATCGGAAGTGTCGTGGAGGTTACTGAGTCGCGCCTCAACCATCCTTGTGTCACCTATCCCGAACCTGTCTTCTCATTGGATACGCTTGACTTGCCGTGTACCAACTATCGGGCGGTTTGTTACAGTGGAACGGATTTTGTGACGCAGTCGGATTATCGGGATTGTGTCTTTGATATGGAACTGGCTTTTATTGTCGGTCTGGGTTTCCGTCAGGTTCGTTCCTTGAAGATTGTCAGCGACAACCTCAGCCTACATGCCTACCATGAGTTCGGCTCCGGAGTGGATGCCAGATAGAGGAATATTCGTGAACAAAACATTATTATCAGTATGAAAAAAGGACTATTATTACTAATGATATGTCTTACAGCTCTTTCTATAAGTGCACAACAACGCGATAGTGTGGAAATTGTGTATTATTTGAGAGTTTTTCCTAAAGAGTTGGGGGTATTTGTGTCTGAACCGACAACGATTATACAAAAGCTTAATGAACAGGTACAATACGGTTATGATGATTGGCGCCTTCCAACGACTGAAGAGTTGTCTTTGTTACGTGCGAATGGATATGTAGATGATGGAGTTTATATGAGTATGGATGGTATGCAAAGTGGGAAAGTCTTGTTAGTAACAGATGGTCGAGATTATTCCACTAAAATGGCACAAAAAGAACAACTGAAAGCAAAACTGATAGCAGACGGATGGGTGGATTTGGGTTTGCCAAGTGGTACGTTTTGGAAAGATAAAAATGAAGAAGGAAATTTTTATAATTATAATGATGCAGTCAAACAATTCGGCCAAAATATGCCGACAAAAGAACAATTGGAAGAATTGAGAACCAATTGTACTTGGATTTGGAATGGCACAGGAGTTCGAATAATTGGTTCTAATAACAATGAGATTATATTGCCTGCTGCTGGTTTTTTTCTTTGCAAGGGAGATCTTCAATATGCTGGCTTAGATGGTGCCTATTGGTCTTCTACGCCAGATGGAGAGAATGATGCCTGGTATTTGCGTTTCGGTTCTGGTTGGTCAAAGATGGATGATGATGATCGTTGCGATAAAATGTCTGTCCGTCTTGTGCAAAATCTAAAGTAAAAGAAGTCTTGTCTGATGCCGTAATCCCGATAATACAGATTTTTGTCGCTAAACTCTCAGTCTTTCAACACAGGATTAACACAGCATTAACACAGGATTAACACAAGATTAACACAGCATTAACACAAGATTAACACAGGATAGTAAAAACCAAAGCGGAAGATTACCGTGTAGTGACCCCCATTTTGATGCGGTTGCCCTGAAAAGATAGAAAAAATATTTGCGTATGTGCAATTTTTGTTGTACCTTTGCAGCCGAAATGATTCTTTGTGTCGCCGAAAAACCGTCTGTGGGCAAGTATATTGCTTCTGTGCTGGGTGCCAACACCCTGCACGATGGCTATATGGAAGGCAACGGATATTGGGTGAGTTGGACCTTCGGGCACCTATGTGCGCTGCTCGATCCGCAAGAATACACCGACACTTGGAAAGGATGGCATCTCAGTTCACTACCTATGATTCCCGAACGCTTCAGTATCAAAGTGGCAGAGGACAAAGGTGTGCAGAAACAATTCGCCATCCTGAAAAACCTGATTGCCCAATGTACGGAAATCATCAACTGCGGTGATGCCGGACAAGAAGGTGAACTTATCCAGCGTTGGGTCTATCAGAAAGCCGGTTGCCGCGTTCCCGTGAAACGCCTCTGGGTGAGTTCGCTGACCGAGGATGCCATACGCGAAGGATTTCAGCGGCTGAAAGACCAAAGCGAATACCAACGTCTGTACGAAGCCGGGCTGATGCGCGCCATCGGTGACTGGCTATTAGGAATGAACGCCACACGCGCCTACACCATCAAATACGCCCAAGGCACAGGCAAGGACAGACAGGTACTGAGTATAGGCCGCGTGCAGACACCCACATTGGCTCTGATTGTCAAACGACAGAAAGAGATAGAGAACTTTGTGCCACGCACCTACTGGGAACTAAAGACCACCTACCGCGACACCCTCTTTTCCGCCCAGTTGCCGGTTGAGGAAGACGAATATGCCATCACCACCGCTGAACAAGGGCAACAGTTGGCGGACAGCATAAAAAACCAACCGCTGACCATAGAGTCCGTGGAGAAAAAACGCGCATTGGAGTATGCACCGCGTCTGTTCGACCTGACCAGTCTGCAAGTGGAATGTAACAAAAAATTCTCCTTCTCGGCAGACGATACGCTCAAACTCATCCAATCGCTCTACGAAAAGCGTATCACCACCTATCCGCGTGTGGATACCACTTTCCTCAGCGAAGACATCTATCCGAAAGTGCCTGCCACCCTGCAAGGCATAAAAGAGCGATTCCCGCAGGTTGCCCCACTCCTTCCGCTGAAAGCAGATGCCAAAGCCGCCAAAGGCAAAAAAGTACCCGTCGGCATCCTGCCTATGTCCAAAAAAG
>JAGCEW010000047.1 GCA_017650465.1 Paludibacteraceae bacterium
AAGGTTAGGAGGTTAATAGGTTAATAGGTTAGAGGTGTGGAGGATGTCTTTTACCTCGCGGATGATTTGCAGGCATTGTTCACGACTCATTTTGGTGTTCATGCCGACGGTAATCATGTCCTCATCCGATGGCAATCCCTTGAAATTAACGGATGTGGCGTGTTCTCCAAGTGTATCGTTGTACGTCAGATCGTATGCAGGAGACAGTTCCCAATGTTCGTCGCGGTAGATGAAACTGAAATTGCGGGCGTGGTCATCGTAGTTGTGGGCGTAATGGTTGAAAACCATCCTACGGAATTGTTGCTCCACAGCCGCAGGCGATTGCGTGAGGTAGCCTGTGAGCTGCAAGAGCGTGTAGTAATCCATTTTAGGTGGGGAGATGGGTTCGTTGAGCAGTCCACTGGCCGTGGCCACATGCAGTCGATTACCGTTTTCATCGATATCGTATCGTTTCGTGGCAAAATACTTCCCTTCCATCAATCGGAACTTTGGAACGTCAATGCCTGCCCGTTTTGCGACCTCATTATAGCGGTATTCCATTTGCCCGATGTCCTGCGGGTCATAGATATGCCGGAATTTGACGAGCCAGTGCCCATCCGCGTCATGGTAAACACATTTTGGGCGGACACCCCCGGAATTGCCGCTGTTCATCAGCAGCAGACCTGCGTTCTCGTCTTTTTTCTCCGAAAGCACCTCCAAAGCCATAGCTTGAATCTCATCAAGCGTGACAGACGAATCCATTTCCATCAGCCTGTTTTCGGGGACGTAGCACAGTGCCCCCATTCCGGAACTTCCTACAATACTCAGTCGTTGGATAGGCGTAAGATTCTGATAGTCAATCCCATTACGACGCAAAACCTTGTGCAAGAGATAGTCGCCATAACCTCCTGGAAGACTGTCTTCGAAGATGCCAAAGTTACCGTTAAAGGGCTGGTAGTCTGCGGTGAAAAGTCCCGTTTTCAAGGGCAACTGTAACGGTGAGATAGAAAAACCGTCGCGAAGCCATTCCCGATCGTACTCGAACTGGCAACACGAATGGGTGCCCATGGAAAGCGTACCCACATTGCGTTCATGGTACATCACGCGTACATATTTCACATCCTTTATCATACGCCGCGTTTTCTGGTTTTGTTCTTGTTTATTTCCAGCAATTCCTCCATCGTGTCGTATTTAGGTTCGGCAAGAAGTTGCATCATCTCTTCGGAGTAGCCAAGGGCCTTTGCCAGACGAACGTATGATTCCAATGAAATGGCATGTTTCAGTTCAAACCGTTGGATAGTGGAGGCCGGAACACCGCTCATTGTCGCCAAACTCTTGGTGGATAGCTTTTTCTCCAAACGACGGGCACGGAGATTCACTGCCAACTGTTGCATGGTTTGCGACAAAGGGTACGGGTCAAATACATATTCGTTACGCATATAATACTATGTGTAAAAAGATATTTCGTTGTTTTACGCAGCATATATTATGCGTAAAATTTTCGGCAAAGATACAAAAAATTCTAATTTAGTAATTGCGTCAAACATTATAAATCGACAACATCCTCTGATAATCATTCAGCATTCAACATTCATAATTCTACATTCTTCATAGTTGGCGCATATTCGTAATTTGTGTACCTTTGCCGCCGATATGCACACTTCTGACGAACTGCAAATGGATTCGCGATTGCCTTCTTCTTCCGGCGAAATCACCTCTTCATTCGAGAATATCTCGGACGTGTTCACCGCGTATGCGGAAATCCCGTCGGGTGGGTTCAACCGTTTGTATAAGGCGAAGAGGTACGGAAAGTGGTTTGTGTTGAAGGGGCTGAAGCCGGAATTTCAGCGGAAAGCTGTCTATAATGAGCTGCTGACCAAAGAGTTTGAGTTGGGGGTACAGATGGATCACCCCAATATCGCGCATACGTTCAGCTTCGAGACTGACCCTGTTGCGGGGCCCTGTATCGTGATGGAGTATGTGGATGGATGCACGCTCAAGGAGTTCCTCGCACAGAGTCCATCTCGGGCCGTACGGATGAAGGTTGCGAAGGAGATACTATCGGCAATGTCCTACTTCCATGGCAAACAGATTATCCATCGCGATCTGAAGCCCGACAACATCTTGATTACGCACAACGGACACAACGTGAAGATCATAGATTTTGGGTTGGCGGACACCGATTACCACGGCATCCTGAAGCAGCCGGCGGGTTCGGACAAGTACGCTGCGCCCGAGCAGAAGAGCGGTGGCGTGCCGTTGGACTGTCGTGCCGACCTCTATGCTTTCGGGGTGATTCTGCGGCAGCTTCTCCCTCATGGTTACGGGGGTGTGGTTCGCAAGTGTACGCAGTCCGACCGCGAGAAGCGCTTCGGCAATGCGGAGGAGATTCTGCGGCGGATGCAGCAAAAAAGACTCTACGTTTTCATATTGCTCCCAATAACCTGCATCTTGGTTCTGTTGGGCGGCGTATGGCTGCTACGCAAAAGCAAACCTTTACCAATCCATTCTCTTCCTACCCCAAGTTCAGGAATTCCTGAAGCCCAACATTCCGACACTTTCCAAACACCATCCAAGGACATTGTAGTCTTCCAAAGAACAGAAAGTGTCTCCCAAAAGCAGGAACTCCCGCAAGGCGCCTTACTGATGATTGAG
>JAGCEW010000048.1 GCA_017650465.1 Paludibacteraceae bacterium
AAGATATAGATAATATGAACGAAGAGACCCCAAATACCGGAGACATCCTCATTTATCAGAGCGAAGATGGCCGGACGCATATTGATGTCCGAATGGAGCAAGAGACTGTGTGGCTCACACAACAGCAAATGGCTGAATTATTTCAGACATCCCGCACGAATGTGGTGGAACATATTCAGCATATTTATGAGGATGGAGAATTATTCCAAGAGGCAACCTGTCGGAATTTCCGACAAGTTCAACGAGAAGGTAATAGAATGGTGTCACGCGAGATACCTTTCTACAACCTCGATATGATTATCTCCCTTGGTTATCGTATCCGTTCTGTTATAGCTACACGCTTCCGTCAGTGGGCAACCAAACGTCTCAACGAATATATCGTCAAAGGCTTTACAATGGACGATGAGCGGCTGAAGAATTTGGGAGGTGGCAACTATTGGAAAGAGCTGCTTGATCGTATCCGTGACATTCGTTCATCAGAGAAAGTATTATACCGGCAAGTGCTTGATTTGTATGCTACGTCCGTAGATTATAATCCTAAGAGCGAATTATCAATCGAGTTCTTCAAGATTGTGCAGAACAAACTACATTTCGCAGCACACGGGCACACCGCTGCAGAAGTGATTTATCAGCGTGCGGATAGCGAACAACCGTTTATGGGTATGACGAATTTTAAAGGCGATTGGCCAACTCTCAAAGAAGCTTTTATTGCTAAAAACTATCTCTCTACGGACGAACTAAAGGTGCTCAACAACCTCGTTTCCGGATATTTTGACTTTGCGGAAATCCAAGCTTTGCGGCATGTGCCGATGTACATGAGTGATTATATTGCGCAATTGGATTCGATTCTCTCATCAACAGGGCAGAAACTATTGGATAATGCCGGGCAAGTCAGCCATCAGCAAGCAATAGACAAAGCAACGGAAGAATATCGTAAATGGCAAAACAATACACTTTCGCCCGTAGAAGAAGCATATTTGGAGACTATCAAATCTCTCGAGCAACAAACGAAGAAGTTCAAATAACTCATGCCCGATATCCTGACACCTGCACAACGCCACCGCTGCATGTCGCATATCCGCAGCAAGGCGACCAAACCGGATTTCATGACTTGGGCAGATCTGATGGAGAGGAAGGAAAAAAATGTATAATGAATAATCTATTATAATATGAGTGAATATATTATTCCAACATTACCGCTTCCGTATGACCTTGAGACCAAAGAAATCTTGAAGCAAGTGAACCGTGCCAACCGCAAGTTGGCAGAACTGAAGGGCGTCGCCCTAACTATTCCAAACGAGCAGATTCTAATCAGTTCACTCACGTTGCAGGAAGCAAAGGACAGTTCTGAAGTGGAAAATATCGTAACAACTCAGGACGATTTGTACCGGGCAGAGTTGAATCTCAAAGAAACTGCTATCAATGCCTCGACAAAAGAAGTGTTGAATTATAGGCAGGCTATGCAACAAGGGTTTGATTTAGTGCGCAAGAATAAACTGCTGACTCTTAATTATATCAAACAAATACAAGAGGTATTAGAAGAGAACAAAGGGGGCTTCCGTGCAGGACCTGGTACCACGCTGCAAAATCAACACAAAGAAGTAGTATATACACCGCCACAGAGCAAGGTGCAGATAGAGCAATTCATGCATAATCTGGAACTGTATATTAATGAACCGGAGATGCAGGATATTGATCCATTGATTAAAATGGCTATTATACATCACCAATTTGAAAGCATCCATCCATTCCTGGACGGTAATGGACGGACGGGACGTATTATTGCTATTCTGTATCTTGTTATTAATAATCTTTTGGATCTCCCTATTTTATATTTAAGTAGGTACATCACTCACAATAAGGGAGAGTATTACCGACTTATCCAAAAAGTAAGGGATGCCGGTGAGAACAACCGGACGGAATGGGAAGAATGGATATTGTTTATACTCAAGGGAGTAGAGGAAACAGCGGAAGAAACTATCCGCTTAATCAAAGGTATATCCCAATTAATGGCGGAATACAAAAATATCCTTCGTCCCCTGTTCGGAAGACAATATAAACATGAATTACTGAATAATCTGTTCTACCATCCATATACAAAGATTGAATTTATACAGCAAGATATGCTGGTACAAAGAAAAACAGCTACCAAGTATTTGGACATGATAGTTGAAACGGGATTATTAGAAAAGGTAAAAATCAAGCATACCAACTATTATATGAATGTGCGGCTCATTGAATTATTTATGAACCACGAACTCCCTGTAGCAGATAAAAATATAGAGATAATAGAATCGGTTTCTTCCAATCATTAATGTACCCATATTCCACAAAACGGATACATAAACCTACGTAAATGTACCCAAAATCGCCTTTTCGGGTACATATCATGTTAAAAAAATCGAAAAAATGTAACATATAAAACTAAATAACTCATGCCCGATGTCTTGACACCTATCCAACGCCACCGCTGCAGGTCGCCGTGGCACTGAACCGTAATCTGATAATCACTGCGTTACAGGGAAAATGCAATAAAAATGCAAAAAAGTTGCATTTCAGGTGATAGATTTGCCCTCTTTTTTGCCCTATATATGGAGGGGTGCCTACCATACCACTCCGTTACCACTCTGGTCTGTGACAGGACTATATCTATCGTCCCGTATCTGTCCCGTATGTCGCTCGTAAACGGCAAGTAACATTCCAACGGTATCTCGACGGTATCTGAAGGCCTATTATGATGTGTGCTTAACCTCTGCTTAAGGTCAGCGTAACCTCTGCTGATTAAAGAGTACAATCAGCGTACCAACTGGGATTGACGGAAAGAGGAATCAAAGGCATTTTGGAACGAAGAAACGGATAGCTCCGTTCGTACACCAAGCCGGAAAGGAATATTATAGGCTACGTGCCCTGCCGGAAAATCAAACAGTACTGGATAGTCGTAGTCTTTCACAGACGACAAAATAGTGTCGTACACCGTTTCTTGCATCAACGGATCGTCATCGCACTCCGAGAACTGACCCACCACCAAACCGCTGATACCCTCTAATACACCACTCAATCGAAGATTCTGCATCATTCGGTCGATGTGATAGTGACGCTCACAAACATCTTCTATAAAAAGCAGTGTCTGCAAACCTTGCTCCTTGTGACGGCGAAGGATCTCCATAAGCGAATATGGCGTTCCTTGCAAACCGTACAACACACTCAAGTTGCCTCCGACAAGAATACCTTCTGCTTGCCCCTGACGGTTAAGCGTGTGGGAAGGTATCGTATATTCGATAGTTTGCCCTTCCACCGCTTGTTGCCAATAACGGAGACATATCTCCCCGCTTTCGGGCTCTGCCAAATGTTTGCACATCAGCCCGTGCAACGAGAGAACGCCGCGCAACGCCATCAAACTATGCAAGCAAGTGATATCGGAAAAGCCGATAATAGTCGGCAAAGGACGATTCATCGTGAGCGGTGCGATGCGGTCGATGAGCTGTTGCAGTCCATATCCGCCTCGCGCACAAAGAATATAGTCAATCGTAGGGTCTTGCAGCGCATCTTTCATATCGCTCAACCGCTGTTCCTTTGTTCCGGCAAACCTACCAAACGTTGTGCGGACATATATCCCTTCCGAAACACGGTATCCCCAAGCCTTTAATCGGCGGGTAGCACCATCAATATATTGCGCGTCTATCTTGCCGGAAGGCGAAAGAATATGAAAGTGTATAGGACTACTCATAGCAAAAAATATAGAATTCGCTTGCAAAAGTACGACTTTTTTTGCACATATCAAAATAAAGTTGTAATTTTGCAGCGTTTTTGGGAAAACAAATGAAAAAAATCCTTATTATACTACTTGTTTGGGTGTCCACCGTCGCTTTCGGGCAGTCTGCTGCTAAGGCTGATGCTTTGTTCGGAGATGGCGACTATGTGCAAGCCGGCAAGTTATACGAACAGCTGGTTCGTCAATCACCTAAGAACGCTTTGTACAACTACCGTTACGCTCGTTGCCTTCAGGAGACCGGTAATCATTGGGAAGCAATAGACTATTTCCACCAGTCCGGTGAGCGCTTTGTGCTTTGCCATTTCTTTATGGGTGAGAGTTATATGAAAATGGGTATGCCCGATGAGGCCATTCGCGAATATGAGGACTATTTGGAGAAAGCCACATCCACGGACCGCCTCACACGCATCGAAGAGCAGTTGCGCCTTGCCCGCCAACAACGACGCTACCTCAAACGTGTCCGTCGTATAAGTATCATCGACTCCGTTCGTCTCCCTAAGGCAGAACTGCTGTCGGCTTACCATTTGAGTCCCGATGCCGGCAGTTTGCAAATGGATGAGAATAGTGGTGTGCACTATCTCAATCAGCACCAAGATAGAGAGGTGTATAGCGCTCCTACGGAAAAAGGTGCTTTGCTCTTGAGCCGCTACCGCCTGTTGGACGCTTGGACCAAAGCCGACACACTCAGCGAAAATGTCAACTTCACAGATGCACAGAACTATCCCTTCATCTTGAGCGATGGCACCACTTTGTATTATAGCGCCATAGACACAACAGGTCTCGGCGGATGGGATATCTATATGACCCAATACAATTCAGCCACCAACACCTATTTAAGAAGCGAGAACATAGGCTATCCCTTCAATTCCTCCGCCAACGATTACTTATATGCAGTGGACGAATTCACGGGCTGCGGTTATTTCGCGTCCGACCGTTTCTGTCCTGCGGATTCAGTGACGGTCTATCGTTTCCGGCACGAAGAGACACCGCGTTACGTATCGGGCGTTCGTTCCGACAGCCTCTTGGCCTATGCCACAATGACTATTATTGAACGGGACACACTACCTGTTGCCGAAGCAACACCACACAAAGAAGTGACACCACAGCCCGTTCAAGAACCGGCAATATACTTTGTGCTGAACGATGAGGTGTGTTACACCCGTTACGACCAGTTCCGGAGTGAGGAAGCTAAACAGTCGTATCAAACCTACGAGGAAGAGACACGCGTCCTGACGCAGATGACGACTGAAATTGACCATCTGCGCAAGCAATACATGAAAACAGCCCCTCAAGACCGTCAGCCTCTAACCCAGCAATTACTGACCAAAGAAAAAGAACGCGAAGCGCTACAGCGTTCCGCGAAACAGGCATTGAGAGAGGCTCTTCAAAAAGAACAAGAGGCTATGCGTACATCTGCCCTTCAATCCAATTAACAAGGCGTTTAGGTAACAGCCAGTCCAAGAATCCAAATAGTTGATACAACGTACCGCCTATGTAGAACGGTGCCGGACTTTTCTTATTCGCCATCCACCAAAGTTTTCGGGCCATCTTATGCGGCGTCATTCCTGACTGTTCGTCTTTCTCCATCGTAGAAATAGCACTATTGGAACGCGTGTAAACACTTTCACCGCATTGGGATTTGTTTCGGGCTGCTGTGAAACCGGTCGCCACATCTCCCGGCATCAAACAACTGACGCGAATACCGAACGGCCGTACTTCATTGGCAAGTGCTAACGCTAAAGCGTTTATAGCGGCTTTACTAGCGCTGTAGAAACCTTGATAAGGCACGCTAAGCACGGCGGCTACACTGCTGGTAAAGATAATAGTGCCGCTCTGTTGCTTGCGCATTTGAGGAAGTACGGCTTTCACAAACGTCACAGCTCCAAAGAAATTGACATCAAACTGCTGTTTGGCATCGGCCAGCTCGGTAAACTCCACCGGTCCGGAAATGCCATAGCCTGCATTGCTGAGTGCCACGTCGATGCGGTTAGTCATAGACAATACCCGCTGTATAGCGCCACTCACAGACTCCTCACTGGTAACGTCACAAGGAACGTGCGTCACGCCTTCTGTTGGTGTCTCGCTGCGCGATAGCGAAAAAACCTTCCAACCCTTGGAGGCAAACAACTGTGCGGTGGCAAGACCAATGCCACTTGAGCCTCCTGTGAGAACAATCGTTTTAGGGTTCTGTGTGTCCATCACTTAATAATGAGCCCCTTCTTTCAGCACATCGGCAATGATCTCAACAGCTTCATCCACTAGCTCCCGCGTGTGCGTAGCCATCAATGTCGTGCGCAACAGACACTCTCCTTCCACACAAGCCGGCGCTATAACAGGATTGACATATACGCCCTTGTCAAATAAGCGTTTCCCGTAATAGAGGGTATCAAGCGTGTGATACGTGAAAATAGGAACAATAGGTGTGGGGGCTTTGATGATGTCTATTCCTGCATCTAACAGGCGTGTTTGGAAATAGTGGGCAATATCCATCAGGCGTTTCGGCCGTTCGGGATCCTGTTCCAATTTGCGCAATGCAGCCAATGCAGTAGCGGCACTGCTCGGAGTAATACTGGCCGAGAAAATAAACGGACGGCTGACATGGCGGATATAGTCCGTCACTTTATGACTCGCCAACATACATCCTCCTATGCTGGCCAGCGATTTGGAGAATGTGAGCATGGTGATATCCACCTTGTCTTGCAAACCAAAGAAATCGGCTGTGCCTCGTCCTCCATTTCCAATAACGCCAAAACCGTGTGCATCATCCACCATCACGCGGGCACCGTACTTCTCTGCCAGACGGCATATTTCGGGCAGACGACAAATGTCACCGCGCATGGAGAACACACCATCGGTCACAATTAGGATGCCGGCTGTTTCGGGGATGGTTTGGAGTTTTTTCTCCAAATCCTCCATGTCGGAATGCTTGTAGCGCAAAACAGTGGAGTAAGTCAGTTTGCAGGCATCGTAAATGGAAGCGTGGTTCTCGCGGTCGTTCAGGATATAGTCATCTTTTCCGCAAATGGAAGAGATGATAGCCAGGTTGGTTTGGAAACCCGTGGAACAGGTCATGGCTTCTTCATATCCGGTGAAGTGTGCAAGGGCTTTCTCCAGTTCCAGATGCAAATCAAGTGTCCCGTTCAAGAAGCGGCTTCCGCTAACACCTGTGCCGTATTTCTCTAAGGCACGTATACCGGCTTCAATTACCTCAGGATCTTCTGTAAACCCGAGGTAATTGTTACTGCCAAGCATAATTTTCCGTTTTCCTTCCATATAGACCACCGGTGCCTGCCGTGACTCAAGACAATGGAAATAGGGATAGACATTCTTATTCCGTATTTCATCCAACAGGTCTATATGGCATTTTTGAAAGAGATCCATAAATGGGGTCTTGGAATAGGGAAAGGTAGATTAGAAGAGTTTCATTTCCTTAAGTACTTCCGTGGTCTTGCACACGGCAGCCTCACTAGCGCGGAATTTTTCCATCTCCTCTTGCGAGATATTGAGTTCAAGCACTTTCTCAATACCGTTTTTGCCGATGATGCAGGGAACACCAATCGTGATGTCCTTCATGCCGTATTCGCCTTCCAAAGAAGCAGAGCAAGGAATCATCTTCTTCTGGTCTTTAATAATGGATTCAGCTACGCTGGCAGCTGCAGCTCCGGGAGCCATCCAGGCACTGGTGCCGAGCAGACCGGTAAGGGTTGCACCGCCTACCATAGTGGATTTTACCACTTCTTCAATCTCTTCCTTGCTGAGGAAATTACTGATGTTCATTCCTTTGTAGGTCATACAGCTGGTTAAGGGAACCATAGTCGTGTCGCCATGACCGCCGATAACAAAGCCATCTACATCGTTGGCATTGCATTTCAGTGCTTTGCTCATGAAGTATTTAAGGCGTGCACTATCCAACGCTCCACCCATACCGATGACACGGTTTCTGGGAAGACCTAGAGCGTGAAGCGTAAGATAAGCCATCGTGTCCATAGGGTTGGAAACAACCACCAGAATAGCGTCCGGAGAGTATTTCAAAATCTGATCGCAGACACTCTTTACGATACCGGCATTCACTCCGATGAGTTCTTCACGAGTCATGCCAGGTTTACGGGGTAGACCGCTGGTAATGATCACCACATCCGAACCAGCAGTACGGCTATAGTCGTTGGTGACACCTTCTACAACGGTGTCAAAGCCCATCAATTGAGCAGTCTGCATAATATCCATAGCTTTACCTTCTGCAAGACCTTCCTTGATATCAATCAGGCAAACTTGATTGGCCACTTCGTTTACGGCCAAAACATTGGCGCAAGTAGCTCCTACATTACCCGCACCCACAACAGTTACTTTTGACATATTCTTCAATTATATTTAATGGTTTGATTTGTTAATATCCGTACTAATTACGTTTCAACCCGCAAAGGTACAACAAATTTATGGAATAACGAAATTTTTTAATAAAAAAAATAAAATAATATCGAGATTGTTGTGTGTTTCAAAAAAAAGTAGTAATTTTGTGGCGGTGAAATATATAAACTAACAAACACGATGTCATTGAATAGATTTTTTTCTGTTTTTCTTCCCAAAGAGGAGAAGTTTTTTCCGGAGTATAAGCAGATGTCTTCCCGTATAGTGGCGGCAGCAGATCTTTTTACAGAACTGGTTTCTACCACATCGCACGACAGGCAGATAGAACTCTATACCAAAATTAAATCCATCGAGACGGAATGTGATAATATCATTATCCGCATTTTCGACCAACTGAACGACACATTTGTATCTCCATTTGACCGTGAAGATATGCACCAGTTATGTGATGATCTGGATGATGTGATGGATTACATAAATGCTTCCGCCAAGCGTCTTATCCTTTATCAGCCCAAGCAAATGCCTAATACGGCAATGCACATGGCTGAAATCATCTTGGAAGGTGCAAAAGCCATCGAAGTGGGCTGTGGCGAACTGAAAACCATCAACAAGAAACCCGCTATCGCATTAGAGCAATGTGCCAAACTGCACGACCTGGAGCACGAGGGGGATGATGTATATGATAATTTCGTAAAGGAATTGTTCGAGTCGGAGCAGGATACGAAAGAGCTGATTAAAATCAAGGAAATCATGCACAACATGGAAGAGGCCACCGACTGTGCCAACCATGTTGGGAAAACCTTGAAAACCATCATCGTTAAGTACGCTTAATAACAATGGGCTATTTAATTACTATTATCCTGCTGGCTATTGCCTTCGACTTCATCAATGGTTTCCACGACTCGGCGAATTCCATCGCCACAGTGGTCTCTACCAAAGTGCTGAAACCCGTGGTGGCGGTGGTTTGGGCAGCATTCTTTAACTTCGTGGCGTTCTTCATCGCTGAATATCTGTTAGGCTTCAATATCGCCAACACGGTTCAGCGTGTGGTGGAGGCAGAGTGGGTAACATTGCCGATTATTATCGCCGGTCTGGCTGCGGCTATTATTTGGAGTCTGCTCACCTGGTGGCGTGGTATCCCATCCTCGTCTAGTCACACATTGATAGGCGGATTAATAGGAGCCGCCATTTGCAGCAAAGGAATAGCTGCGGTGCACTGGTCCACTGTGGGGATGATTTGTTTGTTTATCATCGTGGCTCCGCTTATTGGCTTTATTGCCGGTAATATCATTACGGTCTTGTTGTATTGGTGCTTCCGACGCGTTAAACCCCATAAAGCGGATGTATGGTTCAAGCGGCTGCAACTGGTGTCCAGTGCTTGCTTGAGTATTGGTCATGGTTTGAACGATAGTCAAAAAGAAATCGGCGTCATAGCCTGTGCACTTACGGCGTTTGGTGCACAATATGGCTTTGAGCAATTGCCCGCTTGGTTGTTGCCGGATACAATGACTTACGCCGGTGAAATAGGACATAACTTTACAGGAGCACCGTCGTGGATTCCGGTGGCCTGTATCACGGCCATTGCCGTTGGAACAATGTCCGGAGGATGGAAGATTATCAAAACGATGGGTAATAAAATAACGAAAATAACGCCTTATGAAGGATTTTGTTCACAGGCAGCCGGTGCGATCACCTTGTTTGTGACACAAAACTTGGGAATACCGGTTTCCACCACTCACGTCATTTCAGGCGGTATTATGGGTGTTGGATCGGTCAAGAGGATGAATGCAGTTCGATGGGGAGTCAGTCTTGATTTGGTAACAGCGTGGATCATTACAATCCCTATTTCCGCCTTAATAGGCGCTTTGGTATATGGAGTAATGATGATCGGGTAAAAAAAAAGAGAGCCTCAACTCTCTCTTGGTTGCGGAGGATGGGATCGAACCACCGACCTTCAGGTTATGAGCCTGACGAGCTACCACTGCTCTACTCCGCGATATACACGATTTTCTCAATCGGGCTGCAAAAGTACTGCAAATAATTGATATGACCAAATATTTTTGTAAAAAAATGCAATTTTATCGCAAAAATGTGCTTTTTTTACTGAATAATGAGGAAAGAAAATGCAATTTAGAGATATAATAGGTCAAGAGTCGGTTAAAAAACGTCTGCGTCTTTCTGTGCAGGAAGGGCGCGTTCCGCACGCTCAGATATTGGTAGGTCGAGAAGGAGTAGGAAAATTGCAGTTGGCCATCGCTTATGCACAATATCTTAACTGCCAGCATCGCACAGAGACGGATTCTTGTGGGGTGTGTCCCACCTGTTTGCAGTATCAAAATCTGCAACATCCCGACTTGCATTTCGCTTTCCCGATTGTGAAAACAGATGCGGGGGATGTGTGTGATGATTTCATGGATCTGTTTAGACAGACGTTGTTGACTCAGCACTATTTTTCGCTGGATGATTGGTACAAAGCCATGGGGGTAGAAACCAAGCAAGGTATGATCTATGAAAAGGAAAGTAGTGAAATCCTTCGTAAACTCTCCCTGAAAGCGTTTGGTGACGGCTATAAAGTAATGATTATCTGGCAGCCGGAAAAAATGAATCAGGTTTGTGCAAACAAATTGCTCAAATTGTTGGAAGAGCCGCCTCAAGATACCTTGTTCTTGTTGGTGTCAGAACATCCGGACCAGTTACTTCCTACCATCATAAGCCGTGTGCAACAGATTCGGGTTCCCACCTTATCGGAAGAAGAACTTGCTGCTCATTTCTCACCCGATATTGCCCACATGGCGGAGGGAAGTTACCTCATTGCCAAACGTGTGGCTGAAGACAATGGGCAAAACAAACAGTTCCTTGCCGACTTTGTTTCCCTGATGCGCAATGCTTGGAAGGTGGGGCATCAGCGAGATTATACCGCTTTGCAAGAACTGCGGAAATGGAGCCTGGAAATGGCAGACGCCAAGGTCGGACGGGAACGACAGAAAGCCTTTTTGCAATATGCACTTCGTCAAGTGCGCGAAAACTACATCCGTAATCTCGCACGACCCGAAATGAATTACCAAACCCACGATGAAGCCGCTTTTTCGCAGAAATTCTGCCCCTTTATCCATAGTGGCAATGTGGAGTTGTTAGCGGAAGAACTATCCACTGCCGAGCAGCAGATCGCGCAAAACGGGAACGCAAAAATTATCTTCTTCGACCTCTGTTTGAAGATGATCGTACATATAAAAAAATAGATATAACATAGGACATATTATTTATGAACCACGAATTTACATTGAATCAAGATGCGTGTCATTTCTCGGAAAAGTCCTGTAGGCGCAATTCGGCACACATGTTGCCTGTCGTAGACTACCTAAGCGATCTTCCGGAGAATGTGCAGGAAACAGATTTTGTGGAAGTGCAATTCAAAAATACACGTAAAGGATATTATATCAATCAGAGCCATTTCCCCCTGGAAAAAGGGCAAAAAGTGGTCGTTGGGGCAAATCCGGGGCACGATCTCGGAGAAGTGGTGCTGACAGGGAGACTGGTCCTGGCGCAGATGAAAAAGAACCATATCGACACAAGTCGTTACGAAATCCGCCCTGTATTGCGCTATCCCACAGAAAAGGACCTGACTGATGCAGAAGAGGCGCACAAGAAAGAACAAAACACTATGATACGTGCCCGTCAGTTAGCTAAGTCTCTTGGCCTGGAAATGAAGATCGGTGATGTGGAGTATCAAGGAGATGGCTCCAAAGCTATATTCTATTACATAGCTGATGGCCGCGTGGATTTTCGCCAACTCATCAAAGTGTACGCCGAATCGTTCCGTATCCGTATCGAAATGAAACAGATAGGTGCCAGACAGGAAGCTGGACGTATCGGAGGAACAGGACCTTGCGGACGCGAACTGTGTTGTTCCACTTGGATGACAAACTTTACGTCCGTCGCTACAGGAGCAGCGCGTTTGCAGAATATCTCACCTAATCCACAAAAACTGGCAGGACAGTGTGCAAAACTCAAATGCTGCCTCAACTACGAAGTTCCTCTCTATGAAGAAGCCAAAAAGTTGGGCTATTCGTTAGGTAGTAACGGCACCGAGAAAACACAAACACAAGAAGAAGACCTTGGTTATCAAAATGTTGTCGGGCAGGACGACCTTACTCGTTTTGATAAGAAACGCCACCAACGTTCCTTGCAGAATCGTCGCGACAATCGTGGCCCGCGTGATATGCAACAGCGTGACAAACACCGAAAAAACAATGAAAACAAGAAATCTGATACTCCTCCTGCTCAGTAGTCTGATAGCCTCTTGTACGGGTTCTTACTACATGGAGAGTCGCAACATTAATCCCTTGGGATGGGACAAAGATTCCCTGTTGGCCTATTCGTTTGTGGTACCGGACACCGTCGAGAACTATGATATTCTGCTTCACCTGCGGCACTTGGACAATTATCCCTACCAGAATATGTGGCTCTTCTTAGGGGAGACCGATTCACTGATCACCGATACAATTGAATTCTATTTGGCGGACGATAGGGGGATGTGGTTGGGAAACCGCGGAAATGGACATATCTCCATGTCCGTCTTGTATGAAAGCAGTATTCGTTTCGAGCAACTTGGCGAAAGGCATTTATACATCCGTCACGGAATGCGTCGTGCGTTGCTGCCGGGCGTTTCAGACCTTTCGGTAGAAGTTAAAAGAACCAAATAATCACCATGGGAAAGAATAAACTGAAAAAGTTTGCCGATATGGCCATCTTGCCAAATGTTTTCCAATGCTCTATGAGCGATTTGGAGACGGAAAACGCTGCGGTTAAGATGGCGGGGCATTGGCGGGAGAATTACTTTCGCAATGTCAACCCTTTGGTGCTTGAATTGGGGTGTGGTCATGGGGATTATACGGTAGGGCTTTCCCGACAATACCCGAATAAGAATTTTATCGGTATTGATATCAAAGGGGCACGTATGTGGCATGGAGCACGGCAGGCTTTTGATGCCGGCATGTCGAATGTCGCTTTCTTGAGAACCAACATTGAGATGCTACCTCGTTTCTTCAGACCCGATGAGGTGGATGAGATTTGGATTACTTTCCCTGACCCGCAGATGAAGAAAGTCACCAAACGCCTCACCTCCACGTGGTTTATGCAACGCTATCAGCAATTGCTTCGGCCAGCCGGACTGATTCACCTCAAAACAGACAGCCCTTTCTTGTACACCTACACACGGGCTATGTTGCAGCAGAATGCTTACCCTATCCTCTCCGATACGGACGACCTTTATTCCGATCTTCTTCCGCAAGAGGATATCACACTGCAGCAGACTGAGAATCTGCGCAATGCGCGGGCTTTGCAGACCCACTACGAGAAGCAGTGGCTCGATCGCGGCCTAACGATCAAGTACCTATGTTGGTCACTCGTGCCCAAAACAACATGGGAGGAACCGGATATTGAAATAGAGAAAGACAATTACCGCTCTTACGGGCGTAACTACCGAACGTCAAATAATTAATAAACTGAATATATTATGGAAGAAAATCAACCTATTCAATTACCTGAAAACGCGGGACGCAAACTCCGTCCCGGAGAGAAGTACGAACCCATTCTTCGTCCGGAGAAGCAATATCCTGAGGTGACCTGGTACAGTGTCAGTTTGGGTGTCTTGATGGCAATTGTTTTTTCGGCAGCAGCGGCTTATCTGGGGCTGAAAGTTGGCCAGGTCTTTGAGGCAGCTATTCCTATTGCCATCATTGCGGTGGGACTATCGTCTGCCTTGCGCCGCAAGAGTGCATTGGGTGAGAATGTCATCATTCAGTCCATCGGTGCCAGTTCGGGTGTAATCGTGGCAGGAGCTATCTTCACCTTGCCTGCGCTGTATATCTTGCAGGCAAAATATCCGGATATTACGGTCAATTTCATGCAAGTGTTCCTTTCGTCGCTTTTGGGTGGCTGTTTAGGCATCTTGTTCCTCATCCCGTTTAGAAAGTTCTTCGTGCAGGAGAAACACGGCGAATATCCGTTCCCGGAAGCCACTGCTACCACGCAGGTGCTTGTATCCGGCGAACAAGGGGGCAATCAGGCCAAACCGCTTATCTGGGCGGCTGCTGTCGGCGGATTGTATGATTTCGTGGTTTCTACTTTTGGCGTTTGGACAGACTTCCTTTCCACGCGTATGATGGTATGGGGTGAAGCTGTGGCGATGAAATTCAAAACCGTTTTGGCGGTTAACACCTCAGCTGCTGTTCTGGGTTTGGGGTATATCATCGGCCTCAAGTACGCTGCTATCATCTGCTGCGGCTCCTTCTTCACCTGGTGGGTGGTGCTGCCTCTTCTGGGTGCCACGGGCATGGGCGATGCGGACCCGCAGATGCTTTACACCGGTTTCGGTCGCAATATCGGTATCGGTGCCATCGCTATGGCGGGGCTCATCGGTATCGTTAAGAATTGGGGTGTCATTGCCGGTGCCGTAGGACTGGTGAAAAAAGAGTTCGGCGGCAAAGGCAAAGCGGTAGCAGAAAGCGTTTTGCGTACCGAGCGTGACCTCACTATGCGTTTCTTGCTGATTGCCATTGTTGCAGCGTTGGTGATTGTGCTCGTTTTCTTCTGGGTGGGCGTATTGCATAACTTCACGCAGGCTCTGGTAGCATGGATTGTTGTTACGGTCATTGCCTTCCTCTTCACCACAGTGGCTGCCAACGCCATCGCTATTGTGGGAAGTAACCCCGTCAGCGGCATGACACTCATGACCCTTATCATCGCTTCGGTCGTTTTTGTTGCGGTGGGCATGAAAGGCTCCAGCGGTATGGTCGCAGCTATGGTCATCGGTGGTGTCGTTTGTACGGCCCTTTCGATGGCAGGCGGTTTCATCACCGACTTGAAAATTGGTTACTGGATCGGCACTACGCCGCAGAAGCAGGAAGCCTGGAAATTCCTCGGAACGCTGGTGAGTGCGGCTACTGTGGGCGGTGTGATGATTATTCTCAACAAGACGTATGGTTTTGTGGGGGATAACGCACTGGTGGCTCCGCAGGCGAATGCGATGGCAGCAGTCATCGAACCGTTGATGTCCGGCCAAGGCGCACCGTGGATGCTTTATCTTGCGGGTGCTGTGCTTGCGTTGATTCTTAACTTTGTAGGCGTTCCTGTATTGCCGTTTGCGCTGGGTATGTTTATTCCTTTGCACCTCAACCTTCCGTTGCTCATTGGTGGAACGGTGGCATATTTCGTCTCCCGCAAACAAGCCAAAGACGGTGAACAAGCCGAAGAACTGGCAGAGAAACGCAATCAGAAAGGCACTCTCATCGCTTCCGGTTTCATCGCAGGTGGTGCCTTAATGGGTGTCGTTTCGGCGGTTATCAAGTTCTGCGGTGCCGACTGGTATCTTTCTCAGTGGGCAGCTTCGACAGGCGCACAGATTGCAGCCATCGTAGCCTACATCGCACTCATCACCTATTTCTATGTGGCAAGTAGAAAAATAGATAAATAATATAAACCATTTTAATAAATCGTTACAATTATGGTAAGTTACAAAGAACTCGGACTGGTGAACACCAAGGATATGTTTGCCAAGGCCATCAAAGGCGGATATGCTATTCCCGCTTTCAATTTCAACAATATGGAGCAGCTTCAGGCTATCATCAAGGCCGCTGCAGAAACCAAGAGTCCTGTCATCCTGCAGGTCAGCAAGGGCGCGCGCAACTATGCCAATCAAACGTTGCTGCGTTATATGGCGCAGGGTGCTGTGGAGTATGCAAAAGAACTGGGTTGGGAGAAACCCCAGATTTGCTTGCACCTTGACCACGGCGACAGCTTCGAAATCTGCAAAAGTTGTGTGGACTTTGGCTTCTCAAGCGTCATGATTGACGGTTCCAGCCTGCCTTATGAGGAGAATATTGCCCTCACCAAGAAGGTGGTAGAGTATGCGCATCAGTACGATGTCACCGTCGAGGCAGAACTCGGTGTTCTTGCCGGCGTAGAGGATGAAGTGGTTGCTGAAGAAAGCCACTACACCAAACCCGAAGAGGTAATTGACTTCGCCACACGTACAGGCTGCGACAGTCTGGCTATCTCCATCGGAACAAGCCACGGTGCTTATAAGTTCAAACCCGAACAATGCACCCGTGACCCGAAGACCGGCCGTCTGGTTCCTCCTCCTTTGGCATTTGATGTCCTGGATGCAGTGATGGAGAAACTGCCCGGATTCCCAATCGTGCTGCATGGCTCGTCCTCTGTGCCACAAGAGTACGTGGATATCATCAATGCCAACGGTGGTAAACTGCCCGATGCAGTCGGTATCCCTGAGGAGCAACTCCGCAAGGCTGCCAAGTCGGCTGTCTGCAAAATCAATATCGACTCCGACTCTCGTCTCGCTTTCACCGCTGCCGTGCGTAAAGTCTTTGCCGACAAACCGGGTGAGTTTGACCCGCGTAAGTATTGCGGACCCGCACGCGATTTGATGGAGGAACTCTACAAGCACAAAATCATCAATGTGTTGGGTTCTGACCACAAAGCAGAATAAATAAACAACGCGCTATAGGGAACAATGTATCCGAAGCAAATTATTGATGCGCTTCGTCATGTGCGCTATCCCGGTACAGGTAAGGACCTGGTAGAGGCGGGGATGTTGGAAGACGACATCCGCATATCGGGCTTGGAGGTGTCTTTCTCTTTGATTTTTGACAAGGACAATGACCCTTTCATCAAGTCGCTTGTTCGCGCTGCGGAAGTGGCGGTGCAGACCTATGTGGATGAAAACGCCGCCGTGCATATCCATACGAAGTTCCGTCAACAGCGTCTTGCACCTGAACGGCACGAAGAACCTTCTCTTCATGCCGCTCAGGTCATTGCCATTCATTCGGGGAAAGGCGGAGTGGGGAAATCCACTGTAGCCGCCAACTTGGCTGTCGCGCTGGCGCAGGCAGGATTCCGAGTCGGACTCTTGGACGCAGATATTCACGGTCCCAGTCAGCCCAAGATGTTTCACACCGAGGATTGCCGCCCTGTTTCGGTGGAGGTGAACGGCCGTACGCTCATCCAACCTATTGAGCAATATGGCGTGAAGATGCTCAGCATCGGATTCTTCGTCGACCCGTCCCAAGCGGTGATATGGAGAGGAGGAATGGCTTCCAATGCCATCAAACAGTTGGTGCAGGATGCCGACTGGGGCGATTTGGACTATTTCCTCATCGATATGCCACCAGGCACCAGTGATATTCACCTCACCTTGTTGCAACTCTTGCCCCTCACGGGCGCTGTCGTGGTCACAACGCCACAGCCGGTCGCATTGACCGACGCCAAAAAAGGGGTCGATATGTTCCGCAATGAGAAGATAAACGTACCGGTGTTGGGTATAATTGAAAACATGGCTTGGTTCACGCCTGCCGAACTGCCGGAAAATAGATATTATATCTTTGGCAAAGACGGTGGCAAACGGTTGGCGGAAGAATTGGATGTGCCTCTGTTGGGGCAGATACCGCTCGTGCAGTCTATCCGAGAAGCAGGGGATGAAGGAATGCCTGTCGCCCTGCAAATGGGACATCCTGCCGCAAAAGCGTTTGAAGAGATTGCCGCCAAACTGAAATAATCATGACCCGCACCTCCGAACTCGGCACAGCGCCTGTACATAAACTGCTCTTCCAGTATGCATTACCCGCCATCATTGCGATGACGGCAACGTCGCTGTACAACATCGTCGATTCGGTCTATATCGGTCACGGCTGTGGCGCATTGGCGCTGGGTGCCCTCACGGTAGCCAAGCCTTTTATGGATATCTGTGCCGCATTCGGAAGTCTGGTCGGCGTGGGAGCCTCTTCGCTATTGGCTATCTATTTGGGCGAAAAGGACTACGAGAAAGCCAATCGGGTGCTGGGGAATGTCATCGTCCTGAACATCATCCTTTCCTCACTTGTGATGGCGGTCGGGCTTATATGGCTTGATCCTATTCTAATGGCTTTCGGTGCCAGTCCCGACACGCTCAGGTACGCCCACGATTATATGGAGATTATCCTCTACGGAAATATCCTCACGCATATCTATTTCGGACTCAATGCCTTGCTGCGTTCGGCAGGTCATCCGCGGTTCTCTATGACTGCAACCATTGTGGCGGTGACCATCAACATCATTCTGGACCCTATCTTTATTTTCGGGTTGGATATGGGTGTACGCGGCGCGGCGTTGGCAACGGTTCTCAGCCAGGCGGTTGCGGTGGTTTGGCAGATTACCAAGTTCTTTGACAAAAACGAACTTGTTCGCTTCCATCGGGGTATATGGCGCCTTAATAGGCATATCACCCACCGTGCATTGGCAATTGGACTATCGCCGTTCTTGTATAATATCGCCCACTGTTTGGTGGTGATTATCATCAACAACCAACTCAAGAACTTCGGTGGCGATATGGCCATCGCCTCGTATGGTATCATCAACCGAATCACCTTCGTCTTCGCAATGATGATCATGGGTCTTAACCAGGGAATGCAACCTATTGCCGGCTACAACTACGGCGCGCGCAAATATGACCGAATGTTGCAGTCTTTCTACCTCACTTGCCTCTATGCTACCGGAGTGATGGCCATCGTCTTTATCATCGGCGAATGTTTCCCCAAATTCGCTACCGAACTCTTCACCCACGACCAAACGCTTATCAATCTCACCATCACCCCGATGCGTATCATCTGCTCCACCATGCTTATCATTGGTTTCCAGATGGTTACAGGAAACCTCTTCACCTCTATCGGCAAAGCGGGAAAGGCCATCTTCCTCAGCCTTACCCGACAGGTGTTGTTCTTGATTCCGCTTGCTCTTTGGATGCCTTTGTTGTTTGATGACCCGTTGAATGGTGTTTGGTGGTCTATCCCTGTCAGCGACACCCTTTCCGCGATTACGGCGGTTATCGTCCTTCTTGCTTCCCGCCGTAAACTCCACATGGAATAAGTATATATTCGCCACCTCTTTTATTTTTTGTCTTTCGGCTTTTGTCTTTCATCTTTCGAATCATGTCTTGCATCTTTCGAATTATGTCTTGTATGTTCATTCCGCCGGATTGTATCCGGCCTTCCTTCTTCCTTATTATTTTTGACCATTACGCCTTATTTTTTTCACTTTGCACCTTTGCAGCATCATCGCTCCCGAACACGGCGCGTAGTACGCAACATGTGCGTAAAAGTAACGATATGTCTTATCTCTCGGAAAAGAAAGATTATGCCACATCCCTAAAAATTTTTGATAATCAGTTTGTTATAAAGAAAATGAAAAAAAATTTTTTTATATCAGAAAAATGTAGTACCTTTGCACTGGATTTTGAAAAAAATATGAAAAAACTACGCACCTTAATCGTTTGCTATTTTGCATTAACCTTCCTCTCTCAGTCTGTCGGAGCGGAAGTGTTTGTGACGAAGAAGTTCGAAAATACTCCGTTGCGGGAAGTGGTGCGTACTTTGGAGAAAAAAACGCATTGCACCATTTCGTACAATGAAAATGAGGTGGATGTGCAAAAATTGATTACAGCTGATTATCATAAAGAAAATCTCCTTATCGTGGTTAAACGCACTTTTGGGCGTCAGTATGCCGTTTCAATGAACGGAAAAAATATTATGGTGAGCCTGAAAGATTATTCCTCACAGCGCGAGAGACCTGCCGCCCCCTCCTATGATGGAGGCATTCCCGCGCAAGGGGTTGCTGCCGCCGATTCGGCATACCGCGCGCAACTCCTCGCTCAACACATAGATAGTATACGCACCACCTACAGTATCCATACGCACTCCCGTTTGGATACTATTTTTAATATTACACAACATATCGAGACGCGTGAGGTGGAGCCCATTCCTGTCCCACAGACCAATAGGTCACATCGGTTTATTGCAGGAGTGGGAACTGGGTATGGTGAGGTACACAGGAATGGGCACATAGCTGCGCAGGCGGATGTAAGTTATGCTTATTTCTTCTCTCCGAAATGGGGCATTGGATTGGGCATAGGGGCCGACTATTACCATAGCCGTCGGCGCTACTCCGACCATTTCACCCAGGTAGGTTACACAGATTCTGACATAGAACCAAAGGCGACAATATCGGTGGACCACGAAAACATGCAACGCGATGAGCGCCTTTTGGTCTTGAACCTTCCGGTAGGAGTACAGATGGAGTACCCAGTGAAAAACAATAGGAATGATAGACCTATGTATATATATGGCGCATGGGGGATGCGAATAGGATATCCGATAATGCATCAAACCACCATCGCCGGCGAATGCCACAAGAGAGGCTACTATGAGAAATGGGATCTTACACTCACCGATATGCACGAATATACTGCTGGAACGATCCGAGAATACGAATCAATAGATGTATGCCCTTTGATAGTTGCCCCGCAAATCGAGATGGGAGTGGCGATTCCTATCGGGGATAAGTTGGACATTGGAATAGGTGCATATGGCAATGTGAGTGTGTGGAACAAAGGAGATGTTTTTCCATGGCAAGTGGGGGCGAAATTGAGTCTACGTTGGAATAAACCTACAAAAGCCAAACCCCAACCGATGCGCTACGAACAGGTATTGGTTGCAGATACAACATGGCAAGTCATTGAGGTGGTGGATACGGTGCGCATTGCTCATTATGACACTATTTGGCATCCGGCAGAAGCAATCACGCGTGTAATGGAGAAGTCCATCATTTGGTTCGACTTGGATAAGACAATACCCAAACTGGATCCTCCAGGAATGATAGATGAAATCGCAGCAATCCTTGTACAATATCCGGAACAGAAAGTGGAGATTAACGGCCACACCTGCGACTTGGGAGGGAAAGCATATAACGAACGCTTGAGTCTGCGGCGCGCTAAAGCGGTATACCAATTGTTGCTGAAACGAGGTGTGCGCCCTGAACAAATGAAGATACAAGCCTTTGCTAGTAGCGAACCGTACTATAGTAAAAGTCACGACCGTTATCTGGACCGCCGTGTGGAAATCGTACCAATAGCGAATAAGTAGAATATGATAGCCATTATGAATATAAAACGAAATCGGATTTTGGGCATAGCCCTATGTTTGCTGGGCGTATGTCTTTCTGTAGCAGTAAATGCTGCAAAAAATGCAGATGTGTTCTACACCATCCAAACTGGAGTGAGGGGGACCGGACATGAGGCGATATACGAAGATGGGCACTATGGTTATTTGCCGCACGCTTGGGGAACTGGTTCCATTCTCTATGATGGTACACCGCAACTAGGTCGTAACGATCTCATGATATATACTATCACACCAGAAGAAAACGGAAAAGCAAAGAAAGTAACATTCCAATACACTCCGACGGAAGATTACCCATATCTGTTCATCTACCATTGCGAAGAAGTGTATTTTGGCGAAGGTGGACATGCTCCGTTCTATGTCTCCTTGCGCGTAGAGCAGGAGGGTAATCCGGTAGGATGTCCGTCGCACTGGACCTGGGATAAAAAAGAAGATGCTTTGGCGCAAGGATATGTCATCACGAATTCTTCCTGGGGATATGGAGCACATGATGATATCTTGTATTCCTATAAAGGATATATTCCTTGGCAGGTAAAGGCACTTGATCTAAGTGATATGGTTGGAAAAACCATAACAATTACCTCGGAAGCGTGCTGTTGCTCTAATCAAAAATGTCGCTCAAGCATGATGATTGCTTTCGAAAAAGATAAAAAGGTGTATGGGGGATGTGATATTGCTATTAAAGCACCATCCATTGTTACCCCCGAATGGCACAAAGGAAGCAAGACATCACCTGTTTACAGCACAAACAATCCATTGAATATCGAATCGGCTTCGGATACCTATTATTTGGTTATCCCGGGTGAGTGTCAGGATACGATTGAATACTCCGTTGCGGACACTTGCCCGTGTTTGGCACCGGTTGTTCTAATGGTAGATACGGCTGTTGAGCAAGAAAAATTACCTTATACATGGCACGGACATATCTTTACAGGACCGGAAACCTACATCGATACATTGAAAAATATATGGGGATGCGATAGCGTTATTTATCACTATTCAATGCTGGCCAAACTGACTATTTATGCGGACGGATGTGATGTGCCCAATGTGTATTGGGTGCGTCCGGGGAATGACATTACTATTAATGCCAATCCGGATAGTGATCATAAGTTTGATAGATGGCAAGATGACAATCGGGAAAATCCGCGTACCTTTACCGTATATGGCAATCAGACGCACACAGTCTATTTTGCCTACAATCGCGTCACGTTGAAGGTGTATTCACAGGGATGCGAAACACCAAATATATATCGAGATATTATTGCCGGAACTGAAGTTACTGTTTATCCGATTACGAATGATGGAGGTACCTTCTTGCGTTGGTCAGATGGAAAAACCGATAATCCGCGAGTGATAAAGGTCGATACGGATATGTCTGTTACTGCCATTTGGAAAACAGATCAATGTCTCGATCCTGTTTATGGTGACACCACTGCCATTATCTGTTCCAAAGAACTCCCATATATGTGGCATGGCGCTATTGCTGAAGACGGTGCTACTTGGACGACTGAAAACAGTGCGGGCTGTGACAGCATTGTCACCTTGCACTTGATTGTAAATGAATTTAGCACAGGCGACACCACTGCCATTATCTGTCCTGATGAACTGCCCTATATGTGGCATGGCGCTATTGCTGAAGACGGTGCTACTTGGAAGACGGAGAATAGTGTGGGCTGTGACAGTATCGTTACCTTGCATTTGGTTGTGAACGCAACGCCGGAGATTATCACATTGGATACCATGGTTTGCGACACCCTGATGCCGTTTACTTGGCGCGGGATACAATTCACCGGAAATGGCGGGGAAAAAGAGGAAATGACATATACTGCGAACGGATGCATTAAGACAATTACAACCTACACGCTCACTACAACACACTGTGAACGTCCTGTCACTCCACCTGTTGTGGACTGCGTGGAAAAGCTCGTCTATCGCAAGTGGCAGGATGTTATCTTCTGCGACAATGGTCAGCGAGAGTTTGTCGCTTTCCAGTGGTATAAGGATGAGAAACTTATGAGTGGGGAGACTAAGCAATATCTCTATATGCCGGGAGGGTTTGGACAAAGCTTCTATTTCGTGGAAGTAACCGACAGGAATGGTCAGAAACGTCGCACTTGTCCAGAAACGTTCGATGATACGCCCCGAAGTGCTGATACCTATGCCACGTTCGCTCCGGTGCGCAATGCTGCTCGTCGCTGGAAGATAACTTTTTCTGACACCACAGCGGAACTGCTTGTGTGGGATGTGCTCGGACGTTTGTATCGACGCGAAACCATAGAATCGGAAGGAGAGATCGATCTGCCATCAGGCGTTTATATCGTTCAAGTGAAAGGAGAAAATGGTTCAGCCAAACAAAAAATCATCAACAAGTAGAACTATCAAATACGAAAGACCATGAATATGAAACACAATTGCATGATTGCTCTGTTGCTTGCACTTCTTGCCCTACCGGTAAAGGGACAACTTACTAAAAACGTGTGGCAGGAATGCGACAGGAATGGAGACGTTGTGTTGCCTTCGGAAGGTATGCACCAAGGACACAATTATGTGGATTTAGGACTAAGTGTCAAGTGGGCTACAGTCAATGTAGGAGCCTCTAAACCCGAAGGAATAGGCAATTATTATATGTGGGGGCATACCTATACCAGTACCGACTATAAGTGGGACAACTATAGGTATTGTTACTATCAGTCATCAAGTAAAATCTATATGAAGAAATATCTAATTGTTGAGGAGACCGGCGGATGGGCGGTGGATAATCTCAGTAGATTGGAAATGAAGGATGATGTTGCCGCTATGAGTTGGGGCGGCAATTGGAGGATCCCCACACCGGCGGAAGTGCAGGAACTGATTGTCTATTGTGATTGGAAATACACTACGCTGAATGGCGTGAAAGGTTATTGGATTACAAGCCGAAAGGAAGGATATACCCAGAATGGTATTTTCCTGCCTCTGACAGGATGTATGCTCGGCACAAGTTGTATTCTCCCTGATATGTTTGGCTATATCTGGACATCGGAACTCTATGGCGATGGGAATCAGAATGCCTACGGTCTGAGAATAAATTACTCTGGTTCCTATTATCTTGGGTCATTTCCGCGCTATGAAGGATTCCCGATTCGTCCGGTACTGGACTTATAGTGTAAATAATAATAACTATTATACAACTAATTACACATCTATGAAACAAAAAATTATTCTCCTGCTGTTTGGAATAAGTGTGGTTATTCCTCTTATGGGACAAGCGAAAAAGACACTTTCTCTGTACCAATCCTGCGACAAAAATACCATTGTCAAGACAGCGAATGGTGGTACGTACCGCGGATATGGGTTTGTTGATTTGGGCCTGAGTGTTATGTGGGCAACCACAAATGTAGGTGCCTCAAGCGAAGAAGAAGCCGGAGGTTATTACTGTTGGGCAACTTCATATACCCAGTCAAACTATAATGCGGAAAACTATAAATATTACTATTATCAGAGTAGTACCAAAATCTATACCACAAAATATATTACTTATTTAGAGGCTTCCAATGCATGGGCAGTTGATAATCTTACGACGGTAGAGCCTGTTGACGATGCAGCGTTTAAATCATGGGGCGGGAATTGGCGGATGCCCACTGCTGCCGAAGCGCAGGAACTATTGAACAATTGTACGTTAACGTGGGAGACGGTGAATGGGGTAAATGGATGCCGATTCACAAGCAATGTTGCAGGATATACAGATCGTTCCATTTTTTTACCTGCAGCCAAGTATAAATATGGAACATCCTTGGGATACTGGGAGTATGGATATTATTGGACGTCTTCATTAACAACGGGTAACACAAATAATAGTAATGCCAAGAAATTATATTTTAATAACACCCCGACCGGTTCTGTTTCAAATCAATCAAGAACAGATGGACTTCCAATACGTCCTGTATTTGCTTTTTAAAGCAGTAAATTACTCTTAAAAAAACAACTTAATAACAATTACTGATATGAAAACAAAATCAATTTTTCTTCTGTCAGCACTAATGCTTTCAGTTTCCATGTTTGGCCAAACCTTCGCAATCGCGGTGTATGAGGATTGCGATAAGAATGGTGCTATTAAGTCTTCGACCGGTGGTATCGCCGAAGGTCATGAGTATGTTGATCTGGGGTTAAGTGTTTATTGGGCAACCACAAATATTGGAACTAACATACCGGAAGAACCGGGTGATTATTATCCTTGGGGGGCAACATCAATTCCATCTCTGTACAGTTGGCGTTACTATGTACATGGTTATGAAGATTATAATAATAAGAACTGGGTACGTAAGTATTGTACCATTGAAAGTCAAAAGTACTACGGCATGAGCGAATTGGATAATCTAACTCAATTACTTGATGTGGATGATGCGGCACACGTGTTGTGGGGAGGGGATTGGCATATTCCAACCTCTGCACAAGCGAGAGAATTAGTAGATAGTTGCAAATGGGAATATACCTCACTGAATGGTGTTTGGGGGTATCGCATTACAAGCAAAGTGACAGGTTATACAAACAATAGTATTTTTCTTCCATCAACAGGGTATATGGCAATTAATACGTATACTAATAATTCTAATACATTAACCTCTGCATCAAACTCTGGTTACTATTGGCTGTCAGAATTGAATTCACCATCAACTACTTCGTTTAGTGCTTATTCACTACGTTTCTATTCGGATAGTAGCCATGGTGTGAGTTCCCTAAACATGCGTTCGTATGGATGCCCGATTCGTCCCGTAATGTCGAAAGGTTTATAAAAAGTAATCCATTCCCAATTTGTAAACTCATACAACAATGAGCACACAACGAATGCTATTATTCCTGTCCTTCTTAATCGGACTGGGGACTTTGTCCGCACAGACCTATACGTTAAGGGTCTTTGCGGACGGATGCGACACACCTGTTGAATATCAGGACCTGCAATCAGGCGACCAGGTGGAAGTGCTGGTAACTCCGGATGTTACCTATCGTTTCACGCAGTGGAACGATGGCAATACCGACAACCCGCGAACCTTCACTGTGACAGAAGATGCCGAATATACGGCCTATTTTGCGTACGACCGCTATATCCTTACAATATATTCTGACGGCTGTGAAACGCCCAATATCGTGCAGGATATTGCTGCCGGTGAGCTGGTCAAGATTACGGCCGTTCCTACCGGACAAGATCGTTTCTCACATTGGCAGGATGGTAATACCGAAAACCCGCGTATTGTTACCGTAACTGAAGATGTCACGTACACCGCTTATTATGAGTACGACCACTATACCTATGACCGCTTCACCATTACCTTCTACCCAGAAGGTTGCGAGGAGAACGCGAGCATCTATACGGATATGGCGTACGATAACCAAATTAGCGTGTGGGCGATGGCAAACGACAATCACCACTTTGTACATTGGCAGGATGGCAACACCGACAACCCACGCATAATTACCGTGGCGGGAGCAGCGACTTATATAGCCTCTTACGCACCCGATCAGCACACACTGACGTGGGACATGGATGGTGGGGAAACGGAATCAGACGAATCAGCCTATTCTCATGGTCTTGTCACCTACAATACCGACATTGTCGCCCCTGCGGATCCCACTAAAGAGGGCTACGTATTTATAGGCTGGTCCCCTGCTGTGGCAGAGATTATGCCGGATCAGGATGTAACCTACACGGCTCAGTGGGAAGAATATGTACAATTGTATGTTATTCCAGACGCAGTGCAAGGTGGTCAGACTCTCTTGGAAGCCCAGACAACTGTCTCAGCACAACTGACCAATTTGCTGAATAGAAATGTCTCTGTCCAGATTGACCGTACCATCTATTGCGACGGATACTACAACACCCTTTGTCTCCCGTTTGATATCCCGCAAGCTATGTGGATGGATGAGGAGGCTAATCCACTGTATGGAGGGCATTTGATGCACTATCAGGGGGCAACCATCACCGCAGAAGGTAAAATAGAACTCACTATCGAGGAGGTTGATCATATTGAGGCGGGAAAACCGTATCTTATCAGTTTCCCTGACGGCGAAGATATCGTGGCTCCTATCTTTAGTGGTGTAACGATTACTACTGCAACTCCCTTTGTCGATATACTGGAGGGAATGAGCTTCCACGCCACGTTCACACCGCGGCAATTAGAAGCTGGTAATCAGAATATCCTCTTCGTTGGGGCAAATAATAAACTATATTGGCCTTCCACCAATGCACTTAAGCAGAACCCCTTGAAAGGATTCCGTGCCTACTTCACCATCAATCAGGTTTCCAACATTGGACAGCGCATCCGTCGCGGT
>JAGCEW010000049.1 GCA_017650465.1 Paludibacteraceae bacterium
CTATGTAGAACCTACAGTACAACAGGAACCGAAACCGCTTCCACATGAAGACGTGACTCCTATTCCCGCCCCGAAACCGCAGCCGGAACCTATTGCACCGATTTTGGAAAACGACGAGTCCTCTATTCGGATACAGGTAACTCTTTATGGAACAATGCTATCGTTCCGCCATCCTCGCGTACATCGTATTTCATTACGCAATCCTTCTAACGATACTTTTGCACGTGCTTGGGAAGAACTCGCTTCTGCACAATACGATAATCTGATATACGATTGCCTCAAAGTCCGCAATGACTATCAGTTGTGCGACTGGGCATACATTCAGATGCTCAAAACGCTTTCGGAACAGATATACGGTCCATCCAACGAGGCGGTCTTCCTTCGTGCATTCATCTTTGCACAGTCCGGCTATACTATGCGTTTGGCTATCTCAGAAGCAGGCAAACTTTATATGCTCATCGGTAGCCAATATCAACTCTACGACCAACGCTACTTAGAATTAGAAGGAATGTACTTCTATCCTATGGAGGAAACAGAAGAAGGTATACGTATATGCAGTGGCGCCTTCGAAAAAGAACAACCGATGTCGATCTATATCAACCCGGAACAGAAGTTTGCTATGAATGGCACATATACTCCCGAGCGAAATTCTAATCAGGGTATTTCGGTTAAATGTACTGTTAACCAAAACTCAATAGCTTTCTATAACGAATACCCGACCGGACAAATCGGCGGAGATTGTGGCACACGTTGGGCGAATTATGCCAACGCACCGATGGAAGAGTGTGTGCGCCTAACGCTATATCCAGCCTTGCAAAATGCTATCCGTGGTGTGACAGAGAAACAAGCGGTCGCTAAACTCCTTAATTGGGTACAAACCGCATTCGAATATGAGTATGACGACAAAGTGTGGGGACAAGACCGTGCGTTCTTTCCGTCGGAAACACTCTATTATCCTTATGCCGATTGTGAAGACCGTTCCATCCTCTTCTCACGCATTGTAAGAGACCTCCTTGGCTTAGACGTGGTACTTCTCTATTATCCCGGTCATCTTGCTACGGCCGTATGCTTCAATCAGGAAATAAAAGGAGATTATGTCCTTGTCGAAAGTCGCAAATACATAATCTGCGATCCTACTTACATTGGTGCACCCATTGGCGCTACCATGCCCGGAATGGATAACCAAACAGCCAAAGTGATAGTACTGAAACGATAAATGCCAAATACACGATACGACATATTTATTTCCTATCGCCGCACAGATGGTAAGGACATCGCGCGTGCGTTAAAGGAATCTCTATCTGCACGTGGCTATCGCGTCTTCCTTGACTACGATGCTCTGCAAGATGGCGTTTTCGACCGTCGCATCTTGGATGCTATTGATTCAGCACCAATTTATATTCTTCTTCTTACTGCACATTGTTTAGACCGTTGTGTCAACGAAAACGATTGGGTACGCTTGGAATTGGAGCACGCACTTACGCATGGCAAACAAATCGTGCCGCTTGTGCCCGATAAACAGTTTACTACCTTTCCGGCAGAAACACCTGATTTCATTCGCAAAGGCTTAGGACAACACCAGTACTCCGCACTCGATACCGGACAACTATACCTCGCCTCGGTGGAACAATTGGATACACAACGTATTCGTCCTGTTCTCCGTCGTCGCAAAGGGATTCGTCTCTTGGCCTCTGCCTTAGTTATCCTTGCGATTTTATGTGTCGGCACGATAGCTTATCTCCATCATCGCAATAGTCTCCCAACCAAGAATTATGAACAGGCATTGTGCTATGCAGATCTGACATCTGATTCGGCTATGCATTATCTGTCATTGGCAGCCGAAGAAGGACCTCCCGTTGCGCAACGCTTGTTGGCGGATGCCTATCTCTATCGTACAGAAATTTCCTCCCACCAAGACAAAGCCTTCTATTGGTATCAACGTGCATATATGTCAGGTGACTCGCTTTCCATCTCCAGTCTTGGTCGTTGCTATCAATACGGAATCGGCATCCCTATTGATTTGGCAGAAGCAATATCTCTTTACAGAGAAGGTGCTGCTATGGAAGAACCTACGGCATTATTCTATCTTGGTTTGTGCACACGTGATGGTGTTGGTATAGAAGCAGATGAAGTTGCTGGATGGGAAAAGATAGCTGACGCTTCGTTTATGGGATGTAAAGAAGCTGAGATTGAATACTCAAAATCGGGACATTGGATTTTTGCACCTACGTGCGATAGCACTACAACGCGAACTACAACCCTACGGGCTATATGTATGAATGACTCATCTACCGCTGTTCACTTACGGTGGACCAATAGACAGTATGTGGGAGGGTGGATGAATATTGATAAACATGCATACATTAAAGAGACGTATTCGGGAAGAAAGTATAGCATTAGTGGAGTGAAAGGATGCCGCTTTGCTCCCGATACCACATCAGTTCCGTGGGGCATTTCTCGCGACTTCACACTGATATTTCCTCCTCTTCCAGACTCAGTCACTCGCATCGATCTTTGCGAGTCTGATTCTTCGCTTTGGAAATGGTTCGGAATAAAAATTGACTTTTAATTTCTATGTGCGGCTAAATACCGCACATTTTTTTTGTATTTTACCTACGGTCTCCCGGTTTTCTGTCACGTTTGTTCACCCTGCCAAGCAGCTGCGCCCTTCACTCTACCTGCCGGTGGCTGCAACTACCTCCGGTGGGTGACTACAGCCCTTTGCTGTACCGGCTGACATTTACACCCTGCGAGCGTCCGGCTATTCCACCCTACGGCTGCTATCACTCTCCCACGCACAGTCGCTGCATCTCCACGGCTGGGCTCTGGGTCAGCGTGTTTTCGGGCAGACCTCCAAGTATTCAGTTCTGGCATCCTCAACATGCCGAGTCTCCGCCCGGCTGTTACTTCTCCGCTCCTTCCCGGCATACCCGTTATGTGGGCGCTGTGCCTGTAGTTGGCGTATTGGCATAGATTGGCATTTATGCTAATACCGTCGCGAAAATGGCGGCAGACCTCCAAGTGTTCAGTTCTGACTCGCCGTTTTCCCGCCTGCCAAGTACCTGCGCAACTACGCCACGCAATACGAGTATTCCCGCCACCCAATCGTGATGGCAGCCACTTACTCCCATGTTTCTTTGCTCGTCACTTGAGGGCTTGATTTTCGCCCCCGATACGGAAATTGTCTGCTCTGCCTATGCTCGTTGTTTTGAACGAGTACATTTGTACGCAGCAGATCCGCGTTTATTCGATACATCCTTTCCGGTGCAAAGTTAGTTACCGCTCCGTTAGTTAGAAAGGTCAGGGCACGTTTCGGCGCTACTTTGGGCGCTAAAAAAATCTCCACCATTATTCCGGGGCAAGACTATTCTTCGAACAGTTCTCGCCCCTATGGTAGTATTTTGTTTCGAAAACCTTGCAAACACTTCTCGGAACACTTGTAAAGCACCGTAAAGGTTATATCAAACGCTAACTGCTTTATACGCAAATGTTAAACTCTAAAACAAATACAATCATGGCACAGCTATCTATTTCTTTTGGTATCGGTTTCGAAAGCCTCTCAAGCAACAATCAAAGTTTTGTAAAGGTTACTCACCGCTCCAGCATTACCGCAAATGAAGCCGATTTCGGAGATATTTATGAGGAGTACGAAGATTTTGAGTACACAAGCCAAACATGGCACTAATTTACTATAGTATTA
>JAGCEW010000050.1 GCA_017650465.1 Paludibacteraceae bacterium
ACCTAAACAATTCTTGCTTGAGACAGTTGAGACTCTTGAGACACTTAAACTGTCTCAACTATCTCAAGAATCTCATGCATTTTTTTGCTTGGTCATTACTTTTTTTGTAGTTTTAGCGCAAGCGCTGTTAGTGATCGGTTATATGTTCGTTAGTGGTTACCGCTCCTTCTTCCCACCTTTTCCCTAATCTCTAACGACGCACTGTTGTCGTACGTGCGCCACCGCCGCCACCGGAAGAACGAGGAGAACTGCTCACATGACCACCTCCCATTCCACTGGAATGCATGGACGACACACCCATACTGGACGAACGAACGGAGGAAGCACCCATTGATGAACTAGAGGAAGAACGAACAGTACGTGTGGACGCAGACGATGGGCGGGAAGACTCCACACGAGTAGTCTCGGTATTAGTTCTACGAACTGCCGTCTGACGAGATACAGAACCGGCGGGTTCATACGAACCGCGTTGCGCCGTACGAGTACGGGACTCTGATGCCGATGCGCTGCGAGAAACAGACGCAGAATTGCCACGAGATTCCGAGACGGCAGTAGAACGAGGAGCACGCACAGCGGGCGCAACGTTATTATGGGCGGAAGAGCGTGCAACGGCACGACGACCATTCTCTATCTGACGCACGTTAGTAGCTGAAACGCCACGGGCAGCACTGCGTGCGGTGAAAGAACCCGACGGATTGTTGCGTGCATAGTCATTACGCGTCATACGCGCGCCATGTTCACTGTGCCGAAGACCGGAAGCGCCGGAACGCGCCGTAGCAGTGTAGCGATAACTGCAACGAGGATGTTCATGGTGATAAACATGGATATGCGCACGGTAATCATGGTAATGCCAGGGGGCATAATGATGCCAGTAATGAGGATAATAACCCCAGTAGTAGGGAGAATGCCAGCAAACCCATGTCGGACCCCAGAACCAATCGTAGATAAGCGGACGATAGATATAAACAGGCTCAATAATATAATTCGTGCCATACACATATTCATCTCCGATAATCTGAACGGAAACAGTCTGGTCTGCTTGCTTTTCCACATAAATGGACGCAACATCCTGATAGATATCCTTTGCCAAAACAGCCTGAAGAACAATCAAGCGGTTACTTCCTTCGCCAATTTCCACAACGCGAAGGTAATCAACAACTCCGTCACCATTCAAATCCAGATTATTCAAGTGACGCTCTTCCGAATTAAGTTCTGTCTCGAACTCCTCCAGATTATTTACTTCTCCGAACAAAGTGGCAACGGCTTTCAAATCCAAGTTCTCAGCAATATCCGAACTGGTGGATGAAACGGTAACCGTCTCGTCCGCATTAACGAACTGAAGACCCAATGAAACGATCATCAGCATCAGGATAAGTCGATAGGTTTTCATACTACAAGAATTTTTAGGGTTTATACCAATCGGAGGTCGTGGTGCATCCTTTCCTTCTTTGTCCGCATATAACGGATATTGTACGAATTGGGAGCGACCTCTATTGCTATATTCTCTACAATTTCTATGCCATAACTTTCCAGACCCACTCGTTTTACTGGATTATTGGTAAGCAAACGGAGTTTCTTTGCACCCATTTGACGGAGGATTTGTGCCCCCACTCCATAATCGCGTTCATCGGGGCGGAAACCAAGATGGATATTAGCATCCACCGTGTCATCCCCCTGTTCCTGTAGTTTGTAGGCACGAATCTTATTCATCAACCCGATACCGCGGCCTTCCTGATTCATATAGACCAGAATACCCCGCCCTTCCTTCTCAATCATCTGCATCGCTTTGTGTAACTGCTCACCGCACTCGCACCGCATACTGCCAAAAACATCGCCCGTCATACACGAACTATGAACACGGCAAAGAACAGGTTCATCCTCCTTCCATTCGCCTTTTGTAAGCACTACATGCTCCAGCCCGTTGCTTAATTGGCGGAACGGTGTAAGCATGAAGGTGCCATATTCGGTGGGAAGTTCCACCGTTTCACCACGCTCTACAAGCGTTCCATCCCAATCTTCAGAAGGAGAAACCGATTCCGCATCGGCCTGCACTGACACATTTTCCGGCAAATGATGCTCCAGGCGATAGGCAATCAAATCTTTAATAGAAATAAGACGGATGGCATACTTCTCCGCCACTTTTTCCAACTGCGGCAGACGAGCCATGGTTCCGTCCTCATTCATTATCTCAATCAGACATGCAGCAGGATAAAGTCCCGCCAGGCGCATGAGATCAATGGAGGCCTCGGTATGTCCGGCACGGCGAAGCACTCCCCGTGAACGCGCATATAGCGGGTTAATATGTCCGGGTCGTCCGAAGGTTTCCGGTTTGGAAGCAGGGTCTGCCAGGGCACGGATGGTAGCAGCGCGGTCGGCCGCACTGACACCGGTGGTACATCCTTCCAATTTATCCACCGTAACAGTGAAAGGCGTACCCAACATAGAAGTATTATTAGCCACCTGATGCATCAAGCCCAATTCGGCACACCGTTCCTCCAAAATAGGAGCGCACAATACGCCACGCCCGTGCTGAAGCATGAAATTGACCTTCTCCGGTGTAATCAACTCCGCCGAAGTAATAAAATCACCCTCATTCTCGCGGTCTTCATCATCCACAAC
>JAGCEW010000051.1 GCA_017650465.1 Paludibacteraceae bacterium
GACAACTAAAGATCACTAAATCCATCACCAATCGTGAGTCGGCCTCACTGGACAAATACCTTCAGGAGATTGGTCGGCAAGAATTAATTACGGCAGACGAAGAAGTGGAACTGGCCGGTCGTATCCGTGCTGGCGGAAAACTGGGACAAGCCGCTAAAGAACGACTGGTAAAATCCAACCTGCGGTTCGTAGTCTCCGTGGCTAAACAATACCAAAACCAGGGTCTTAGCCTTCCCGACCTTATCGACGAAGGAAACCTGGGACTGATGAAAGCCGCAGAAAAGTTTGACGAAACACGTGGCTTCAAATTCATATCCTATGCCGTGTGGTGGATTCGACAATCCATTCTTCAGGCACTTGCCGAACAATCACGTATCGTCCGCCTACCCCTCAACCAAGTAGGCTCCATCAACAAGATCAACAAAGCCTTACAACGCTTTGAGCAAGAGCACGAACGTCGCCCGTCGGTAGAGGAATTGGCAGAAGAGGTCGATATGCCTATCGACAAAATTGCCGACACGCTCAAGATGTCGGGACGTCACGTCAGTGTAGACGCTCCGTTCGTGGAAGGCGAAGACAACTCCCTCATAGACGTACTTCCTAACGAAGACTCCCCCAACGCAGACAGAGGACTGATTAACGAATCCCGTTCGGTAGAGGTGCAACGCGCATTGGCTACACTTACGCCTCGTGAAGCGGATATCCTTCGTAAGTTCTTCGGAATAGGAATGTCCGAAAAGACGCTGGAAGAGATCGGTGAAGACCTCCATCTCACACGCGAGCGTGTGCGCCAAATCAAGGAGAAAGCTATCCGCAAACTGCAATGCGGAGGGCGGAGCCGTATACTGAAAACCTATTTGGGCTAAACCGGACATCATAGAAGTAGCTTAAGCCACTTCTATGTTTCTTTCCACGCGCGCGAGCGAGCTCGCGCACACGAAACAACAAACAAAAATGATAGAATACATCAAAGGAATACTGACTGACCTGAATCCAACCTACGCGGTATTGGAAGCGGCAGGCGTAGGCTATGAAATCAACATAGCCCTGCAAACCTACTCCGACCTCAACAACAAAGACCCAAAAGAGGTACGACTCTACACGCAGGAAATCATCCGCGAAGATACACACGACCTCTTCGGTTTTATGACCAAAGGAGAACGCGAACTCTTCGTTATGCTGATGACTGTCAGCGGAATAGGAGCCAATACCGCACGCATGATCATGTCAGCATACACGGCAAGCGAAATCCGTCAGATTATTGCCACCGGCAATGCTAAAGCACTCAGCCAAGTGAAAGGCCTCGGTCCCAAGACCGCACAACGCATCATTGTGGACCTGAAAGACAAAGTGCTCAAGATAGATCTCGGTGAAGGTACAGATGGCCTACCGGGTAATACAGATGTACTCTTCCCCGAAGTGGAAAGTGAGGTAAAGACAGAAGCCGTCAGCGCACTGTCTATGTTGGGCTTTGCCGTTGCAGCAAGTGGCAAAGTGGTGGACAAAATACTGAAAGAAGCACCACAGGCCAGCGTAGAACAAGTCATCAAACAAGCCCTTAAGATGCTATAAGACTTGCGACGATCCTCTCTCATACTATATCTCCTGACGATACTACTAACCACAGTATCTGCTCAGACTGTGCCCGAAAGGGAACCGCAAAAAGCACGGCAAGACTCGGTGCAACAAGCCGACACCATCGGAAAAATCGTGGCAGGAGAACTTCTTAACGCAGCAGATGGCACCGAAACAGTAGTCGAATACCAACCGGAAACAGGCTACTACCTGGTACGAACCAAAGCCGGAGATCTGGACATCACCACTCCACTCCTGATGAGTGAAGCGGAATACAAAGACTATGCCGAGAAACAATTCATTCACAAGTACTGGCAAACCAAACTCAGCGAAGTAGAGCACAACAATGAAAAGAAATTCGACATCACCGATATGAAATTCAATATCGGTCCTGCCGACAAAGTGTTCGGTCCCGGCGGCGTACAACTGAAACTACAAGGAAATGCCGAACTGATGTTTGCCTTCAAGCATCAGTTCGTCGACAACCCCTCACTGACTAAACAATCGAAGAACAACAACATCTTTGACTTCGACGAAAAACTGCAAGTGAGCGTAAACGGCAAAGTGGGTGAGCGACTCAACTTCAACATGAGTTACAACACCGAAGCAAGTTTCAGTTTCGACCAACAGAATATAAAGATAGCCTATAAAGGGCAAGATGACGACATCATCCAATCCATCGAAGGTGGTAACGTTTCGCTTGACCTACCCTCCTCTCTCATTCGAGGAAGTCAGGCGCTATTCGGAATGAAGACCAATCTGAAGTTCGGCCGACTGAAAGTACAAGCTGTTATCAGCCAACAAAATAGTAGCGCGCAGGAAGTCAAATCGGAAGGAGGAGCCCAGTTAACAAAGTTTGAGGTCAAAGCCGACAACTACGATGAGAATCGCCACTTCTTCCTCAACTACTATTTCCGCGATCGCTTTGAACAAGCCACATCCACACTACCCTACATCACAAGTGGTGTAACAATCAACCGAATAGAAGTGTGGGTCACCAACCGAAGAGGCACCTACGATCAAGCTCGTAACCTCACCGCCTTTGTCGATCTCGGTGAAAACAAGCGAGAGCACCTCAACGACCCAACCCTTGCCATCCCTGCCCAAGAGACGGGAATGCCGAGCAACCAGTCTAACCGACTATACGAAAAACTACTTGGCATGGGTAGCAGTATCCGTGACATCAGTCAAGTAGCTACAAGCTTACAGGCGGAGCCCAACTGGATAGGTGGAGAAGACTATGAGAAAATAGAATCCGCACGCCTGCTATCCAGCGGAGAATACTCTCTGAATGCCGCCCTTGGTTTCATCTCGCTGAAGACCTCGCTGAATCAGGACGAAGTTCTGGCCGTTGCATACGAATACACTTATGGGGGAAAGGTCTATCAAGTAGGTGAATTCTCCACCGACAAACTAACCGACCAGCAACAGGGCACAGCAGCTCCCGCACTCATACTGAAGATGTTAAAACCGAGCAACAATGCTCCACATCATTACAGCGAAGCACGTGCCGGTGAACGATACGGCACATGGGATCTGATGATGAAAAACATCTACAACCTCGGGGCAACAAGTATGTCAAGCGACAGGTTCGAACTCTATGTGATGTATCGCAACGACTCCATCGGCACAGAACTCCAATACCTGACCGAAGGACCCATCAAAGGCAAACAACTCCTACGCGTGATGAACGCCGACCGTTTGGACTCCCGAAACAATGCTGCTCCTGACGGACGATTCGACTACGTAGAAGGATATACAGCATTCAGCTCTACTGGACGCATCATGTTCCCTGTACTGGAGCCATTTGGTAGTCACCTGGCATCCCAATTAGGGAATGACCCTGCTTTGGTAAAAAAATACTGTTTCCAAGAACTATACGACTCCACACTGATCAATGCACAAGAGTTGAGCGAAAAAAACAAATTCACACTGCAAGGGCGCTACAAGGGCTCCAACAGCAGTGAGATACGCCTAAACGCAATGAATGTACCACGCGGAAGTGTTAAAGTAACAGCAGGTGGAGCCACTCTTATAGAAAACGTAGACTATACAGTGGACTATTCCATGGGTATAGTTACCATCATCAACCAATCCATCCTGGATGCAGGTACTGCAGTAAACGTCCAATTAGAAAACCAGTCTACGTTCTCCATGTTACGAAAAGGACTTTATGGGGCGCATCTGGAATATGAATTCAACAAAGACTTCTCTATTGGCGGAACTATCCTGTATATGCACGAAAAACCGCTTACCACAAAAGTGAATGCGGGTAGTGAGCCTCTGTCAAATACCATCTGGGGATTGAATCTCAACTATAAAACCGAAATGCACTGGTTGAGTAACGCACTGGATCAGATTCCATGGATTACAGCCACTCAACCCAGTACCTTCCAAATAGGAGCAGAATTCGCACACCTAATCCCTGGACACACCAAAGATGTCGGTTCCGCAGGAACAGCTTACATCGACGACTTCGAATCCACCACATCGTCCATCGATGTACACTACCCGTCAAGTTGGTTCCTCGCTTCTACTCCGGCCCATCCTGCAGAGGGAGGTGTCGGTACATTCTACGAAGATGCGCTATTAAGCAACAACACAGAATACAACCGACATCGCGCCCACTTGGCATGGTATGCCGTAGACCCCATCTTTGGCTATCCACAATCCAACACACCTAGCCATATCAAGAACGACCCGAACGCGATGTCTGACCACAGAACACGTATCATATACGAGCAGGAACTGTATCCCAATAAGGAAGTTTTGGCAAGCGAAGACACACGAATGAACGTGCTTAACCTGAGCTTCTATCCCTCCGAACGAGGACAATACAATATCGACACCACCCGCATTACCACCGAAGGACGACTGGCAGAGCCGGAAAAGAACTGGGGAGGTATCATGCGGGCCATCGACAATACCGACTTTGAACGGGCTAACATTGAATACATCCAATTCTGGCTGATGGATCCCAGTCTGACCAACAGTAGTAATGGAGAATTCCAAGGAGGAGATTTATACATCAATCTGGGTGATGTAAGTGAAGACATCCTGCGCGACGGCAAGAAAGCCTTTGAACACGGCTTACCGTTGAATGACATGGATAAATCCACATTAGACTCCACCCAATGGGGCTATGTACCACGAACCACTAGTACCACTATAGCTTTCTCCAATGAAAGTGGTGCCCGCGCAAAGCAAGATGTGGGATTAAACGGTCTGAGTACCCAACAAGAGTACACTTATCTCTACAACGGGAAGCGGCCTTATGGAGACTATGTCGATTTCCTACGCCGACACGTAGCACCGGATACTCTGCGCAAATGGGAAGATGATCCGTTTTCTCCGCTAAACACGCCTTCTGGAGACCGGTATCACTACTATCGTGGTAGCGATTACGATCAACAGGAAACCCCTGTTCTTCTGCGGTATAAATACATCAACGGAACCAACGGAAACTCTCCTTCCAGTAGTGAAAGTGCCAACTATGGTACTGCCTACACACTCACACCGGATATCGAAGATATCAATCGCGACAACACACTCAATGAAAATGAGCGTTATTATGAATATCACATCTCACTCCGTCCGGATATGATGCATGTCGGAATGCAGCATATCGCGGAAGAGATGGAGACGGATGTGACGCTCAAAAACGGAGAAGTCGCTAAGGTAAAATGGTATCAGTTCAAGATTCCTATCAAGGGGGATGATGTACGCAATATAGGTAATATCCGCAACTACAAATCCATCCGCTTTATGCGCATGTATCTGACCGGTTGCAAACAAGAGACACACCTGCGTTTCGGAACATTGGAACTCGTGCGCGGAGATTGGCGTAACTATTCAAAAGGCCTCTACGAGAATATCAGTACAGGTCAGCATAACACTACGAATCCGAATAGCCAATCCCTCTTGGATGTACAAGCCATCAGCATTGAAGAAAACAATGCTCGGCAACCTATTAACTACATCCTTCCTCCCGGAATCTCTCGTCAAACCGACCCAGGACAAGCCCAACTGATAGCACAGAACGAACAGGCTCTGGTATTACGCGTCAACAATCTGGAGTACAATGACGCCTTAGCGGTGTATAAGAATACGCTCTTCGATATGCGTAACTACAAACGACTGATGATGTTCGTTCACGCAGAAGCCGCAGCAGCAGACCCCGATGCAGAGAAGATTGAAGATAACGACCTCAGTTGCTTCATCCGACTTGGATCGGACTTGAAAAACAACTACTATGAATATGAGATTCCTTTGAAACTTACTCCTTTCGGCACGTACAATAACGACAATGACCGTGACCGACAGATTGTATGGCCGGTACAGAACCGTTTCGATTTCCCGTTCTCGGCACTGACATCCGCCAAGACCGCACGCAACAAAGCTAAACGTGGAGGGAGTCAAAGTGTAAGCAACGTCACACCGTACGTCATCTACGAAGGAGAAAACAAAATCACTGTCTTGGGTAATCCGTCTCTGGCAGAAGTCGAGGTGATTATGATTGGTGTCCGCAACCGCAAAAACACCAAGCCGGGAGGTGTAAATGGTGAAGTCTGGGTGAACGAACTCCGCATGTCCGGTTTTAACGAAGAAGGGGGCGTAGCAGCAACGGGAAATATCGCTCTGGGAATAAGCGATATTGCTCAACTGAATGTAAGCGGAAAATTAGAGACTGCGGGATATGGTAGTATTGACAGCAATGTCCAAACCCGCAATATGGAAAATACCTACCAGGTGAATGTGAGCGCTGCATTAGAGGCAGGACGCCTTATTCCGGAAAAGGCAAAACTAAAAATACCCTTGTATGTAAGTTACACCCACGATCTGACAACTCCCAAATACGACCCGGTAGATCAGGATATTACTCTGAAAGAAACCTTGGAGACCTTTGATTCCAAACACGAAAAAGACTCTGTAAAAGCGCTCGCTAACACAGTGAAAGATGCGCTCAATTTCAGCGTTACGAACCTGAAAGTAGATATTCACTCCAAGAAAAAGAACATGTTCTATGATCCGGCCAACTTCTCTATATCGGCATCCTACAACCGACAAAAAGAATCATCACCGGAATTAGAAAAAGATATGAATACAGACCATAAAGGGTCGTTCAATTACGCATATAGTTTCAACCCACAACCATGGGAACCGTTCAAAAAGATGGAGAAAGTGAAGAACGTCAAATTGCTCAGTGAATTCAATCTTTATTACCTCCCGCAGTCATGGGCGTTCAACACCAATATGCACCGCACTTTTTCGATGCTCTCCATGCGTGACTTCAATAGCGCAGATCTGGGAGAAAGTACTACCGAAAAAATGCCTCCATCCTTCTCCAAAGACTTTACATGGGACCGCAATTTCGACTTCAAGTTCGATCTAACGAAGAACCTCAAGTTCACATTCCATACAGCCATGAACTCCACGGTATATGAAGGGTATTACACACCTGAAATCATCCGTGACTATGCTTTTGAGAATGCAAGTTACGAAGCTTGGCGCGATACCATACGTCGCAGTATGCGTACGTGGGGAACACCTTACACGTATCAACAAGTGTTCACTGCCACATGGGATGTTCCTTTCAACCGCATTCCTTATTTAGACTGCCTAACTGGTAACGCCTCTTATAACGGCACTTACACATGGAATCGTACAGCAGGAACCAATAATACACAAAATCTCGGAAATACCATCGGTAGCACACGTGCCATGCAAGCGGACGGACAATTGAATTTGGAAACGCTCTATGGCAAGAGCAACTATTGGAAACAAATGAGCCAACGCATGTCCGGCCGTAATCGGAACCGTTCTTTCCGTCCCAAGAATTATACAGAAGTCCTCTCCTTGGAAGCAGGAGTACCTATTGAAATTACCCACCGACTGAATTCTACCGCTTTACAGATTAGTGTTGTAGATTCCACAGGAAAGAAGATACCTGTACAGTATAAAGCGAAAGACAACATTAGTGGTACATTGACAAGTAGGGTATCTATTGCGAATGCAACACTCTCTATATCTACCCGCAATCCCAATGAGCGCACCGCTGCTGAGACAACCATGGACTTGGCTGCATATTTCGGCACAATGATTCGCCGTGTACAAGTGACATACCGTCACACACATTCGCTTACAGTACCGGGATTCAATCCTCAGATCGGCTTCTTCGGTCAAAAACGCGTAGATAATCTTTATGCACCAGGATGGGATTTCGCCTTCGGCTTCTTCCCTGACAATTACGTAGAGAAAGCCAAAGATCGTCATTGGCTTGCTCTTTCGTCAGAAGTGGCACAACCGGCCGGTATGGCAACAACGTCTGATTTCGACATAAAGATTACCCTTGAACCATTCCCCGGATTCAAGATCCAAGTCAATGGGAAACGATACGAAGCCCATTCACAATCTATGCTCTATAGCAATATAGCTGGAGAAGATTATGCATTACAGCGCAATGCTACCGGTTCATTCAACATCACCCAAGTAGCTATTGCCACCGCCTTTGACAAGGTTAAAGGAGCATCTTCCAACTACTCCAGCAAGACCTTTGACCGATTCCTTGAAAACAGAGCTATTATGGCAGAACGCGTACAACAACGATACAATGGTGTTGTATATCCATCTGGAAGTTCCTTCATTCCGGACAGCCTTGTCGGAAAACCTTATAATCGAAAGTATGGAACCATCAGTGAAAACTCTGCTGATGTACTTGTACCAACTTTCCTTGCAACCTATACAGGAGGAAATGTTAGGAAAGCCAAATTCTCACCATTTTTAGGTTTCCTCCATACAATGCCAAACTGGAGTGTTTCGTTTGATGGATTGGGTCGATTACCATGGATGCGCGACCACTTCCGCTCCATCGTTCTAACACATGCCTATGTCTGCAAATACACCATAGGCTCATATAGTACTTTCTCTACTTGGACCAACGCAGGAGGAAAAGACAATACTATCGGATTCACAAGAGATGTAACCACAGAGATGCCTATTCCATCTTCCAGTTATGACATCTCATCGGTCAACATACAGGAATCTTTCTCCCCACTCATTGGCCTTAACATGACAATGAAAAACTCACTTAGTCTCAAAACGGAATACCGTAAACAACGAAACATAGCCCTTAATATCACTTCCGTTCAACTCACCGAAGCATATACGGATGAAATCGTCGTCGGAGCAGGATACACGGTCAAAGACTTACATTTCGTTGCTAAATCCAAAGATGGAGGACAGCGCAAAGTTAGCAATGACCTCAAACTGAATGTTGATTTCAGTTACAAAAACGTGATGACACTATTGCGTAAAGTGAACGAAAACATTACCCAAGCTTCGTCCGGGAACAAGGTATTTGGCATAAAACTAAGCGCAGACTATGTGGTTTCTCAGAAAGTAAATATACAACTCTTCTACGACCACGAAGGTACGACACCACTCATATCGACATCTTACCCCATCAAATCTGACAATGTGGGTATCATTATAAAACTTATGTTAACCCGTTAATGCCATGTTGCTCAATTATATCTTCATCGCCCTTATTCTCCTTGCGGTAATAGCAGGATTGATACAATGTTTCCTCACCGGTGATACATCTATATTCTCTGATATTCTCAATTCCACATTCTCTAATGCCAAAACCGGATTCGAAATTTCAATTGGTCTAACGGGCGTCCTTTCCCTTTGGATGGGAATTATGAAGATCGGAGAAAGGGGTGGTGTCGTAAACGGAATGTCCCGTGTTGTCAGCCCATTCTTCACACGTCTCTTTCCTGAATTACCCAAAGGACATCCTGCTTTCGGATCTATGCTAATGAATCTTTCTGCCACAATGCTCGGCATTGATAATGCAGCCACCCCCCTTGGTCTGCAAGCTATGCGCGAAATGCAAGAGACCAATCTGAACAAAGAGAAAGCCAGCAATGCGATGATTATGTTCATGGTACTCGTTACCAGCGGCCTGACCCTGGTACCAGTTTCCATCATGACATACCGCGCCCAATTAGGGGCAGCCAATCCGGCAGATGTGTTTCTGCCTATCCTATTGGCAACCTATTTTGCAGCCATGGCAGGTATTATCAGTGTATCCATTGCACAGAAGATTCGCTTATGGGACTCTGTTATCTTGTCCACTCTGGGGGGAATAACAGCGTTTGTGGGACTCATTATATGGGCAGCACTCTCGTTTCCCCAAGAAGCGGTCAGTCGCTGGTCGGCATTTGCAGCAGCAGCTTTGCTTTTAGGTGTCATCTGTTGGTTCGTAATAAGTGGTATGGTTCGCAAGATCAATGTATATGAGGCATTTATTGAGGGAGCCAAAGATGGTTTCACAACGGCAATTGGTATCATCCCTTATCTAATTGCCATCTTAGTGGCAGTCGGTATGTTTCGTGCTAGCGGTTGCATGCAATGGTTGGTGGATGGTATCGGTTGGATAGCAAGTGCCTGCGGTCTGAACACGGATTTCGTTCCTGCCCTTCCGACAGCACTGATGCGTCCATTAAGCGGTAGTGGTGCACGTGGTCTAATGGTAGATGCTATGATGCAATACGGAGCAGATAGTTTTGTCGGTCGTCTTGTCAGCATCGTTCAGGGATCCACAGACACAACATTCTACATTCTTGCGGTTTATTTTGGCAGTATACATATCCGCGACACCCGATATGCAGTTGCCTGTGCCCTAATTGCTGATTTCTTCGGCATCTTGGCGGCTATTCTTTTGGGCTATATCTTCTTCCACTAAACTCTTATGATTGTCTTCCACACAGAAAACACGAACTTACCTCCTCTCATTGAAAGGAAAAGAGCCGAACTGATTCAATGGATTTCCAGGGTAGCAGCTCACTATGGTTTCGGTGTGGGGGAAATTCATTATATCTTATGCAATGATGAGCGCATATTGGAAGTAAACCGCCAATTTCTGCAACATGATTACTACACTGATGTCATTACGTTTGACTATAGCACCTCGACACGCGTAGCCGGTGATATCTATATCTCATTGGACACCGTCCGCAGCAACGCCGAAGAGGAAGGGTGTTCGTTTGAACAAGAGTTGTGCCGTATCCTTATCCACGGCGTCTTACATCTTACCGGGCAAGCAGATAAGACTCCTTCAACAAAAGCAGTGATGACTCAAAAAGAGGATTATGCACTTTCTTTACTATCCTAAAGACAAGGCAAACTCCTCTGCATCCTGCAAATGTTCAATCTTCCCCACATCCATTATACGATAGTCTGACGGTACATAAGCATGTAGCCGAAGCGTCTGGCATTGGGAGAGATAGAAATCTATCATTGAAAACACCATATCCGGCATTTCACGCAGCCGCTGAAGCGCCTCCACCGAGAGAATCTGCATTCCGGAAAAAGCAAGATGACGCCCGTCCTTCTGTTTGATCTCTCCTGTCTTTAGATTGGTCCAACCACACAAACAGTCTTCGCTATCAAAGCACAAGTAGCGTTGAGTGATTCTATCACTTACCACCAAAAGGCTCTCACTTGTCATTTCGTATTGATGAATAAGGGCCTTTAAGTCTATATTACTCAATATATCCACATTGCACGCCAACACGGGTTCACGGGCATCGCCCAACAATGTCAATGCTTTCTTCAAACCACCTCCTGTATCTAATAACAGATTCCTTTCATCGGAAATTTGGACGCGACATCCCTTCGGACACTGTTCGGATAGATATTCTATAATCTGTTCCGGCAGATGATGAACATTCACCACTATATCGCGAATACCTGCGTCCACCAGTTTGTCCAGTTGCCAACACAATAAAGGTTTTCCGGCTAATGGCACTAACGCCTTAGGTATTCTGTCCGTTAATGGCTTCAGGCGTGTACCCAAACCGGCTGCAAAAATCATTGCTTTCATTACAATCCTCCTTCCTTTTCGGAAACATTCTTTGCCGGTAATTCACGCTCCATATCTTGTTCACGATGAATCAGTTGGATCTCCACACCATATTTCTCATTCAAATGCTCTGCCATTTTCTCGGCGGCATATACCGATCGGTGTTGTCCTCCGGTGCAACCAAAGCAAACCATCAAATTGCGGAAGCCACGCTCTATATAACGCTTTACACTCGCATCTACAAGTTGATAAGCCGCTTCCAGAAACTTCAGCATTTCCCCGTCATCCTCAATGAACCGTATTACCGGTTCATCCATTCCTGTCATAAAATTGTAACGCTCATATTTTCCCGGATTATTCACGGCGCGACAATCAAACACAAATCCACCTCCGTTTCCACTGTCATCAGCGGGTATTCCTTTTTTATACGAGAAACTATATATTTTCACCACGAGGGGTTTGCGGATATTCACTTCCTTAAACTGCTTCATCTCTGTCATTTTATGCAACACTTCTACCAAATAGGGATAATCCTTCGAAGCAGAATGTAGCATTTGACGCAAGTTTTCAATAGCGAAAGGTATTGATTGCAGGAAATGAGGTTTTTTCTCAAAATAGCCTCGGAATCCGTATGCCCCCAAAACTTGCATAGTACGGAACAACACAAAATGTCGTAGCGTGTGCCTAAACTCCTTTCTATCTATCGGCATCAAGCGCTGCAACTCATCCAAGTACTCCTCAATCAGTTCCTGACGCAGTTCCTCACTATAATTAGCCTTTGCCTGCCATAAGAAAGATGCCACATCATAATAAACAGGTCCTTTACGTCCTCCTTGGAAGTCAATAAAATACGGCACCAATTGTCCATTTTCATCATGCAGCATTACGTTGCGTGACTGAAAATCGCGGTACATAAAAGATGTTTGATTCGTTTGCAAAAGAATCGTAGCAAGACGATCGAACTCATCTTCCAATTTATCTTCCTGAAAATCTAAACCAGTCGCTTTCAAAAAGCAGTATTTGAAATAATTCAAGTCCCATAATACACTGCGCAGATTAAACTCCGGCTGAGGATAACATTTGGTGAAATCAAAGTTCTCCGCACCCTTAATCTGGAAACGGGCAAGGGCTCGCATTGTGCGGCGGAGTACCTGTTTTTCCTCTTCCGAAAAAACGCCTGTCTTTCGTCCGGCAACAATATAGTCAAATAGTGACAAATCGCCTAAGTCTTCTTGCAGATAGCACATCTTGTCGTCACTTACAGCTACCACTTCGGGCACAGGAAGTCCTTTCTGACGGAAATGCTGCGCCATATACAAAAAAGCATTGTTTTCTTCCTCCGATGTTCCTTGCACTCCTATTAAGCTAATAGGAGATGGATTCTCGTCCGATTTTTCACTTATTATTCTGCAATAACGACGATTACTACCGGAGTTGTTCAGCGGTATTATTTCTTGTGCCATTTTGCCTGTAGTTTGGCGAAAAAGGAGATTGAGTGTTTGCGACATTGCTCTATAAAGATCGAGGTGTAATTCTTGTTATATTTGTTACTTATTGGCTACAAAGTTACTCTTTTTTATTGACTTGACCAAAAAAAATCGCCTTTTTTCGAAAAAAACATCGGAAAAATTTGGTCATGTCAAAAAAAAGCAGTACTTTTGCAGCCGCTTTGGAAAAAAGAGTGTTTGTCTCCCTAGCTCAGTTGGTAGAGCAACTGACTCTTAATCAGTGGGTCGAGGGTTCGAGTCCCTCGGGGGACACAAAGTGATATTCAAGGAGTTACGATGGTGTCGGACTCCTTGTTTTATAACAAGAATCTCTATAGATATGAAAGTCCTCTTAATCAATGCGAGTCCGCACAAGCAAGGGAATACGTTTATTGCCCTGAATGAAGTAGCTAATCAGTTAGAAAAGAACGGTATTAGTGCCGACATTGTACAAATCGGCGTTCACCCTGTACGTAGTTGCATCGCGTGCGCGCAGTGCAAAATCAAGGCATTAGGGCATTGTGTGTTTGACGATGATATCTGTAATCGCGTGATTGAACAAATGACCGATTGTGATGCTCTTATCATCGGTTCTCCTGTCTATTACGGTCAGCCCAACGGAGCAATTCTGTCGCTGGTACAACGAATGTTCTTCTCGGCAGGTCATTTGTTCCAGAACAAACCGGCAGCTGCCGTTGCGGTGTGCCGTCGCGGAGGTGCTACTGCTGCTTTTCAAACTATGAATATGCCTTTCCAGATGATGAATATGCCCGTTGTGACATCCCAATACTGGAACATCGTTTATGGTCGTGAACCGGGTCAAGCCTCTTTGGACACAGAAGGACTACAGACTATGCGTACTCTTGCCGATAATATGGCTTTCCTACTGAAGAAGATTCACAACGATGGTGCGCCACAATATCCTTCCCGTGAGACGTGGCAGCCTATGCACTTTATCCGTTAAAAGGAAAAGATCTTACCACACTATAGTTGCTTTGACCGGGAAATGGTCAGAGCCTTGCGGTTGCTCGATGGTGAAGTTCCAAGGCGTTAGTGACGAGGAGCAGAGCACATAATCTATTCGAAGGGGGAGATGCAGATAATCCATCGTCCGTCCAAGATGCAGATTCGAACAATGCAAGAAGCAGTCTTTTAGTGTTCCACGGATCATCAAATATGTATAAGACCAAGGAACCGCATTAAAATCGCCCACAACCACAACAGGGAAGGGCGATTGTTTTATTTCCTTCCTAACTGCTTTGGCTTGATTGCGCCTCAGTGAGGAGGAGTTTTTCAACTTGGTTTCCAAGTCTCCGTGACTCAAAGAATAGGTGTAGAAGACCGAATCTATGTCTCGCTGCTCAATGCGTGTACTCTCCAAGTGGTTGGAAATAAGGCGTAATGTGTCCTCATTTACAACTACATCTGTCACTAATGACGAGTTAGAACGAGATGAATACTCCACCCTATGTCGGTTCAGCAAGGGATAGCGGGAAAAGATGACATGTCCGAAATTACGACGACGGTTTCTCACCCTGAAATCCACATAGTGGTAAGGGTATTGACAGAAGACGTGCATCAATTCCGATTCCGTCAGGTATTGATCTTCATTGTACACTTCCACTTCCTGCAAGCAAAGAATGTCTGCATCTACAGTCTTTAGATATTGAATGACAGCATTCTTTTCCGGTTTGAGAAACGTTCCCATCCGATGCGTATTATAGGTGAGAATCGTCAGTATTTGCCGGATGGGTTGTTCGCCTTTTTCGATGGGTGATTTCGGATACGCGCAACGGTGAGAAACCACCAGCAGCGCAGCTCCTACGAGCAACGCAAAGCACAACAATCCTATTACACGCAGCACATTCTTCATTTCGGGCGCATCGTCACCAAAGGAATCAACATCTCTTCCATAGATATACCACCGTGTTGGAAGGTGTTGTTATAGAACTGAGCGTAGTAATTGAAGTTGTTGGGATAAGCGAAGAAATCTTCTCCTGTGCAGAACACATAACTACTGCTTACGTTCGGGCAAGGCAGTCCCACCAATTTTGGCCGCGTCAGTTCGAAGCAGTTTTTCTCTTTGCAAGCCAACGATTTTCCCACCTTGTAACGAAGATTGGTGTTGGTGTTCTTATCGCCAACGATGAGAACAGGATTATCCACTCGTATTGTTCCGTGGTCGGTAGTAAGAATGACCTTATATCCCAAGTCTGCAATCGTACGGAAGAAATTGTAGGTAGGCGAATGACGGAACCAAGAGAGAGTCAGACTTCTATAGGCACTCTCGTTGTTACACAATTCGCGCATCATCTTACTATCGGTTCGCGAATGAGAAAGCATATCAATGAAGTTAATCACAGCCACGTTCAAAGGAGAACGGAGTTGCTTGAGTTGCCCTGTTATTTTCTCACAGAAATCCGATTCGTTAATCTTATAGTAAGAGAAGCCGTAGCGTTTGGCGTATCGTCCGAGTAGTGTTTTGATGAGGTCTTTTTCATTGAGGTTTTTCCCTTCTTCATCTTCTTCATCTACCCATAAATCGGGCCACATCTGCTGTATTTGTAAAGGCATAAGTCCGGAGAAGATAGCATTTCGGGCGTATTGCGTAGCAGTAGGAAGGATAGAAGAATACACCTGTTCGTCTTCAACAGTAAATATCTCTGTCAATAGTGGTTCGATGATTTTCCACTGGTCGTACCGGAAGTTATCAATCACTACAAAGAAGAGTTTCTCTCCTCTGTCCAATGCAGGAAAGACCACTTTTTTAAACAGGTCGGGTGACATCATAGGGCGATCTCCTGATACGAACCACTGCTCATAATTCTTACTTATGAACTTTGCCCAGACGGCATTTGCTTCTTTCCGTTGCTGATTGAGCATTTCACGCATGGGAGAATCTACATTCTGTAGTTCGAGGTCCCACTTGACGAGTGTTCGATGGATAGCCGCAAACTCCTCTACGGTAGCGGCCGTCTGAATCATGTAACTGATGTCGGAGAACTCTTCCCGATAACTTCTGTTGGTGGCATTGGAAATGATTTCACGGCTATGGATGTGCTTTTTGAGGCACATCAGTATTTGATTAGGATGTACGGGTTTGATGAGGTAGTCAGCAATATGTTGTCCGATAGCCTGTTCCATAATGTTTTCTTCCTCACTCTTTGTAATCATCACCACCGGGAGAGAAGGAACGAGTCGTTTGATTTCCTGCATAGTTTAGATTCCGCTTAGACCCGGCATTTGTTCGTCCAAGAAGACGATGTCGAAATGCTTTTCCTCTACAGCATCAATTGCGTCTCTTCCGCTGCAAACGGGTGTTACTTCGTATCCCTTGTCGTACAGGAAAATCATATATGGCTTCAGGAGCGCTATTTCATCGTCAGCCCAAAGGATTTGGTAATTATTCTTTGCTTGTTCCATAATTTCTCCATTTATCGATGAGTTGTTTTATATCCGGTGCCCAATCACTATCAAAGAACATCTCTTTTCCTGTTTTCGGATGCTTAAAGCCGAGCGTTTTTGCGTGCAATACTTGTCTTGGACAGAGGGCGAAACAGTTTTGTATGAACTGTTTGTATTTCTGTGTCGGCAGTCCTTTTAGGATTTCCATTCCTCCGTATTTTTCGTCGGCAAAGAGCGGATGTCCTATGTGCTTCATGTGTACTCGTATCTGGTGTGTGCGTCCTGTTTCGAGACGGCATTCTACGAATGTGACATAGGGAAATCGCTCTAATACTCTCCAATGCGTGATAGCCGGTTTGGCAAGAGGATTGTCCTCCACGTCATAAACCTTGTATATGGTTCTATCGCGTGTGTCTCTTGCGAGCGCACCTTCGACAGTACCTTCATCTTCACGGAATGTTCCCCAAACGAGCGCATTGTAGGTGCGTTGCGTAGAATGTTCGAAGAACTGGAGCGCCAAGTTGGTTTTTGCCTCCGGTGTTTTCGCGACGAGTAGCAGTCCCGATGTGTCTTTGTCAATACGATGCACCAGTCCGATGGAGGGGTCATTCATATCCAGTGTCTGCGTAGATTTCTGTTGGGCGAAGTAGTAAGCGAGTGCGTTCAGCAAGGTGTGCTCATAATTACCGTGTCCCGGATGTACGACCAGACCTGCGGGTTTGTTGATGACCAGCACTTCCTCGTCTTCGTAAACGATGGTAAGGGGGATATTTTCCGGTTGGATGGTGAAGTCGTGCGGTTCGTGGTCCAAAAGCACCTGAATAGTATCCAGGGGTTTGACCTTGTAGTTGCTATTAACCGCTTTCCCGTTGACCCACACATTTCCCGCATCGGCAGCCGTTTGGATACGATTGCGCGAAGTACCCGACATGTGTTCCGTGAGATACTTGTCGATGCGAAGTGGTGTTTGTCCTTTATCGACCTGACACCTCCACCGTTCGAACAGTTCTTCTTCCTGCAGCTCGGTTTGATTTTCTATGTCGTTAGAAGAACTCATTTTCCTCTTCGTGGCTACTATTCATGAGCGCTTTCTCGATATTCCGCGACAACTTAATATTTACCCCACTACCCTCACGAAGTATTCCTCCAACGGTAGGTGTCTGCTCATATACCACGAACTTTTCGCGTGTTTCCTCAGTAGGTTCTTCGTCGTATTCATAGGCACCCAAAGTAAGGTGCGAGGCCAACAAGAGACTTCTACAGTTGGTGAGTGAGAGGCCTACGAGGTTGGGGACTTGCACATTTTCCTGTCCTAATCCTTTTCCTACGACCAAGACCAGTCCTGTTCCTTCAGAGAGTCGTGTTCCGGCTGTAACAGGTTCACCTTTTCGCTCGATGCTCAAGACGAGGTCTCGGTATTGGGACGGTTCGTATCTCACGCTGTCAACTCTCAACCCCAGTCGTTGGATGGTAGATGCGGCCTGTCGGTAAGTGACATCCGACAATTCGGGCAAGACGACTTGTCTGCGCTGCTTGGCATTGAGTACGACATAAACAGGTCTTCCGTGCTTGACCTTACTCTCGGCGGGCGGGACTTGGTCCACCACCATTCCAAGGGGGACGCGAGAAGAATAGGTGGAGTCGATTACTTGCAGCGTAAGAGATGAGGCCTGTAGCAAGACCTTTGCTTCTTCGGGACTTAAGCCGGTGATTTGCGGCACTTCCACCTCATCTCCGTGCTGAGTGTAATAACGTAGCCAACGAAGAACGCAGAATAACAGCACAATAACTACGCACAATGCAATCAGGGCATTGATGACCACAAAGCCCATATTGGTTTTCCAAAAACCGGTTTTTTTTGTGTCTCTGCTCATATTGTTCGTAAATTTGCTGCAAAGATAGTTTGTTTTTTTGAATTATGCAAGTAAAAGCGCAAAAAAAGCGAAATTTTGCGCATTTACCAGTCGAAAGTCGAAAGACAAAAGAAAAAGGCACCAAAAAAGGCACAAATGGAAGGGTGAAAGTATAGGATGGAAAATCCTTTTTGTGGGTAAATGAGACAAAAAAATGAACTATTATGTAAAAAAAATGAAAAAAAATTTGGTGGTTTCA
>JAGCEW010000052.1 GCA_017650465.1 Paludibacteraceae bacterium
CCTGAGAGCTATCGCAAAGATTCAGTTGCAGGACTACACAGGCGCACTCGCCGACTGCAATCTCTCGCTCGAACGCAATCCCTTCCAACCGGGAGCACTCTACACGCGCGGCTTCATCTATCGCCAATTGGGAGAACCCAAAAAAGCAGAAACCGACTTCACGCAAGCTTTGGTCTATGCGCCTGAAAACCGAACATATATGATGCTCCGTGCCGATGTACGCGCAGCCGACAAACGATACAACGAAGCAATGCAAGACATCGACTACCTACTCGCAAGAGACCAAAAGTCCGCTTCGCTCTTCTTTGAAAAAGGAGTCATCTGCCTCAGCACACAAGACACAATATGTGCACTTAATGCCTTCACGCAAGCCACCACACTCGACTCACAGAATCCCAGCGGATGGTCCGCACTCGGAGTAGTAAATATGCATCTCGGACAAGACGACGAAGCCGTCAAACACCTCACACGCTCCATCGAACTCGGCAGCAAATGGGCAGGAGACTACGTCAATAGAGGTATTCTCTTCTACCGACGGCACAACTACCGAGGCGCACTCTCCGACTACGACAAAGCAGTCGAACTCGACAACCGTAACGCTGGATGTTACTACAACCGAGCACTACTCAGAGCCGAAGTGGGAGATTATAACCGTGCTTTGGACGACCTAAACGAAGCCATCGAACTCTCGCCCGAAGAAACAGAAATGCGATACCAACGAGGTATTATCTTGCTTCACTTACAACAGTGGAACAAAGCCAACGAGGACTTTCAGGCTCTCCTGGACAAGTATCCCTATTTCCTACCCTCGTACTACCTGATGGCACAGGCCAAAACAGCGCTCGGAGAAAAGAAACAAGCCTTTATGCTCCGCCAACAGGCATATAATATCGAGCAAAAGAAAGACAGTATTCAATCCGCACTTGCCGACTCACTCGCACCCCGTACCGATGTTCGCTTCGCCAATGCGCAACCCCAAAAGCGAGACAGAAGAAAAGAGTTCTCACCTCGTACAGCACAAAACGGAACCGAACAGTACGAGTCCGAATCCTATACTTCCGAAACAAGAGGAAATGTACAGAAACGCTACCAAGATGTTGTCAACCAGCCGAATATAGCACTCACCTACTATGCACCTCCGCAAGAGTTAAGAGCGCCACACTACCACTTCCTTCTCCGTCAGTTCAACCGACTGCGTATCTTGCCCGACGAACTGCGCTTCACCACGCAGGAACTCACCCTTACGGCAAATATGGTCAGCACCCACTTTGACAATATCTCACGACTCAGCGACCGGCTATCTGCTATCAATCCTTCGGCCACCAATGACCGCAAAGGAACAGTCGGAGCACTCTTCTTCGCACGTGCTATCGAGTTCTCGCTGGTACAAGACTACGCTTCTGCCATCGACGACTGCACGAAGGCTCTATCCGACTTAAAATGGATGGAAGACGGAGACAACAAACGCGCACGAGAAGTCATCTACACCTTTTGTCGCGCCAATTGGAGATACAAATGGCTCGACTACCAACGCGCAAACGGAGAGATACAAAACGACTACCAAGGCAAAACGGCGGCACAGAAAAGCGAAATGGACTTCGATATTATGCTGCGCGACTACGACTATGTCACACGTCTGCAACCCGATTTCGCCTTCGCTTACTACAACAAAGCCAACATCCTCTGCCTCCAAAAGGAATACAAAGCCGCAATTGAGCACTATTCGCTCGCCATCAATGCCGAGAACGATTTCGCAGAAGCCTATTTCAATCGCGGACTCACACGAATCTATATCGATGACATCGAAAACGGAATAAAAGACCTCAGCCGAGCAGGAGAACTCGGTATATATCAAGCGTATAACCTGATAACAAGATTTCAATAAAACAACCCTAATTATTAACCCTCAAAAACATCACTACTATGGCAAAATGGATTTGTCCTGTATGCGGATATGTTCACGAAGGTGACACCGCTCCTGAAAAGTGCCCCATCTGCAAAGTATCGGGCGAAAAGTTTAACAAAGTAGAAGAAAACGCCGGTCTTCAATTCGCTACCGAGCACGTTATTGGCATCGCCAAAGACATCCCGCAAACCGAAGAAGGTAAGTTCATCCTTCAAGGCCTGAAAGACCACTTCACAGGCGAATGTTCAGAAGTGGGAATGTACCTCGCTATGAGCCGTCAGGCTGACCGTGAAGGCTATCCCGAAATAGCAGAGGCGTTCCGCCGTTATGCTTTCGAAGAGGCTGATCACGCAGCACGATTTGCCGAAATGCTCGGAGAAGTCGTTTGGGACACCAAGACCAACGTCGAGAAACGAATGATGGCAGAGCACGGTGCTTGCCAAGGCAAAATGGATATCGCCAAAGTCGCAAAGCAACTCAACCTTGATGCCATTCACGACTCTGTTCATGAGATGGCAAAGGACGAAGCGCGTCACGGTGCAGGCTTCCAAGGACTCTACAACCGCTATTTCAAGAAATAAACTATCCTTTTAATAGCATATAAAAGGGTTGCTTTTAGGCAACCCTTTTGTGTTGTGTCAAACAATACTTTCCTGCCATTGGCGGAACGCTTTCTCATGATGCCCCGGAACCAGCACGTGATGATTGCCTATCGGACGTGTACGGAAATAGTTCCTCATCCCGGCATCGGCACTCACCCAAACCTGTGTGCGGCATAAGTTAGGCGCGTATTGATTGCGAAGCAACTGAATATCGCGAATATACGCTTCTTGCAAATCGCCACGTATCTTCACAATCGTATAATTGCCTTCCGGCAGTTCGCCGTGAATAGCAACGCCTATACCTGACTCAAAATGCGTCGTCAGTTCATGACGCTTCGTCATCTTCAGTGGAAGCGTACAATGAGCAAACAACATCTCTTCCTTTTCGTCATCTATCCGAGCGGGATTCACTTGGAAACCCGCACAGCCGGTTAAGCGTTGAGCCATCAGCATCGTTAGCAAAGCGGGTATGTCGCCTTCGCACGCTGCAGGGATGCCTTCGTCGTTCAGTCTGGATAGTGCTATACAACCCGTGTTACGAACGGTCGTCAGCAAATCAAAACAACGCAATGTCACACCGTCAAGACGATTCTCATCCACCACTTCCTTCAGGCGATGATAGATTTGCTCCGCGCCTTTCAATCCGCCATCCACTACGCCCAAACGCGTTATCGCTTCTATCGGAATACGCACCAGTTCCGTGTGAAGCCGTTCGCGCAAACGGGTCTCATCCACGCCGGAGGCTATCAGCCAGTCGGACGGCTCACCTACTACGCCCAAACGGATGGAACAGTCCAGTTGGGAGGGGTCATCCACAATAATACCTCTACCGCCGTGCTGACGAATATACGTTAAGATCTCCAGACTGGCGGCGAGTGAGTTGCTTTGCCCGCTTACCACCAGATAGACCGGTTCTCTCAGGTCGACAGCGTGACGAGACAACAGTTCCACAAATTGATTCTCTGTACCGCCTGTTAGTACAGCTACTATCTGATGCTTGTTTGCGAACTGCGCATCTATATCAAATGGCATTTTGAGCGCCTCTTGGTGCAAAGAGGAAGAAAGGATGTGTATCATAGTCTTCTATGTTGGTAAAGTGCTGAGATTGGTGTTTGTTAGATCTATATACGTACATTTCACCCTGCAAAGGTACAACAAATATTTGGAATATGCAAATAAAAACGTGCAAAAGTCGCAGAAAGCTTGTTTTTGAAGACTCGGCACGTATTTATTTACTGTTCGCACAAGGGTGCGAACGTACTTTCGGCGGGCCCCTGCGCTCTAAAAGCAGCAGGGAGGGCCGAAATTACTACAAATATACATTTTGCATACTCCTGTAACAGACCTGAGTGGTAACGGAGTGATAAGGTAGGCACCCTCAAAAGAGAGGCCGTTTACTTGCGACCTACGAGCGACCTACGGGACAGATACGGGACAGATACGGGACGATAATAACTCCCACCATCCGGCACTTGTATTGTTCTCTTAACTACCGACACGACTACCGACATTTTCCATTGGTTGCCGCTACTCGCATCGGTTACAGACCAGTTCCTGAGTGGTTCCTGATTGGTTTACGTTCATTCCAACTTCGTATCCGGGTGCCAATAAGTATTGTCTTTTGCACATGGCACTTTGACACTTTGGCACTTTCGTTTTTATGCATAACGAACTGAAACAAAGAGCGTTCCGGCAGAAAGTGCCAAAGTGCCACATCTTTTTTATTATACCTTGCAAGATTATAGGTAGTCGAGCATCGTCGTTGTATTTCTTTTCTCTTCTTCAGCAAGCCACAACGACGGACGCAGACGGCATGCCGAAAGTGTAGTTGTATTTCCTTTCTCTTCTTCAGCAAGCCACAACCTTTGGTTCACTTTTCCGTCCTGACACAAGTTGTATTTCCTTTCTCTTCTTCAGCAAGCCACAACCACGCACGATACGTGATTTTATCTTTGGGGTTGTATTTCCTTTCTCTTCTTCAGCAAGCCACAACTGCTTCACATACTCATACATACGTTAGTGAGTTGTATTTCCTTTCTCTTCTTCAGCAAGCCACAACGTGAAATGGAATTGCGTGCTGTTTATGCTGTTGTATTTCCTTTCTCTTCTTCAGCAAGCCACAACGTCTGCGCGGTTCTTTTTCAAAAATAGTAGTTGTATTTCC
>JAGCEW010000053.1 GCA_017650465.1 Paludibacteraceae bacterium
CACTAACACATCGTCCGTGCCCGAAGAAGACGTGCGCGCAACCACTACATAGTTCAGGACAAAAGGCGTGTTGTCCAAAACATCGTACATGGCAGGCGGATAAAAAGAGGTTCCTGTGAGCTTGAGCATATTGTTTTTCCGACCGAGCAAACGCGTAAGGCGGTAGGAATGACGTCCGCAACGGCAGGGCTCCACCACCTTGGCAGCAATATCACCCGTGCGGAAACGCAGCAACGGCATAGCCTCCACGCCTAAAGTGGTGATAACCACCTCGCCCGGCATACCGTCCGGGACAGGCATACCGTCATCGCCGATAATCTCAACAATGATAAGTTCGGGATGAACATGTCCGCCGCATCCGAACTCACATTCCGAGAAAGTGGCAGACATCTCCGTAGAAGAATAGGTGGCAAAAAGATGCACTTCAGGCCACTTCTCGTGAATCCGCTGTCCGAGTAGATTAAGCGAGAAGTCCTGATTACGCAGTCCTTCGCCGATGCCGATAATCTTGCGAATAGAGGAATGGCGATAGTCTATGCCGTTCTGCTCCGCATATTCGATGAGACGGAGAATGAAAGAAGGCACACACATAATGGCCGTCGGATGCAACCGCATAATGGTATCCCATTGCAACTCCGGCACACCATTCCCCACACGGATAATACCCGCACCCAGGTCACGGATGCCCAACCAATAGGCCAGCCCCGCCATAAAGCGTTTGTCAATGGTGGTCATCAGCTGCAACACATCGCCCTTACCAAGGCCTGCACAAGCAAACGACTTATGCTCATTAAACGCCAAGCGCTGCAAATCCCGTTCGGAACAACCAAAGGTGACAGGGTCACCCAAGGTGCCGGAAGTGGTGATATAATCAATAATCTGCTCACGCGGGATACAGAGAAAATCCCAGTTACGACGCTGCAAATCGGCTTTCTCGGTGAAAGGCAGACGCGCCAAATCCTCGAGATGCGTAACAGAGGAGATGTCAATCCGATTACGGGAGAAGAGTTCCCGATAGTAAGGAGAATGCTCGGCCAAATACTCCAACTGACGGGCAAGGAGTTCCTCCTGATAGGCCTTGATACGTTCTACAGATTCAAATTCAATATCCATTGTAAAAACTCGTTTTTCCATTGTCTTGATTCTTCCGTTCCTTTTGTCTCCGATGCGCCAAAACCATGTCCGCCCGTTCGGTAACGCAGATAGCGGTGAGGAACCGCATTGGCGGTCAGTGCCGAGTCAAGCAACACCGAATTCTGATATCGCACAACAGGGTCATCCTCACAATTGACGAGGAACACCGGCGGACAATCGGCCGTGATATGTTTTTCGACGGACAGCGAATCGCGCATCGTGTCCGAGAACTGCCCCCATACACCCAACGCCCCACGCCGGCTGCGACGGTGCGTGAACACAGGGTGAGACATCGTTACAACAGGATAAACCGGACAGAGAAAAGCGGGACGATAAACGGTGCGATTATAGGCATACGCACTCATCGTGAGATGCCCTCCCGCCGAGAAGCCCATTACGCCTATTTTGCGCGGGTCAACATGGTCTTGTTCCGCATGTTCGTACACATAGCGAAGTGCCTCTTCCACGTCATCCAACATATCGGGATATTTGGGTCCGGTGCCTAAAACACGAAAGCCCGTGATATATGCCGCTACAGTTGCCACATGATACCGAAGGACATACGCATTGATACCGTTACTCTGCAACCATTTAGCGACTCCTATACCTTCGGTTTTCATATCCAGCCACGAATAACTTCCTCCGGGACAAACCACAACAGCAATCCCCGTGTTATGAGCAGAATCCGCCAAGAAAGGTGTAATACGACTTGCGGCACACAACGCCGAAGTAAATGACAGTAATATCAAAATAAGTCTTATTCGCATATCCAATCTTTGTAACAGTTATATATTTGTTTTGTCCGTTCGCGATACCCTACCCCATAAGATGCGTCTTCCGGACGGATAAGCGGTTTGACAGTAACAGCCAATTCCTTCGGCACTCCGACCAAGAACGGAGTCTTACTCAACGCGGCCAAAAAACCACGTAACACAATGGGGCGTATAGGCAAGCGCAACTGCTCTGCGACATAAAATGCTCCTCTATGAAAACGCAGCAAATCCCCCGTCAGCGAACGTGTTCCCTCCGGGAATATAGAAATAGAATATCCTTCACGAACGTATTGTTGTAACCGCGGAAGCATGGTATCGATTCCCTCCCCGACCGCAATGACACCCAACATACGAGCTGCCAAGCCAAAGAACGGATTGTTCAACACCGAATCCTTTCCGACAAGAACCATTTTGTCGTGCAATGACAAAACTACCAAAGTATCTAACAACGATGTGTGGTTGGCAATATAGATGGCAGGCTCAGTCGGATCAATCGGCTCTGCGTCAGGAGCGGCATATACATTATATGGCGCGCCAGGAAAAGAGTGTAGATAACGAAGTGCTGTTCTTGACAAATGTGCACGCAGCTTTGCTTGCGCATTATGCCTGACAAAGATGAGATATAACGGCACATATAGATGTTCCGCTATGACATATAGGATGAACAACGTTCCCCAATAAGCCGTTCTTGCATACCTGCGAGGAAGTCCGTACACCACAGCCAGTACACAAAGGATGGTATTCATAATAGAAATACGCGTAAAGTCTATACCCGGACGGAAAAAGGACACTCTTTCCTCTTTCGGCGGGTAATAGACACGAACCGGCACGGGAATGGCCGGTGTCAATGCCCAGACAGAAAGTACCAACAAGAGCAGTTCTGCCTCGTAACGCGGCGGAAGACACCAAAGCCCGTGAATACCATCAAGCGGATAGACTCGGAACCCCGTCTGCGTATCCGGCAATCGGAGACCAGTCTGCAATGCAAACCAAAAGTTGGAGAAGCGATTAGCAAAGGTATTCTTGCGTGGCATATTTGCCTGCTGGAGCCGACGGCTTCCCACAATAATAGCATCAGAGCGCACACGTGACATACGCAAAAGCAAAGGTATGTCTTCCGGATAGTGCTGCCCATCGGCATCTAAGGTAACAACATGCGTATAGCCCAATTCCTTCGCTTTCAAAAAGCCCTGCTTGAGAGCATAACCCTTTCCACGATTGACAGGATATGCAACGATGGTAAGATTCGCATTCTGTATACCTTGCACGACCTCAAGCGTGCCATCCGAAGAACCATCTGCCACGACGATTACAGGCAGAAAAGTCAATGTGCGAGATACAACATCGCGAATGGTGTTGACATTATTATACGTAGGTATGAGGGCACAAGTCTTCATGTGTACAATCCGCCATTAATACTGATACATTCACCCGTGATATACGATGCGTCCTTTGATGCCAGGAAAGCAACCACAGATGCCACTTCCTCAGGTTCGGCAAAACGCTGTATGGGTATCTGTTTGACAAGAGCGGCTTCATCCAACCCATCTACCATGTCGGTACGAACGAAGCCTGGAGCGACTGCATTAACTGTGATCTTTCGTTTAGCCACCTCCTGTGCAAGCGCTTTGGTGGCAGCAATGAGTCCCCCCTTGGAGGCGGAATAATTGACTTGTCCGGGTAATCCTTTCAATCCGGAGAGTGAAGCCACATTGACAATACGTCCATAACGATGACGAAGCATATCCGGCAACAATGCACGAGTGACATAAAAGAAGGAGAATAGGTTGGTTTGCAGCACATCCTCAAAAGAAGACTGCTCCATAAACACCATCAATTCGTCTTTGCGGACACCTGCATTATTTACCAACACAGAGATAGTATCGTCAGGATGGGCGTGTTTCCATCCATCCAATGCATTTGCGACCTCAGCGGCATCGGAAATATCAAAACGCAATAGTTCTCCATGTCCTCCCGCTTCTTCAACGGCACGAAGCGTATTGACAGCTTCTTGATTGTTCTGACGATAATTGATAAGCACAGGAAAGCCATCTCGTGCCAAACGCTGTGCAATAGCTCGACCTATACCACGGCTTGCGCCTGTAATGAGTGCATATTCCATACTCTTTCTATATTTACGATATTACAAATACTTCATTGTTTCGAAAGCAGCCATTGTTGTTCCCATGATGCCGTGCAAAGCCAGCGACTGTCCCGTCAGAAACAGTCCATTAAGTGGCGTGCGAGGAGATAATAGAGAAGTATCAATAGCGTGATAATCCTTACGCGTACCAAACGCAGCACCTTCCGGAGAGGCAGTATAGGACGTCCAGGAAAGAGGCGTTGATGTCCAATATTCGATTATTGCATCTCGGAGTTGCGGTTCCACCTTGCACGCCAAAGAAACACACTCTTCTGCAAGACTATGCTTTAAATGTAAATAGTTTTCTCCACGATGACCTTGTCTCGTTCCTTGCCAGGAAGAAACTTTTGACCACGCAAGAGGAGTCAAGATATCCAGTGCTTCACCATTCGAATAAAAATATAGCATAACATGGTCAACGGATGTACCCGTTGTTTGCCAGCAATTGGAGTTTTCCCGATGGACATATACGGGACATGCGGACGTTTGCAAAACATCTTTGCGCAAACGAATGTTGACGGTGAAGATACCCTGTGTATTCTTAAGTTCCGAAAGGCGGCGACGGTACACGGAACGCATCATCGTATTGTCTGCCAAAAGACTCATTGTCAAAGCCGGATGAAGAGAAGAAACTACTTCATCTGCATCCATAGTCTCTCCGGATTCCAACTGCACTCCGATGACTTGACGTTCGTGCTCCAGGAGACCTATTACGGATCTATTGCATAGCACCTCTCCTCCCATGTGTCTAATACCGGAAACAAGATGATTCACCAACGTCTTTCCTCCGCCATTCAAACGATAGACAGAACAGACGAAACCATACATAATCTCTGCATATTCAAACAAAGAAAGACTATCCTTGTCCATCTCCATAAGCAAAGATGTCGAAGCAAGTAACTGCTGAAGTTGAGGATTGCTAATGGTCCGAGAAAGCCACTCATAAGCAGATTGTTTCCAATAATGGACTGCTGTTTCTGCAGAAGAAAGGGCAATCTCCCTTATTTCGCTCATATATGCAGCAATTTCTTGCTCCGATTGAGGGAAATAGTCATTCAATGCCCGCTGAAAAGCCTTCTCTCCACAGGGCAAAGAATAATGGTTTTCTCCCAAGAACACCTCCTGGCATCCAACTTCCTGCCAAGGAAGATCCAACATATCCAAATCTGCAAACCGATGATACAAAATCGAACCTTTTGTTAGTCCTCCAACAATGTGAAATCCCGTTTCGAAGACCTGTCCATCCCGACAAAATGTCTGCAAACATCCGCCGGGTTGCAATCCACGTTCAAAGACTGTTACCTTGTCACCACGCTTGGCACAAAGGTATGCGACTTCCAATCCGCCAAGCCCTGCTCCTATGACAACAATATGCTTCATCGAATATCCATCTTAAGTTGTATCGCTATCTCTGTTTCCGCAAGAACCACAGCATTTAGTATATTATCTTGCCACGATAGTTGTAGGGTTAAGATTTTGGGAGTACCGGGACGCAATAATTGTATGAATTTACAGTGTCGAATTCCTGTTATTCGGACTTCGCGTTGCAAAGCTATAGATGCACACTGCCGAACCATTTCTATAGTGCACGCTCCCGGAGCTATAGGATTACCAGGAAAGTGACCTTCATAAACAGGACATGATGGTAATAATTCGATGAGGAATACAGCCTGTTTCTCGTTGATATTTTCTGATATTATACGACTATAGTCTAGCATAACCCTTACTCTGCCAAAAAGACTTTCATTTGTGCCGAAGCAACGAGTTCATTACCTATTTTCGATTCCGCTTCCACCATGGTAATAGAATCCAATTGGGCAATTACCATGACCCGACTCTGAATGAGTTCACCGAGGCGAGGAAGACGCGAAACCTTGAAATTCTTAATATCACCTATATATCCCTCTTTCGGGGCATCCTCGTTTTTCATCCCAACCATAGCCGCAGCAGATTGGGCGATATGCTCTACCAATCCGGCTTCCAACAAATATCCATCCGAATAGAACCAATTCGAATCCCTAACCAATAAGGAGGTCTGTACGCTTAGATTTTCAACAGACACAGCACTGTCAATCATCTTAATAGGCGCACGTTGTGGAATGAGTTGCTCTATTTGTTCATATGTGTATTGTCTATTCATAAAGAACGGATGACCAAAGTGGAGTTGGTACCTCCAAAGCCGAAGGAGTTAGTTAAAAATGTCTGGAATTGATGTTCTATTCTGGTGGCAGGAATATACAATTTTGAACTATCTTCATCCGGATTCTCGAAATTAAGGTTAGGGGCAATGAAATCATGCTTCATCATCAACAATGAATAGATGACTTCACTGGCTCCTGCCATCCACATTTCATGCCCTGTTTGAGACTTAGTAGAAGTGATCGGTATGGGTGTATCGCCAAAAACGCGATAGAGAGCCTTGGCTTCATTGGCATCTCCGACCGGTGTAGAAGTTGCGTGGGCATTGATGTATCCTATTTCCTCTAAACGAATACCCGCAGTTCGGATTGACATTTCCAAAGAGCGAGCGGGCCCATCCACGTTAGGAATGGAAATATGATCACCATTAGACGAGAAACCATAGCCAATAACTTCTGCAATAATAGGCGCTCCGCGACGAACAGCGTGTTCATATTCCTCCAATATAACCGTAGCGGCTCCACCAGAAGGCACCAATCCATCCCTGTCACGATCAAACGGACGCGAAGCTTTCTCCGGTTCTGTTTCATGTACAGAAAATGCTGATATACCATCAAACGAAGCGACTCCCATCATATTCACCTCTTGCGCACCGCCTGTTACCACTATATCTTGCAAACCATTACGGATGAGGAGAGCCCCCAGACCGATGGCATGACTTCCACTGGCACAAGCTGCAGAGAGTGTCAAGTTGATACCCCGTAAATGAAAAAGGCACCCCAGATTCATTGTAACCGTTGAGTTCATGGATTGGAATATTGCTCCTGCTCCACAGAGTGTGGTGTCCTTCAATTCCCGAACGCGATCAATTGATTTGACAGTCGGTTCAGCAGAAGAATCGTTCCCGTAGATGAGTCCTACCGTTTCCTTTTTCAATATATCTTCATCGATGTGTGCATATAGAAAAGCATCCCGTGTGGCACAATAAGCGTACTTGGCCTGTTCGGGCATCATAGCACGATCGTGTCGACTGAGGAAGTTTTTCAAATCCGGCACAGGCAATAATCCCGTTAGTGCACTACGAAAACCAAACTCTTTTCGAGCGCTGTCCAAACCTATTCCGGAACGTCCCTCATATAATGATTTTGTTACATCGTCCAACGTCTGTCCAAGACAGGAATAAATGCCTAATCCTGTTATTACCACCCGCCTCATAATAGTTCGTATTTCATGTTTGTAAACTCTATTTCCGTTTTATCTCCATTCGGTTCAAACAATTCTACAGTCTTCGCGACCCCATCCTGTGTAAACTCAATTCGTATAAGTCGAAAAAAGCGCTGTATTTGCTTTTTGGAAGGTCGGAGACTTAACTTACGTCCCTCCCACTCCATTTGAAAGTTGCGCTGGATTGCCAATATATCTCCGCTAACCGACTGACGGATAAGCTGCAGCATCTGTTGAGGTATATGGATAGATGTATTTTCCTGATACTTCCACGCGATACTATCCGGAGCGATGTAGCCAAACTGCCCCGTGACCTGTTGCGGAGTAAGTAACATGGTTGAGGTACGCGTTTGCCGAAAAGGAGACTCGGCCGAACGGATTCGTGCGATCTCCACTTGAGCCGGCAAACAAGTGGAACATATAAGTAATATGGTGACTATAGGATATCGCATAAACTTCATTTATTTGGCTACCAAAAAACAACCCGCCAGGATGAACACTATTCCCAGCCAATGCTGCCAATGAACAGTTTCGTGAAAGAACCACATCGCCCCCAATGTTCCGAAAACAAAACTAAGGGCAGTCAACGGATAAGCACTTGCAAAGGGAAAGTGACGCAAGATATACATCCATAATAATCCAGCACCTGTCATCAGTACACCACATCCCAACAGCCACCAATTCATTAATACCGAGTGCACAAAGAATGCTGCCCATGACAATGTTTTATCCATGTGAAGTACTGCGACCTTCAGCAGCATTTGTCCGCCACAAAGCAACAGACTCTGGAATAGAGAAAGAAGTATCAGTCGAGCCATAACAGTTGTGCTTTTACTTTGTTTGTAACCGAAATTTTCTCCGCGTCCAAGAGATGTCTCCAGGTTTCCCCCACCTCATCAATAGAGCATACCAGCATAGACTTGACGTTACTGTTGCGAAGCATCAGCATAGCATCTTCTTTTGCTTCAGCAAATGTGTCGGAAGAAGACACTACTGTTGTGTTATACCCACGGCATTGCAGACTGCGCGCCAAGGTTCCGGCTGCGCTATTATGCGTAGAATTCATAAACTGCGCCGGACTGAAATCATGTTCCCCTATCTCCACCAATTGTGCCAGGAGTTGTTCCGTAGGAAGCATTCCCCCCAAGCGGGTTCCGACAACGATACCTTCCGGTGTGCTGATACCAGCCTTAGAAAGTGCTTCGTGTGCAACGACAAGCAACTGCCGGATAAGTGGTGTCATGCGACGTGCTTGCATTGCCGGTATCAATGTCTTATACTCTTTTTCCCCTGCACTTATGTATATATCTGTAGTGTGCAGAACTCCTTCCTGATTGTTTTCCGGCAAATCCATAGGATGACGACTAAGGAGCACGCTACTATCGTTTCCCCCAAATCCAAACGCATTGGAAAGAGCAAAGTCATATTGCTGTTGCTCCATTCTAAAGAGAGAAAAGACGACTTCTATACTTCCGCTAGCAGAAGTGGTGTGTCCGGTTAGCGATTTCGTTGACTCCACTATGGGTAGTTGTTCGCCGAAAAAGCGCTCTATTGCACGCCATTCGCTGGCATCGTTGTTCGGAGTGGCTGTACCGTGTGCGTTGATATAGGGGACTTGTGAGGGAATGAGTCCAGCCATATCCAGCGTTGCGGACATTGCTGCATAAGCACCGTCTCCATCGGGAGAAGAAGCTGTTTGATGGTAGGCATCGCAGCAATTTGCACATCCTGCGATGTAACCATAGATATGTGCTCCACGCCAACGGGCACATTCGGCGTCCTCCAATACCAGATATGCCGCACCTTCGCCTAAATTGATACCATCGCGGTCCGGTGCAAATGGTCGACAAATATGCTCCGAGAGTATTCCTAATGAAGCAAAGCCATTCAGATGAAAGATGGTCATTGCTTCCGTGCCGCCTACTACTACTTTTCGAACTGCGCCTGTGCGCAACATAGCCACTCCACGAATGAGTGCATTGAGAGCAGAAGAACAGGCTGTAGAAATGGTGACGGTTTCACCCAGTCCCGTCTCCAGTGCTAATAAACGGGAAGTTTCTGCGGCTTCGTGCTGCCGGATTAAGTGCAATGTATCCGTATTGCCGTTCAGCCAATTGGAATAATACTGTTCGGTGAGATCCATTCCTCCGACCGTTGTACCGTTGATGAGGGGCATTTCGCTTTTGTCTGCCTCGTCTATTGCGGCAGAAGCCAATGCTTGCTGAAGGGCTACAAGTCCCAGTAACACGTTCCGACAATAGATTTTATTCTTCACTTCTGCTATTTCCGCCAGTTCTGCATTGGTCATCGGCACTTCCCCAACCGGCCATTCACGATGTACGGTAGGTAAGATGGTGGGGCGAGACAATGCCGAACTCCCCGCAAACAAATGCTTGCGATTCTCCTCTACGCCTATACCCAGCGCAGAAACAATTCCTATGCCAGTGATGGCTATCTGCATTACTTAGTGCGGTGTTGCTGTATATATGAAGCCATAGCATCAACACTTGCCAATGCGGCTTTCGACTCCTCTTTGCTGGAGAATTTGATGCCATAATGCTTGTCCATGATCATGATGAGTTCAAGCGCATCTATGGAATCTAATCCCAGTCCTTCTCCGAAAAGGGGTGCAGCATCTTCTATATCGGATGGCTGCATATCCTCCAAATTAAGGACCTCAATGATTTGCCGTTTTAATTCTAACTTCAGATCTTCCATACGTTTATTTTTTTATCAGTAATCTTATATGTGCATTATATTTTTCATCTGTTTCACATTCCACCCACGCGATGAGCAATTGATGCGCCTTTGTGGTGGACATAAAAGAGTTTAGAATAGGTTCCAGAGCTTGTTCATCGGGCAAGACGTAACAGGATGTCTCACCCATGAGGTGATGCCTGATGGCTATTTCTCCCGCAACGATATTGGGTAAGGTATATACAAAGAGCGAGGGAGAGGGGAAGTAGTTTTGTTTGTCTTGTATTGTATTCCAGTAGTCTCTATCGTTTTTAAGGGATGCTGAACGGCTGGCGACTATCAGTGCGGTGTGCTCCGTATCGAAAGTAAAACCAGGTTCTATCTCTCTTACTTTCTCCAACAGGCACTCCACTCCTAAGAAGCCCAACTTGGACATTAAATCCATTTTAAAGAACTTAGGATATGCATTTACCTTTTGTCGGTAGATAGCTGTCAGGTCAGTGGGGGGCGTGAGCGTAATTTCTGCCACGGAGTGCCATGTTTTTTGCTTGGTCCATACCACGGCAGCATTGACTCCTCCAAAGCCGCTTAAGAGTTTGATAAAAGATGTTCGATTGGTGTGACGGATCTGAGTAGAGACTGCCACAGGCCAGGTTGTACCTTGTTGGTGATAGCCTTTGGTAGGCAGTATGATACCTTGCTCTAAAGCATAAAGGGTCAGGAGGGTTTCCAGCAGTCCCGCAGCGCCCATCGTGTGCCCATAGTTACCTTTTAGCGCCGTGACCGGAATTGTATCTAATCCAGCACGATGGAGGGCTATCGATTCCATCTCATCGTTATAGACGGTTCCGGTTCCATGTACGGAAACGACTGCCAAATCATCCACAGGGATTAGTTCCAAGGCATCGTTGAGACAGCGCAGACTTCCTTCGGCTGTTCTGCTTGGACCGGAAATATGGTTTGCATCGTTGTGAATGCTTCCTCCCTGTAGTGTCCATCCTTCGGGAGAAGGCTGTGTGGAAAGGATCATACAAACTGCTGCTTCACCGGCATTGAGGCCGTCCCGTTCTTTGTCAAACGGTGCACACTTGGCATTGCTCAAAGCGTGAAAGCTCTGAAAGCCACTGACAATAAACTCGCTTTGTACATCACAGCCTACAATTACTGCGGTAGTATAACGGGTATTGTCCAGGAGTCGCCAAGCAGCTACTTGTGCAGAGACACCCGATGTGCAAGCCGTGGATACCACTATGGGTTGATTCGGATTGCCAAACCAAGAGCTTATTCGTTTGGCAGAGGTAGCCATCGACTCCCATATATCGCCTTTGGTGGAGGAAAGGATGAATATACAATGTTCGTCCTGAAGGTTGAGCGTTGTAGATGCTTTTGCTCCGTTAATGGCATGGATACACAAACTTTCGAAGAGGGTAAAGCCTTCTATCTTATATCGTTCTTCGTCGAGCAGCGATGCCATAACGGGTTCTACGAGTGTTTCTCCGTGGACGTTGCTATGCATACAGAGACATGTTTTCCCTTCCTGAACGGCTTTCAGGTTGGCTGCGATGCCTTCGCCCAAGGGCGTAATCATATATCCTGTGTGCAAATATACCATTTGTTTTATTTCCAAAATTCATAAAAATGGAACCACTGACGAGGATACTTATGCAGCATTTCTTCATTGGCCGCGATATATCTTTGCAACAAGGTACACACTTGTTCCTTTGGAGAAGTACCCGTCCACTGTCCGTCTGACAATTGCCTTACGTACAATGTGTAAGTATCTGCCCCTTCACGCATCATAAAAAGTGAGACGACAGGTACAGCTTCTGCTACGGCTATACGGAACGGTCCTTCGGGATACGCTGCTTCTTGTCCTAATATGGGTGCATAGATGGCTTTGGTGTTATAGAACAGGCGGTCGGCGTGCACGGAGAGTATGTTTCCTTCGCTTAAGGCGTTATGCATTTCCAGCACGTGACTTCCGTCGGATTTCATAGGAATGATGTGTAAGTGCATCTGCTCGAACTTTCTGCGTCGGTTTTCATTGACGGTTTGTGTATCCCCCAAGTAGCTAAGTACGTACATTGGCTTAGGCGCGTGGAAGGAATAGCCAGCCAGTTCCTGATTGCCTATGTGGGTACTGAGAACAATGACACCGGAATTGCCATTCATGACACGATCGAGGATGTTCTGTCCTTCTACGCGGATATGAATCTTTCTACCGGCATAGGCTGCAAAGCGGTCCATAATTACTTTTCCGAACTCCAGATAGTTGAGATAGAGATTAAGGACAGAACTCCACCATCCATAGCCGAGACGGTGATGCCAGTAGTGCCATATACCACGTCTACCTGCAGGAGCAAAGAGGATATAGAAACAAATCCATATCCATACAATCGGATACACGACCCAAGGTGGGAAATGTCGGAAGATACTAATCAGACTTTGTTGCATCCCCTGTGTACCACCAGTCCGTCCTGACCACTCTTTATCCGACATGGCTCAGCACAAGGTCGTAGAATTCGCCTAAGGTCTTAACCGTTGCCAGTTCTTGTTTTTCGAGTTTGAAGCCGAACTCTTCGTTCACGCGAACAATGATGTCCACCATATCCAAGCTATCAATACCAATATCCTGTTTGATGGTATTGGTTTCGACAAGCAGTTCAGCATCAATTTCAAAGTCTTCTACCAGAAACCTGTTGACTTTTTCTATTACATCTTTTCTATCCATAAATGTTTTTATTTTTTTACGATTAGGACACTATGTCCTCCCATTCCTACATTGTCGCAGACGGTCTCGATAGTCAGACCGGCCTGTCGGATAAGTCGGGAAAGATCATCGGTGTTATACATTTTACTATTTCCATTCGCCATAGCGGTAAAGTAGAGGCTTGTCATTGTTAGGCAGAACGCGGCCGGCGCGTACTTCTGTCGGTCCCATAGGGTTTCCATGATATACAGACGGTTCTTATCGTCCAATATATCTGCTGCCCGGCGAAGGATGGACACTATTTGCTTCTCGCTAAAGCAGTCGAGGAACTGGCTCATCCAGATGGCATCAAAGCGCTGTGTTGCGGGGAAGGACGCTTGTGGGGCCAAGAGGTTCATTTCGTGTCCGTGAATCCGGTTTTCGCCTATGTGTCCCACACATTCGGTGCGCATCATTTGCAGTTGTTGAGGCAAGTCGCAAATAGTGACTTCGGCATCGGGAACCCGTTCCGTTACGAAGCGCGCGAACTTCCCCGTGTTGCCCCCCACATCCAATATGTGTCGGCTATTACGGGCAAGGAGGATGTTTAAGGCTTCGGCGAAGGAGTGGTCAGAATAGTAGTGGTCGAACGCAAACCAAGAGCGCTTCGCATCTTCGGGCAGCCTACTGAGTCCCTCGTAGAGTGTCGGCCAGTCACCAAAGTGCTTCAGTCCGACGGGTTTACCTGTCTCCAGGGCTTTGTCCAGCAAGAAGAATCCTTCGTAGTTCACATCGTGGTTGAAATCGATATTGACCGATATTATATCGTCTTTGAGAAGGAACCATCCTACTTTGGAGAGGGTATAACGGTCGGTGGCGGTGTCTATGAGTACCGTTTGCATTGTGAGCGAGGCTTCCAGAAGGCACTTTACGGCATAGTTGGTTAGGTGGGTTTGTTCGGCTATTTCGTCTATTGTCAGTCCTTTGTCTGCCTTGTCCAATAGGGCAAAAATACCGTATTTACGCATCAACCTTGCTACTTGGAACACCACGGGTCCCCACGAATAAACGTGTGCCAGTTGTTGTGCTTCGGCGGCAGAGAACTGCTCTGTGGTATAGCGTTTTTCTATGTCCGGAAAGAGGGTCATCTTAGATGGTTTGCTTCAAGTATTGTTCCACTTTCGTGATATCCTCGTAGAAGGGTGTATCTTCGAGCACGGTAGGCGTGAGGCGACGTATATTGTCGTATACGTATCCGGTGCGCTCACTCAGGCGTTGACGGAGATTCAAGCAGTCAGTGGCTTGTGCTAATGCCATCGTTAGGATTGCCATTACCTGGTAGGTATTCTCTATGACATGTCTACATAGCAAGGCTGAGTTGGTGCCCATAGAGACGATATCCTGATTGTCGTTGTTGTTGGGTATAGAGTGTACGTAGTTCGGCATTGCGAGTGTCTGACTTTCTGCCGTGGTACTGGTAGCAGTGAACTGACAAGCTTGCATTCCGTAGTTCAAGCCGAGCGTTCCCATATTGAGGAATGGCGGAAGTATTCCGTTGATTCGGTCGTGGAAGAGGTAGTTGAGTTGTCGTTCGGCTGTCATAGTGAGTCGCACGAGTGCTATTTTCACTTTGTCTTCTTCGAGTGATATGTAGTCTCCGTGGAAATTACCGCCGTGGAAGACGTTTTGGTTTTCGGGGTCCACTATAGGATTGTCGGAGGCAGAGTTCAGTTCTTCTTCGATGATGCGACGTGCGTTCTGTAGGGTTTCATAGATCGGTCCCAGTATTTGTGGTGTGCAGCGTAGCGAGTAGTAGGCCTGTACCTTGTCTCTGAACACTTTCACATCGCTGTGTCCACTATCGTAGAGTGCGTGTTCGCGTTTCTTGAGGCACCCACTTGTAGCGGCTATACGTCGCATCTCTTCAGCTATGTACTGCTGTCCGTAGTGTCGTCGGCATTCGTTAAGCGGAGCGGATATACAGTCGTCGTAGGACTCGGCTATTTCGTTCATCCAGACGCTGGTAAGAATTGCCCAATGAAGTAGGTTCTCGGCGTGCAGTTGATTGATAGCCCCGATTCCTGTCATGACACTTGTACCGTTGGTAGCACTGAGTCCTTCTCGGATGTGGATAGTTGCGGGACGGAGTCCGCATTTCTCCATCACTTGCCGTGTTGGGAGCCACTCACCGTTGTAGTGCACTTGTCCTTCTCCAATAAGGCACAAGGCGATGTGCGCCAGTTGTACCAAGTCACCGCTTGCGCCGACACTGCCATGCTCCGGGATGAAGGGAATGATATTGCGGTTGATAAATTCTATGAGGAGTTCAACCATTTCGGGATGAATACCGCTACGACATTGCATAAAGCTTCCGAGTCTGGCGATCATAGCTGCTTTGACGTATTCGTCGGCAAGCGCTGTTCCTGCACCTGTGGAGTGGCTTCGGATGATATTGAATTGGAGTTCGGTGAGGAACCGGTCGTCCACGCGCCACTGCGCCATGGGTCCGAAACCTGTGTTGATTCCGTAGATGACCTTGTCGCTTGCGAAGGAGGAGAGGAACTGATGGCAGTTCTCCAATGCTTTTCTATCCTCGTCAGAGAGACGGATAGGCTCGTTCGTATAGACGGCTTTGCACAATTGATCCAGAGAAAGAGTCATTGTGTTATGTTGGTTTAATTGTCGATTGTATTTCTAAATTCACTCATGAGTTGTCCGGTGAGCATTGTGTGTGCAAACCCTCCATCGTTGTAGATGGTTTGCATTGTGACTTTTCGTGTAAAGTCAGAGAAGAGGGTGACGCATAAGTCCGCACAGTCGTCGGCATCGGCAGCGCCGAGCGGTGAGAGGTCATTCACGTAGCGTGAGAAACAGGCTTGTTCGTCCCACTGTGTACCGGCTTTGGTATTGGTAGCAGATTGACTAATGGCATTGACACGTACTCCGTGCGCGGTGCCGTAGATGGCGCCCATTTGGCGGACGATAGACTCCAACATGGCTTTTGCATCTGCCATATCGTTGTAGCCATACAGGTAGCGTTCGGAAGCGAGATACGTGAGTGTGACCACACTACCTCCTTGGCTTATGGCGTTCATATCAAGGGCAGCCTGCAAGATCTTGTGCAGACTGAGGGCGGATATATCGAGCGTCTTGAGGAAATAGTCGTAATTGACCTTTTCGTAAGTCCTGTGGCGACGGAGGTTGAGGCTTTGTGCTACGGAGTGCAGCACGAAATCTATGGAGCCTCCTAAGAGGGTTTGTGCTTGGGTGAGCAAATGACGGATGTCGTTGATGTCGGTAGCATCGCAAGGCACAATGGGAACACCCGCCTGTTGTGCCAGATTGGGCAAGGTACCTAATTGGAGGGCTTGCGGTGTGTTGGTCAGCACGATATCGGCGCCGCATTCCATGCATCGTTTGGCAACGTGCCATGCCAAGGAACGCTCATCGAGCGCCCCAAAGATAAGGCCCTTTTTGCCTTGCAAAATATTACACTTTTGCACCGTCATTGTATGGTCACTACAAATTCGCGGCAAAATTACTACTTTTTTTTGACATAAGCAAATAAAAGCGCAAAAAAAACGCTATTTTTAGTCGAAAGTCGAAAGAAAAAAGTCGAAAGACAGTTGTTTTCAGGGTGAGATATCGATGAAACATCGGTGAAATATGCTTGAGCATACATTGAGCATACATTGAGCATCCATTGAGCATACATTGAGCATACATTGAAAACCGCAGGCTTGTTCGAGGCAAACACGAAGGGAAATTGAAAATTGAAAGGTGAAAGGAAGAAAGAAAGCGCAGTTCTGCGGAAGTTGCAGGACTGCGCTGATATGTTAAGTGACTGATTAATCGGAAGGTTAATCAGTGACTTGACCTGAGGGTTAATTAGTAGGTATCCACTCTTGGCGGAGTGCAGAATGTATGAACAGCCAAGACATCCCCTATAAGGTTCAAGTCCTCGTCCACTTGATAAGCCATGACGATATAATGCGTCTCTTTGAACGTCTCATACTTCTCCCACGTATAAGGACCACAATGGAATGCACCCGAATTTAGCAGTGTTTCATACGTATAACCCAGCTCTTTCAGCAAAGTCAGCCCATACCGGAGGTAGGCTTCCTTCGATGGGAATTGATTGAGATTCGTTCTTGTTGATATACTTACACCATACATTTCCTGACTATTAGACGGTGAGAAGGTGATAGATGCAGAGTACCAATAAATGTTATAGACATCAATATCAACGGTCATTCGAGGTTTATCCGATGGTGTGATAAAGGTACGGAAGGCCAATAGGTCTCCCTTCACTTCTAAGTTCTTGTCCACCTGATAGACCAAGACAATATACTGGGTCTCTTTGGCCAAATCGGTGCGTTCAACTGTGTACTTACCCGAATAGAATCCTTCTTTCTTTGTCAGTTTATCGTAGGTGTAACCCGTCTCTTTCAGCATGTCCAATTCGGACTGAATATATGCTTTCTTCGTTGGGAATTGGTTGACTTCCGCTCTCGTTACCATCATAACGCCATACTTTTGCTCATTGTCAGAAGGTGTAACGGAGATGAATGCGCCGTCTGTCTTAATATTAGACACATCGATAGTAGCCGTCAATTGGGCAGGGTCCTTCGGTTCGTCGTTCTTGTCAGACTTTTTGCATGATGCAGCACCAAGGACGATGAGGGCTGCAGCAAAGATTGAAAAGAATTTCTTCATTTTGTTTGTTGATTTATGGTTAATATGAGTTGCCAAAGCATAATTAGCAAATTCGGGTGCAAAGGTAGTGCTTTTTTTTGAAGTGTGCAAGCGTTTGGGCAAAAAATGCAGAAAAAGTTACTTAAAGGCGCGATAAACAGTGGCAATACCGAAAGTAAGCGGTGTGAAAGTGACTTGCGAGAATCCGACGTTTCGCAAATGTTGACACATCTCCTCTCCCCAAATGAAATGTTTGACGGAGCGATTGAGATAGTTATAAGCCGCCCTATCCCGACTCAAACATCCCCCCACCCTCGGCAAAATATGCGAGAAATACAAGTCATACCACCATGCCAAGAGGCGCGAAGAGGGATAAGACAGCTCCAAAATCATCAGTTCGCCCCCATTCTCCAGCACGCGGTACATCTGCTCCAAACCACAGTCAAGGTCGGAGAAATTGCGTACGCCAAAAGCACACGTGACGGCTCCAAACGAGTTGTCCGGGAAAGGGATGTCGAAGGCAGATGCTTTTTGGAATGTGACATCTGCGTTGGGGAATTCCTTTTGTATTTTGCTTCTTCCGACCTCCATCATTTTTTCGCTGAGGTCAATGCCGAGGATGCGTTTGGCTTTCTGCTGTTTCAACACTTCGAGTGTGAGATCAGCTGTTCCCACCGCGACATCCAAGAGTGCGGAAACGGGCCGCATTTCCCTGACGGCATTGCGACGCCAAGCGCGGTCGATACCCAAGGAAAGGATGTGGTTGAGGGAATCGTACGAAGCGGCAATCCTGTCGAACAGCGCACCGATGGTCTTCTTCTCCTGCATCATTGGCGATAGATGACAGAACCCGATGCCTGATGGGTAGCCAAGACGAGCACTTCAGCAATCTGTACGTGTTCGGGTGCCGAAGCGGCGAACCAAACACATTCGGCGACATCTTTTCCTGTGAGAGGTTTGATGCCCTTATAGACATTGTCGGCGCGCTGCCGGTCGCCATGGAAACGAACGACCGAGAAATTGGTTTCGACCAATCCGGGTTTGATGGTCGTCACGCGGATAGGCGTATTGACGAGGTCCATCCGAAGTCCGTCACCGAGCGTTTTGACAGCAGCTTTGGTGGCGCAATAAACGGCACCATTCGGATAGGCGGCATCGCCAGCGACACTGCCGATATTGATGATATGTCCGCGATTGCGCTCGACCATCATAGGCACTACAAAACGGGTGATGGACAAAAGGGCCTTGATGTTGGTATCAATCATTGTATCCCAGTCGTCAAAATCGCCTTCGAACTCTTTTTCCAAGCCGAGTGCGAGTCCTGCATTGTTGACCAAGACGTCAATATCTCGCCATTCAGCGGGCAAGGATTGGATGGCTTGGCGTGCTGTTTCGCGGTCGCGGACATCAAAAAGGAGTGTGAGTACAGGGGTATTGAACTCTTTTTGAAGGCTGTCCACTACTGCTTGGAGTTTGTCCGCGTTGCGTGCATTGAGGATAAGTCGATAGCCGTTTTCGGCAAACTTGCGTGCACAAG
>JAGCEW010000054.1 GCA_017650465.1 Paludibacteraceae bacterium
CATATCCTTCAATTTACTATACTTCGTTTTTATTGCGTTTTTGTATCTCTTTTCCCAAGCATTTCATCGTGTTGAAAACCCATATTTGGGAAGAAAAAAGGGATACTCTTACAATTCAGCCCGCAAAGATACGGTTTTTTTTCGAAATAATCTAATCTTTTTGCAAAAATCTTTCTAAAAAATACGTTTTTTTGCAAAAAATGCCTTATTTTGCATAAATAATACGCTTTTAGGATGGAAATATGGCTTTTTTTTTGTACCTTTGCAGCCGATTTCGAAAAAAGGTATACCATTTGTTTCGAAATAAACACAAACATCGAAGAAAGAAATCGGAAATATGCAGCAATTTTCTATTCGAATAGGGAAGCAACTTTTAGAATGGGACAAACCAATCGTGATGGGTATCGTTAATGTCACTCCTGATAGTTTTTCTGTTCATTGTTCCTCTTGCACAGAGGCGGAAGTTTTGGCATCTGTTACTATGGCAGTGCAGCAAGGGGCTTCTATGTTGGATATTGGAGGGTATAGTACACGTCCGGGGGCTGTTGAGGTGTCGGAAGACGAGGAATACCGTCGTCTGGAAGTGGCGCTACGTACGATTCGAAGCCATTATTCGGAAATGCCGCTTTCGATAGACACCTTCCGCAGCAAGGTGGCAGAGCGCGTGGTGAATCAGTTCGGCGATGTTGTTATTAACGATGTTTCCGGAGGAGAATGGGATTCGGATATGTTCTCTTTTGTTGCGCGCAGTCGCGTACCTTATATATTAACGCACACAGGGTGGAAGGATATTCACCAATCTTTGCGTCCTCGCCGATATGAGGATATCCTCTCCGAAGTGTTGGATTTTTTCCAGACTGGGGTTGACCGTCTTTCACGGATGGGGGTAACGGATATTATCTTGGATCCTGGATTTGGCCTTGGCAAGTCGGTGGAAGAAAGTTATTGCCTTCTTCGGCATTTGGATTTGTTCCGAACCTTCCATCTGCCTCTCTTAGCGGGATTGTCGCGCAAGTCTATGTTTTTCAAGCCTCTGGGTATCACTCCTATGCAAGCTCTCAATGCCACCACGGCTGGAAATATGTTGGCATTGGAGCGTGGAGCCTCTATTTTGCGGGTACATGATGTCAGCGAGGCGCAACAGGCTGTCCAAATATATTGTTTAACCCATCAAAACGACTAAATAGATATGTTTCCCGATTTTTCTGTTCGCGACCTGATAGATATATTGCTCGTTGCCGCCATCCTTTACGGATTCTTCCGTTTACTTCGCCGGAGCGGTGCTGTCAACCTCTTTTGGGGTATTCTTGCGTTTCTTGTGGCGTGGTGGGTGGTTAGTTTCCTTTTGCGCTTGGAGTTGACGGGAGCACTTTTCGACCATATCATATCTGTTGGTGCAATTGCTATCATTGTTATTTTCCAAAGTGAGATACGTGGCTTCTTCTATAATATTGGTTTTCGTATGGGACGTTTGAGCAAGGTCTTTCAGAATAATCCCGCGGAAATCACGCAAGAGGTTCTGGAAGATGTCGTGAAAGCCTGTATAGGGATGTCTGAGTCTAAAACAGGGGCTTTGATTGTTCTGACGCGTCAACAGGCTTTGGGGGAGTATGCTGATTCGGGAGAAATCCTTACAGCACGTGTGTCCGCACGGCTCATTGAGAATATATTCTTCAAAAACACGCCGTTGCACGATGGCGCGCTTATCATCCATCGAGGCAAGTTGTTCAGTGCCGCATGTATTCTTCCTGTCTCATCCAGCCACGATTTGCCAAAGGAATATGGTCTCCGCCACCGATCTGCACTGGGGATAACGGAGCAGACCGATGCTGTTGCTATCGTTGTTTCAGAGGAGACAGGATGCATCTCTGTGGCGTTTGGAGGAGTGATGCACTACGTCGAGCGGGAAGATTTGATGGAAAACCTGCGGATGATCATGGGCTTGAAGGGGCAGGAAACGAAGGAGAATAGCATTTTTTCGGCAAAAAACTTGCAGGAATAATAAGAAATGAGTACTTTTGCACTCTGTTTGCGAATAACACTATAATATAATATACTTATGTCATTTAAACGAACTTTAGTTACTTCGGCGCTTCCATACGCCAATGGTCCCGTCCATATCGGGCACATGGCAGGTGTCTATATCCCCGCCGATATTTATGTCCGCTACCTGCGTATGCGTGGTGAGGAAGTGCTTTTCATCGGTGGCAGTGACGAGCATGGGGTGCCTGTCACGATCCGTGCCAGAAAGGAGGGAATTACCACGCAAGAAGTGGTGGATCGTTACCACTCGCTCATTAAGAAAAGCTTTGAGGAGTTTGGCATTTCTTTCGATATCTATTCGCGCACTACCAGTGCCATCCACCATCAGTTTGCCTCTGACTTCTTCCGCAAACTCTATGACGAAGGCAAATTCATTGAGCAGACCACCGAGCAGTTCTACGATCCGGAGACGGGCCATTTCCTCACCGACCGTAACATACGCGGTGAGTGTCCGCATTGTCACAATCAGGGCGCGTATGGTGACCAGTGCGAAAAATGCGGAGCAACACTTTCTCCTGAAGAACTGATTAACCCTTACAATGCCGAAACAGGCAACGCACTTGTCAAGAAGCCTACTTCTCATTGGTATCTGCCTTTAGACAAGTATCAGTCTTGGCTCGAAGATTGGATTTTGAACGGCCACAAGGAGTGGCGTCAAAACGTCTATGGTCAGTGCAAGTCTTGGCTGGATGGAGGTTTGCGTCCTCGTGCAGTGACCCGTGACCTCGATTGGGGTATTCCTGTCCCTGTCGAAGGCGCGGAAGGCAAAGTCTTGTATGTCTGGTTTGATGCGCCGATCGGTTACATCTCCAACACGAAGGAACTTTGTGATGCACAGCCTGATAAGTATGGCACTTGGGAGAAGTGGTGGAAAGACAAAGACACGCGTCTGGTGCATTTCATCGGCAAGGACAATATTGTTTTCCACTGCATTGTTTTCCCGTCTATGCTCAAGGCGGAGGGATCTTATATCTTGCCGGACAATGTGCCGAGCAATGAATTCCTCAATTTGGAAGGTGACAAAATCTCCACTTCCCGTAATTGGGCAGTGTGGTTGAACGAATATCTGGTTGATTTCCCTGGCAAGCAAGACGTGTTACGTTATGTACTTACGGCCAATGCACCGGAGACCAAGGACAATGATTTCACGTGGGCGGACTTTCAGGCGCGCAACAACAACGAACTCGTTGCCATCTACGGCAATTTCGTCAACCGTGCCCTTGTCCTCACCCAGAAGTACTTTGAGGGACGTGTACCTAAAGCCGGACAGTTGACGGAATACGACCGTCAGACTATGGACGAGTTCCTTGCCGTGCAGAAGCAGTTGGAGGAACTGTTGGCCAACTTCCGTTTCCGCGATGCACAGAAAGAGGCAATGAACATGGCGCGCATTGGCAACAAGTATCTGGCGGATATGGAGCCGTGGAAACTTGTCAAAACAGACCCCGAACGTACGGCAACGGTGCTCAATCTTTCCCTGCAGATCGCAGCAAACTTGGAGATTGCGTTCCGTCCGTTCTTGCCCTTCTCCAGTGCCAAACTGCGTGAGATGTTGTGTCTTCCCGAAGCCAACTGGGCGCATCTGGGGCATTTCAATCTGATGAAGGAAGGGCAGCCGCTTGGCGAAATATCCTTGCTTTTCGAGAAATTAGAGGACAGTGCCATCCAACCTCAACTGGACCGTCTCGACCGTATCCGCCGTGAGAACGAGGAGCGTCAGCGTGAGGAGGAGATGAAACAGTGGCGTCCGTCGGAACTCAAAGCCCCCACCACGATTGACGACTTTGATAAAATGGACATCCGTGTCGCCACCGTCCTTGAATGCAAACCCGTGAAGAAGTCCGAACGTCTCTTGGAGTTCCGCTTGGATGACGGTATGGGCGGACGCACGATTCTCAGCGGCATCGCCCAAAGCTATCCAGACCCCTCTGTATTGGTCGGAAAGCAAGTGCTCTTCATCGCCAATTTCCCGCCGCGAAAAATGATGGGAATAGAGTCTCAAGGTATGATTCTCAGCGCGGTAAACGCCGATGGTAAACTGGTAGTTACCACCGTCAGCCGTGAGGTGAAAAATGGTGTACAGGTAGGATAATCTGCCTTATCCTTTTGCTTGATTGGGTGTGCTGGACCGGCTCCAGTGCACCCAACCGTATATACAGTTCATACACCAGAACACGTGTTGTGCCACCATGCAGCCGTCACCGCGTTGCGCCCATAGTACGACGTAAAGTACATCCACGGTCAGCCAGATAATCCACTGCTCTCGGTAGGCCATTATCAGCAACACTTGCCCCACAAACGCGGGCACGGTCGTAAATGCATCCAAATAGGGTGCCGTGTCATTTGTGTAATGCGCAAGCACATATCCCGCCAGATAGGACACAATCGGCAGTACCAATACGATGGCCAGCCCTGTCCGTAGCGGCAGGCGGCGCGGTTGTACCATGGCGCTTTGCCCGTCTTTCTTCACGAGCCGTTGTTGCCAGCACCATACGCCGTAAATCATGGTCACGAAGTAATAGGCATTGATAACCAATGTCCCATACAGATGTTGCTGCCAGCAGAGCACGCTGTACGTCGCTATCTGCGAGAATCCGAACAGATAGGTCCATATACTTCCCTCTGCACACAGCACCACAGAACAGATGCCCAGACAGCCGGACACCACCGACAGCCAGGTCTCCTCTGTCAGCCAACAGGTCACGGCTTGAACAGCCAGCCCTAAAGCGAGGAAACTATAACCCCAAACACTCAATTGACCTTGTTTCACGCTGCAAAAGTACTGCTTTTTTCCGAATTATCCTATTATTTTCGCTAAAAATGCAAATAAATTTGGTCGTTTACTCAAAATACACTACCTTTGCACCGAATTTAGTTCTTGTTCTGGGGTGCTGCCCGTTTTGAGCGGCTGAGAATATACCCATCGAACCTGAACAGATAATGCTGTTAAGGGAAATGAAAAAACACATCTTTTGGTGCACGCTATGCGCGTGCGTTGCAGGTGCCGGTGCGTCCTTTGCACAGACGGTACAAGACTCAGTCAAAACACAGGATTTCCAACTGGACGAAGTGCAGATCGTCGCTTCTGTGCCCGTCTTCCGAACCCACGCGGTCGAGTTGAAAACACAGGAACTCACGCGAGCTAACGTGGG
>JAGCEW010000055.1 GCA_017650465.1 Paludibacteraceae bacterium
AGTATGTTGCTTGCAGCCTGTAAAGAACAACAGGAACCGGGTCAGTCTGAAGAGAATAACCAAGGCTCCGAGCAAGGAAGTGGAAAATTGTCGGGCAATGGCACCCTGCAAGGCCACGACTATGTAGATCTTGGCCTGCCTTCGGGCACGCTTTGGGCCACCTGCAATGTGGGGGCGAATTCGCCAGAGGAGTATGGCGACTGTTTCGCATGGGGCGAAACGACGCCTAAGACAACCTATGGTTGGAGTACCTACAAGTATGGAACCGACTATAATCAACTAACCAAGTACTGCAACAATAGCGATTACGGCAAAAACGGCTTTACCGATACCAAAACCACACTTGATGCCGGAGACGATGCCGCCACGGCCAATTGGGGAAGCGGTTGGCGTATGCCGACAAAGGCAGAAATGATAGAACTCAAGGAAGAATGCTCATGGGAGTGGACTGCACCCAAGGGAGTGTACGGTTATCGTGTTACTGGTCCGAATGGTAACTCGCTCTTCCTGCCCGCTGCAGGCAACTGCGACGAGTGCGGCCTCGGCGACGCTGGTAGTCTCGGCGGTTACTGGTCGGGTTTGCTCACCGCGGGCAGCCCGAGCGACGCGTTCGGCCTCTACTTCTATTCGAACAGCGTGAATTGGGGCTACGGCGACCGCTTCTATGGGCGGTCAGTTCGCCCGGTGGTGAAGCGTTAGAACGAGGTCGCCTTGGATGTTGTAATCCTGCTTTCAGGGTGCTGTAGCGCATGTTTTTGAAATATTTTCACAAATAGACCAATAAGTTTATTTTTGTAGACAGAGAAACAAAACTTAAAATCAATATGTTATGAATAGTGATGAAAAATATCAATTAATAAAAGAGTACAATAGCCTAATTCTGTGGACTGGATTTGATCTTATTCAGAATGGAATATACAATTATGAAAAGGAAGATGCACGTGTGGCTTGTCATAAATATGAAAGAAAATCCATAAGTACATATTTCTACTCGATATTTGTTGACGCAATAACTCATCTACCAGTACCTTGTATACCAACTTATGATAGATATGATAATTCCGATACTGATGGTATTAAAAGATGGTTAGACGATGTGATTGTCATTATGGATATGAACGGAAATATTCTTTATGAAGAGAATGTGTTTACTCTCGGTGATAGTATATATATTCAATATGGTCAATATGGGATTAGCGTATCGGATCTTCCCAAATTATTGAAAGCCTTTAAGGAAGTAAGTCAGAAGTAACCATAATTGTTGAGTTTGATTTGTTACATAATGAGTGTTTTGTAAATACAAGGATGTATACACACAAAAGGAAACACTACCGGCAGTGATACTGTTTCAAAAAGTGTGTCTGAGTGAGTAAAAAGGACCGACCAATTTTGGTCAGTCCTTCCAAGCTTTGTAATTTTGGAATGCTAAAAACTAAATTACAGCTTATGTTACTTACAAAGGAACAAATTTCTGAGCAAATGTGCAAGCATGCACAGAAAAAAAACGGTCTTCATGATTTGATGGAGATAATGATTGAGAGTATGATGGTCGCCGAGCGCAGCGAGTTTCTCGTTGATAATCCGGGGAATAAAGGCAACGGATATCGCCCGGGGACGGCATACGGCCATGGAAGAAAGTTGGAGTTTCGCATCCCTCGGGACAGATACGGAAACTTCCACCCTCAGATATTGGCGATACTCCGCGACCAGGAGGAAGAGTGCGACCAGCTGGCGGGAGTGCTCTATACCAAAGGGCTGACCCAAGAGCAAGTGGGAGATGTATTTGACCAGATATACGGCCAACATTACTCAAAGGCAAGCATCAGCCGTATGGTGGACAGTGTCCGAGCTCAAGTGAACGAATGGATGGAAAGAGGACTTGACGCATACTATCCGGTTTTGTTTGTCGACTGCGTGCACATCAAAATCCATCGTAAGCGTTCTGTCGCCAGCGAAGCCTTTTATGTGGCATTGGCAGTCACAGATGAAGGTACGCGCGAGGTATTGGGCATTTTCAACATGCCGGAAGAAAGCGCAGCCGGTTGGAACGAGATTTTTGTCAGGCTGCAAGAACGCGGAGTGAGCAGTATCGGTTTAATGGTTGCGGACGGAATCAAGGGGCTGGATACAGTTATCGGGGAACGGTTCCCTGGCACACCATTGCAACGTTGTGTAACGCATCTGAAGCGCAATATGTTTTCTAAGGTCCGCCATGGGGACAAGAGTGCCATCGCTGCCGATCTGCGCGACGTTTTCCGCACCGGTCAGCGAGACTACACCGTAGAGGAGGCATGGGCCAAATGGCAAGCTTTGTGTGACAAATGGGGCAAAGACTATCTGTCGATCAAGCGCCTGCGCAACAACGCTGAATACAAGGCCTATATGACATACCTCAATTACGCTCCGGCTATCCAATCAATGATATACACCACAAATTGGATAGAGAGGTTGAATCGGGACTTCCGGCGGGTTACGCGCATGAGAACAGCCATGCCTAATGACGAGTCCGTATTGACATTGATGGGAAGCGTGGCTATGGAC
>JAGCEW010000056.1 GCA_017650465.1 Paludibacteraceae bacterium
GCCAGTCCAAGATCGGTGTGGACTCGGTGGAGTACGACCGCTGGGTGACCCAAGAAGTCGTCCTTGCCGACACCATCTACCGCATTCCGTTAGGCGCAATCGACTCCATCGGCTTCCAACAGCCGGAGATAAAATTTAATCCGAAGGTGCGGTGGGTAGAGAAAGACGGATACAGTCCGTACATCTATTCTCTCTATGGCATCAGGACAGACAACCCGGACTGCCATTTTCAACACCTGCCTGCCAACATGATACCGAATGTGGGCGATGTGTTTATCGGCTTGCCGACGGACTCAAGAGCGGATGAACTGTATTATTATTGGAATAATCACGACAAGTTGGGCGGTAGTTGGAGCCTTGTGGTTGATAGAGTGGAGATATACTCGGAATCCGATATGGTTTATATAGATGGTCATATGGTAGAGAACATCAGCGATGTGTTTGAGCAATATATCACGGTTGAGCAGATCTATATGGATGAGAACAACCATATCCGGCGCCGTATAGCTGGTTGTGGAGAGGATGGTCTGCCTTGTCATATTAAGCAGGCGGACGGCAATTGGAATAAGGAGCTGATCAATTTGGAAGGCACCCTTACACGAGAATGGCAACCGAGCAGTAAATCCAAGATTGACTTGTCGGCAGAACTGGCGGTCAAATACAAGTTGCGTGTGGCGTACGACATCTCTTGGACGCAGTTCAAAGTGAAGATCTCGCATGACCTGATTATTAAAGCCAAACCGTCTATCGGCATAACGGGTGATCTCTGGAGTCAAGAATGGAAATTGGATGACTGGTGGCCTGTAATCCCCAAAATCACATTCCCCGCTACTTGTCCGGTGTTTGAGACCGATCCTACTCCTGTACCGTTCATTCGCTTGAGCGGCCAGTACGGTGCTCGCCTGAGCCTGCCGGCGGTGAAGATGGGTATCGGCGACGATGTTATCTTCGATAGCAAGCAGCTCTTCCCCGTCAGCTACTCGTTGCATCTGTTGCCGGATGATGAGCAGAAGATTGAAGATGACATGCTGAATCTGTCCGGAGAGGTGAAACTGTCCGGATATGTGCAGGCAGGTATTCTCTTCAAAGCCAATATCAGTACCGCCAGTTGGTTCAAGAAAGTGCTGATGGGTAATGTGGGATTGAATCTGTACTGCGGACCGAAAATAGGCGGAGAAGTCAGCATCTCTCAAAGTATGTTGGATAATAATGAAGGTATTCCGTCCTATTATGCATTATCCAATGCCAACATCAATGCGTCGCTGCTTTCCTTGGATCTGGAAGCCAAAGCTACAGCTGCGGCATTCTGGCAAGACCCGACGGAAAAAACATTCTTCTCGCAGAACTGGTCCTTCATGTGTGATACCGTACGCTTGGCGCCTCTGTTCGATTCGACGACTGCCGTTATCAACGGGGAGAATGTGGATCTTACTTTCCATCTGAGACCCAACCGGGTATTGGGGCATCCGAATGTTCAAATGTGCTTATTCCGATCCAGTTTTGGTGAAGAACCGGAATTGGAGGTGACGGATTGGAATATCGGTAGTGCCCAAACGGCTCCGAAAGAATTGACGTACACACTTCCGCTCAAACAAATCAAGGCGAGAAATTACTATGTAAGACCCATTGTTTCCATTCCTCGTTTTGGTGTTTATAAGCCCTGGGGTGAGACCTCATTCTTCCCGCCCTATACCCTGAAGATGGATAACAATACCATCCATGCCGGTGCGGAAGGAAAGAAAGATTCGATCCTCTTCACGACCAATGCGGTTTCAGAAGATATATATGTCCAATCCAACAGCGCGCAGAATTTTACCGGTTACGATGCCGTGGTGGACGAACAAACCGGACTATACAAATTAGTATATACCATACGGCATAATCACTTCCTCTTCTATCATATCCATTATGAGGAGGGAGATGCGGATTGTCCTTACCTCCTGATAACCAACCGGGATTCCAAAACGCCTATAACGAAGTATATCAATTATTCGCAAGACGACAACCCGTTGACCAATGTGCATATGTATTCTTTTAGCGGCTATTTCAAAGATAATGAAGGTCTTACACGCGGAGTAGGATGGCATTCCGATTCTGTATTAACCGCTGTTCGAAATGGCGATAATTCCATTACCTTCACAGGTAATTTTACGTACCAATCCGGTGAGGACCATACCATTGACTACCAAATGACATTAACCGTTCAGCGAATATCGGAAGCGGACGAATATCCGGAGCGTTTCACCGCTGAAGGTAACTTTACCAAAGTGGAACGGTACGTTGGTACCTCCTATAAAGGCTCCTACGAACGGACAGAAACGACCACGGCATCATTTGCGCCTATCGAAGGAACCTACAGAGACAATTATCATGAGTATCTGATTTCTGCCCCCTACCAAACAGGAACCTACGATTATGTCTATAAATTGAATGGAGAAATCACGGAGGAGAAGCACACCACGCTGTATCCTACTCAAAACGACCGGATATCTTTTTATCTCCAGGTCCGTGATCCCTCTGAGCAATAAAGGAATATGAAAATACGAAACATATGACAAAGATCTTTTCCCTTTTCGCTGCCTTGCTTATCGCAGGCGCAGCATGGGCGCAGGAAGAACAGCCTGTGCAGAAACTCAATGTCTGGAAGATGGACGGCACACAAATCCAGTTCTTGCTCACCGATGAGCCTGTGACCACTTTCGAGAATGGCCACCTTGTCATCACCACCAATCAGGGACAGTTCAGCTATCCCTTGGCGCAGATGAGCAAGTACACCCACGAAGGTCTGCCGGAAGGCATTGATGTGCCGACGGTCGCACCCGGTGACATCCTTGTTCGCCAGAACAACGAACAGATGCTCATCGAAGGCCTGCCCGACAACCAATTAGTCGAAGTCTATAGCGCAGACGGCAAACTCATCCTCTCGCAACGCACCACCGGTGGTCAATCCACCCTTCTCAACCTTGCCGCCCAGCCGCAAGGAACCTACATCGTAAGCATCGGTCAAACCTCCTTTAAATTTGTGAAACAATGAAAGCCATTTTCTCATTTATTCATTTACCATTTGGTCATTTATTTGGCCATTTGACTATTGGCTTGCTGTTCATTGGTTCATTGGCGCAAGCCCAAGAGGCATTCTATATCTACCGCAACGACGGCGACTTCAACGGATTCTTCTATGACGAAGTGATCGAGATGCGCCAGTCCAAGATCGGCGTGGACTCGATTGAATATGACCGCTGGGTGACCCAAGAAGTCGTTCTTGCCGACACCATCTATCGTATCCCGTTAGGCGCTATTGACTCCATCGGTTTCCAACAGCCGGAGATTCGATTCAATCCACGAGTGAAGTTTATTGACAAGGACGGGTACGCACCTTATCTCGCGGCGCTGAACATGTATCATGGATGTAACTTTACCGATCTTCCTGCGAATATGATACCCCAAGTGGGAGATGTCTTCATTGGCTTACCGACGGATTCCAGAGCAGAGGAGTTGTATGGTCGGGAAAATGGTAGTTTCGCTTTTGTTGTGGACGAATTGGACGGATGGACTTATCCGGACAACGGTCGCACGGTGACAGTTACACAGTTCAAAGGACATCAGGTGGATAAGATAGGTGATGTCTTTGAGCAGTATATCACGGTAGAACAGATAGGCATGGACCAGCAAGGTAATATCATTCGTCGCATAGCAGGATGCACACCGGAAGGTCTGCCGCGTAAAGTGATCTCCGCGGCAGGAACAGGCGATATCGATTTGTTTGACATCTCCTTTAATCTTACACGCGAGTGGTTACCGGGAGGGGATGATAAAGTGGATTTGTCTGCGGAAGTCAAACTCAAAGACCATATGCGCGCAGCCTATAATATCACATGGAAAAAATTCTATGTTAAACTGACCAATGAACTGACGACACGTGTAAAACCTTCTTTTGGTTTGCAACTGAACAAGAGTTATGAGGCCACCTCAGACGATTGGGTAAGTATTCCTCATATTCTCTTCCCTGCTGCTTGTCCGATCTTCGAGACCAATCCGACGCCCATGTTCTTCTTCCGTGCCGATGGTACATTGGAGACACGTCTTAACCTGCCGGCAGTACAATTGGGACTGGCAACAGA
>JAGCEW010000057.1 GCA_017650465.1 Paludibacteraceae bacterium
CGGCAACTGGTCCTTCGGCGACTATTTCAAAGCAGAAGCCATTGACTTTGCATGGGAATATATCGTGGATGTGCTCAAAATAGATCCGTCGAATTTGTACGCTACGGTCTTTGAGGGTTCGCCCGAAGAGGGCCTTTCTCGCGATGATGAAGCCGCTTCTATCTGGGCAAAGCACCTGCCGGCTGACCATATCCTGAACGGTAACAAGCATGATAACTTCTGGGAAATGGGCGATACAGGTCCCTGTGGCCCGTGTTCGGAGATTCACGTGGATAGCCGTAGTGCGGAAGAGCGTGCCAAAGTGCCGGGACGTGAACTGGTGAACAAAGATCACCCGCAGGTCATTGAGATATGGAACATCGTTTTCATGCAATACAACCGCAAAGCGGACGGATCCTTGGAACCATTAGCCAAGAAAGTGATCGACACAGGTATGGGCTTTGAGCGCCTCGTGCGTACCATTCAGGGCAAGACTTCGAACTATGACACGGATGTCTTCCAGCCTATGTTGAAACGAATCGGTGCTATCTGTGGCTGTGAGTACGGCAAGGACGAGAAGACTGACATCGCGATGCGCGTCATCGCGGATCATATCCGTACCATCGCTTTTGCTATCACGGACGGACAGTTGCCATCGAACGAGAAAGCCGGCTACGTCATTCGTCGTATCCTCCGTCGTGCAGTACGCTACGGCTATACTTTCCTGAACATGCGTTCAGCCTTCCTCTATCAGCTGGTACCGCAACTCATCGAAGACCTCGGCGAGGCATATCCGGAACTGAAAGTGCAAGAGGCACAGATCACGCCGGTCATCAAGTCCGAGGAAGAAGCATTCCTCCGTACGCTCGATAAAGGTATCGGTCTGCTCGACAAACTGATGGAAGATGCACGCAAAGCCGGTAAGACGGAGATTTCCGGTGTGGATGTCTTCACCCTCAAAGATACGTACGGCTTCCCGCTGGACTTGACGGAACTGATCCTCCGCGAGAATGGCTTTACCACCAACGAGGACGAGTATAACAAAGCGCTTGAGCATCAAAAGTCCATGGGACGTGAAGCAAATAAGCAAGACCTCGGTGACTGGACAGTACTGGCAGAAGGAGATACGGAGTTTGTCGGCTACGATGAACTGAGTTGCGAGACCAAGATCCTCCGTTATCGTCAGGTGAGCCAAAAAGGCAGATCGTTCTACCAGGTCGTACTCGATAAAACCCCGTTCTACGCAGAAATGGGTGGTGAGATAGGCGATACCGGAACAATCGGTGGCGTGCGCGTGATAGATACCAAGCGCGAGAACGGACTGCCGGTACATATCATGGCTGAACTGCCGACAAACATCGAAGGCACTTTGACTGCTACCGTAGATGCAGAGCGTCGTCAAGCCATTGCTTGTAACCACTCGGCTACCCACATCATCCACCACGCGTTGCGTGAGGTGCTGGGTAAGCATGTGGAGCAAAAGGGTAGTCTGGTAACGGCGGACAGCCTGCGTTTTGATTTCAGTCATTTCCAGAAAGTGACGCCCGAAGAACTCCGCAAGGTAGAGCAACTCGCTAATGCGTTCGTGCGTCGTGACTTCCGTTTGGAGGAGAGTCGTCACACACCGATAGCAGAAGCAAAAGCAATGGGGGCTATGGCATTGTTCGGTGAGAAATACGGCGATGATGTACGTGTCATCAAGTTCGGTGACTCGGTTGAGTTATGCGGTGGATGTCACGTATCGAGTACCGGTCGTATCGGTGCTATCCGTATCGTGATGGAGACCTCCGTCGCTGCCGGTGTACGTCGTATCGAGGCGGTGACCGCTGCTAAAGCAGACGAGCTCTATTACATGGCGCAAGATACGCTGAACGGACTGAAGGCTTTGTTCAACAACGCCCCGGATCTGGCAGGCACGATCCATAAGTTCATCGACGAGAACGCCTCTCTCAAGAAACAGATCGAGCAGTTTACCGCCGAAAAGATTGAGCAATATCGCGACCAGATCATCGCGCGTGCAGAGAACTTCGGCGATATCAAACTGGTACGTCTGGAAGGCGAGCAGAACCCGGAGATGATCCGTGGTGTGATGCCGTTGTTGCGCGGTAAGTTCACCGATGTCAAGTTTGCTGTAGTAGCCGCTACGTCCTGGGAGAACAAGCCGACGATAGCCGTCTTCCTCAGTCAACCGATGGTGGATGAAGGCAAGAATGCCGGTGCAATGATTAAAGCTGCAGCTAAGCATATTCAAGGCGGTGGTGGTGGTCAACCGTGGTTCGCTACTGCTGGAGGACGTGATGTGAACGGACTCAACGCTGCTATGGAAGAGCTTCTGGCAGCCCTTAAATAACCCATATTAACAAGCCCATGCAGATAGGAAAGTATAATATACCATTTAAACTGCCCACGCGCTATCTGCCGCGTGTGGCAAGAACGGCTGTGCGGTTCTTTATAGTCGGCACGACCGGTATGTTGGTGCAGACCGGCTTCTTTAAGGCTGCACTGATGTCTTTCAGTCACCCCGCAAAAGGAGCGGTGTTGTACTACGTGGCATTTACTATCGGATATATCTGCGAGATGATACCGAACTATATCCTGTCGAACTGGTACACTTTCGGCACACGGCCGAAATGGAAAAACGCCGGAGGATTTGTATTGGCGCGTATCATTAACTTTCCTCTCCAGATGGGTTTATTACCCCTCTTCCTCAGCCTGATGCCGAGTTGGCATGACGACTATATCAGTTTCCTTGTCATCTTCATCGCAGGTGTAGTGAATTACCTCATTTGTTTACTTTTCTTCAGAAATAAGAACCCAAAGAAATGAAAATCTATCGGGCAAATATCATCCACACCCCGACACCCGGGAAGTTGGAAATCATTCCGCATGGCTATGTGGTAGTACGTTCGAACGGCTTGGTGGAAGGTGTATATACCGAACTGCCGGAGAATATGGACTGGCGTCGTCAGGTAATGGATTTCGGAGACAAACTGCTTATCCCTGCCTTCAATGACCTCCATGTTCATGCGCCGCAATACCGAAACATGGGCTTGGCCCTGGATTTGGAATTACTGCCATGGCTCAATACCTATACCTTCCCGGAGGAAACGAAATATGCCGATCCGAACTATGCACGTCGTCTATACCGTCGCTTTGTGCACGAGCTCTGGATGCAAGGTACTATGCGCAGCGCTGTCTTTGCTACCATTCATCCTGAGTCCACTCGTATCTTGGCGGACCTGTTCATTCAAGCCGGTATGGGCGCGTATGTCGGATTGGTGGGTATGAACCGCAATAGTCCTGATACGCTTCAGAATACCACAGCGGAACTGATAGACGGCGTGAAAATGCTCAAAGCACACCTGGATGAGCATAGTGCCGACGGACTGGTAAAGCCGATCATCACGCCGCGTTTTGTGCCTTCCTGCTCGGATAAGATGCTCCGTGCCTTAGGTAATTATGCAGCAGAGACAGGTCTTCCGGTGCAGTCCCACTTGTCAGAGAACCGTTCGGAGATCAGTTGGGTCAAAGAACTGGAACCGGATACCACTTGTTACGGCGATGCCTATAATAAATATGGTCTCTTCGGTCAAACACCGACCTTGATGGCCCATTGCTGCTACACCGATGGTGAAGAGATGGAACTCATGCGCAAGAACGGCGTCTATGTTGTGCACTGCCCGATGTCGAATAGCAACCTCTCGTCCGGTATGGCACCAATCCGTAAGTTCCTTCAAGCAGGAATCAATGTAGCATTGGGTACAGACGTTTCTGCCGGACATCATATGTCCATGCTCCGCGTCATGCAGTATTCCATTCAGGTTAGCAAACTCAACTATGCCCAGACCAAGGGCGAGATGCAGTTCCTTAGCCTGAGTGAGGTATTCTACCTCGCTACCAAAGGCGGTGGTTCGTTCTTTGGTAAGGTAGGTTCCTTTGAACCGGGCTATGAGTTCGATGCCCTGTTGATAGATGACAAATACCTCAACTACGACAACTACACCCTGGAGCAACGCCTTGAAAGGTATATCTATTTGGGTGATGACCGGGATATAAAACGTCGTTTCTGTCGTGGTGTAGAATTGACCGAACCGGTGATGGATTAAAGGTTATAGGTGATTGGTGAGAGTGTTTCGACCAATAGAGAATCTGCCGCTCATTGACTATTTAGCATTGGAGGCGGAGATGGTGAAGACAGTAAAAGAACCGACGCTCTTCACGTGGATCGTGTCGCCTACAGTTATTTATGGTCGTCATCAGTGTGCGGAAGTGGAAGTGAACGAAACTTACTGCGCCGAACACGGTATTGCAGTTGTACAGCGTAAGAGTGGGGGAGGTTGTGTCTATGCGGACAAGGGCAACCTCATGGTCTCTTTCGTCACGCCGAGCACGCATAGCGAAGCGGTCTTTGCACAGTTCATGGAGATGCTCTCCGGAGCGTTTAGAAGACTTGGATATGATGCTGTGACTACCGCGCATAATGATGTGATGGTAGGGGAACATAAAGTGTCCGGTACTGCTTGTTACACTACGCCGACCGGTACGGTCGTGCACGCGTGTATATTATACAAGGTGAACCTCAACGATATGGAGCAAGCCATTACACCTACTGCCGCCAAATTGGCGAAACATGCTGTTGCTTCTGTTCGTCAACGCGTACGGAACCTCGGAGAGATCAAGGATCTGGGAGACATACAGGTTTTTCGGGAGCAACTGGAGAAAGAAATCATATATTTGCAATCATAAATCGAAAATTGTTTTATGGAAATAAGTTTACGGGCGCAGTCGATGCCTGAAAGTCCTATTCGAAAACTGGCTAAATATGCCGATGCTGCCAAACTGGCAGGTGTGCATGTGTATCACCTCAACATCGGTCAGCCGGATATCAAGACACCGCCTCAAGCTATGGAGGCTGTGAAGGATTTCAACCAGGACATCCTAGAATATTCGCCTTCGCAAGGTCTGAAGTCTTTGCGCACGAAGATGGTCAGTTATTATGCGGACTATGGCATTGACCTCTCGCCGGATGAGATCATCATCACTTCCGGTGGTTCAGAAGCCATCATGTTCGCGTATATGAGTTGTCTCAACCCGGGCGATGAGATTATCGTAACAGACCCGTCTTATGCAAACTACATGGCGTTCGCTATCTCATGTGGTGCAGTGGTGAAGTCCGTAAAGACGCACATTGAAGACGGTTTCAAACTGCCGCCGGTAGAGGAGTTTGAGAAACAGATTACCGATAAGACACGCGCTATTCTGATTTGTAATCCCAATAACCCGACGGGCTATCTCTATACCAAGCAGGAGATGCGGCAGATTCGTGATCTTGTTAAAAAATATAACCTCTATCTCATTTCCGATGAGGTGTACCGCGAGTTCATCTATACCAAGTCACCCTATATCTCAGCTTGCCACCTGGAGGGCATTGAAGAGAACGTCATTCTTGTGGACAGTGTCTCCAAGCGGTATTCGGAGTGCGGTATACGAATCGGTGCGCTCATTACAAAGAACAAAGCCGTGCGTGAAGCGGTGATGAAGTTCTGTCAGGCGCGTCTCTCGCCGCCTTTGTTCGGTCAGATAGTAGCGGAAGCCAGTCTTTCTACACCGGAGGAATACATGCAAGAAGTGTATGACGAGTACCTGGGAAGACGTAATTTCTTGATCGACCAGCTTAATCAGATACCGGGTGTCTTTGCTCCGGCTCCCACCGGTGCTTTCTATGTGATGGTATCACTGCCGGTAGATGATGTGGAGAAATTCTGCAAGTGGTGCCTCACGGACTTCCAGTATGAAGGAGCCACTGTGATGATGGCACCGGGAACAGGTTTCTATACCAATCCGGAAGATGGTCGTCATCAAGTCCGTATGGCATATGTGCTGAATAAAGAGGACTTAGGCAAAGCAATGCTCGTTCTGCGCAAAGCGCTGGAAGCATGGCAAGCCCGGGAGAAAAACTAATCCTGAAATAATTTACATAATACAAAAACGCTGCAAGAAAATCTTACAGCGTTTTTTGCGGAGAAAGGGGGATTCGAACCCCCGGTACAGTTACCCGTACGACAGTTTAGCAAACTGTTGGTTTAAGCCACTCACCCATCTCTCCGTAGCTTAAATTTCAAAAGCGGGTGCAAAGGTACTGCTTTTTTTTGACATATGCAAATATTTTTACATTTTTCTGCAAAAAAAGTTATTTTAGCCAAAAGTCAAAACTCAAAAAGCAGAAAAATATATAGAAAAAAAAGAAGGTTGTAC
>JAGCEW010000058.1 GCA_017650465.1 Paludibacteraceae bacterium
AGCAGACTCAACAAAAGTGTTGCTATGATGAAACCGATGGGCCAAGTCTGTGTGGCGTAAGCGAAGCAGCAGATGCCTCCCAGTAAGCCTCCCAAACCGGTGAGGTGTGCCGATATTTTCCATTTGAGGTTGATGAATGTTACGGCTACTAATGCGGCAGTTGCACCTGCAGAAACGTATTGCAGGAATAGTGGTGCGTGCATGGTGCGGATCACGAACCATGTCCAAAAGCCAAAGCCAAGAATGCTATACAGATAGGGAGTAGTTCGTTGCTTTGCGTTATTGATATAGAGATCAGGTATTTGCTTTTTCCACCACATAAATAGTATGAGAGAGAGCGGAATAAAACAAGTGAAGAACAAGGTTGCCAGACAAACGGTGACGCTATAGCGAACGGGATAGAAGTCTGCCATTACGCTGCAGTAAAGTGCCATTCCGTAGGTGGGAATCAGTAGGGGATAGCAAATTACGCTAAGGGCTTTGGCGCGATAGTGTATCAGTCGTTGGTATGTGGATTGTTCGTTGGTCATATATCTCGTCTCATTCGGGCAGTAGGAATGTTGAACAGGTCTCTATATTTGGCGATGGTACGTCGTGCGATGGCGTAGCCTTTCTCGTTCATTTTCTGTGCTAATTGGTCATCAGTCAGCGGTTCGTGTTTATCCTCGTTCTTGATAAGTTCCAACAACACCTGTTTGATTTCCCTGGTGCTCACTTCTTCTCCGGATGTGGTGTTCATTTTTTCCGAGAAGAAATGTTTTAACGGGAAGATACCATATTGCGTTTGTACGTATTTCGAATTGGAAACACGCGAGATGGTACTGCTGTCGTATCCTGTCAGCTTGGCAATATCTTGCAGCACGAGAGGTCTGAGACTACTATCCTCTCCATCCAGGAAGAAATCTCGTTGCATCAGCACGATGGCTTTCATAGTTCGCAGCAAGGTCTCATTACGTTGTTTGATGGCATCAATGAACCATCGTGCAGCATCCAGTTTCTGTTTGATGAAACGCACGGCATCTTTGTGACGAGAAGTCATATCCGCTTTGCTGCTTTGGCTGTAGCCCTCCAACATGTCGGAGTATTCTCGGCTTACCCGTAGTTCGGGGATATCATCCTGGTTGAGTTGCACTATCAGTTCGCCGTCAACATTGTCCACGATGAAATCAGGGATGACGGTCACCTGGTTGCGGTCATACACGGTGCCGGTCCACGCACTACCCGGTTTGGGGTTGAGGTGCGTAATCTCCTGCAGCGCATCGCGATAGTCTTCTTCGCTCATTTCCAATTGTTGCCGCACTTTGTCAGCGCGCCGATGGCTGAATTCGTCGAAGCATTTCTCCAGAATAGCGATAGCATCTTCCGTCATCGGAGTGTGTGGTTTCTGTCGGAGTTGGATGAGCAGGCACTCTTGTAAATCTTTGGCTCCAACGCCGGGCGGGTCGAAAGCCTGTATCTGCTGTATGATAGATTCTATCTTTGTGGGTGTTACCTCTAATCCTTCGCGGAACGCAAGGTCGTCGCTCAGTTCTTCTGCCGAACGGCGCAAGTATCCGTCTTCGTCAATATTGCCAACGATGAATTTGGCAATATGTCGGTCGGGCTTATCCATCTTGGTGAGATAGATTTGGCTTTTCAGGTATTCGCCAAAGCTTGTGCCAGCGCTTATGGGTATATCCGATAAGGTTTCGTCTTGTGTGGGATTGCTTCCGAAACGATAGTCCGGTGTCTCATCGTCCTGTACGTAGTCGTCGTAATTGAAATCGTCGTTCTGCAGGGGATTCCGATAGTCTTCCTCGCTGTCGGAGGTGGAGAATTCATCCTCGTGGATATGGTCTGTTTCGGGTATTTCTTCCAGCGCGGGATTGTCTTGCAGTTCTTCGTTCACGCGCTGACTCAGTTCGCAGCCCGGTACTTCCAACAGACGAATCACCTGTATTTGTGCAGGTGACAGTTTCTGCTGAAGTTTCATTTGCTGTTGCAGGCTGAGGCTGTTCATCGTATCAGGCGTTTACGGGGTTATTGTATCAGTTCCAGAACGCTGCGGGTGATGTATTGCAGTTGTTCTTCGTCCAGACAGGTATGCATGGGCAGACTCAGCACACAGGCGGCAAGGCGTTCTGCCACGGGGAAGGCGCCTTGTTTGTAGCGCGGGTCCTGATAGGCTTTTTGCAGATGCAGCGGGATGGGGTAGTACACCATCGCAGGGATATGCCGTTCTGCCAGTCCTTCTTTTAGGCGGTCGCGGTCTGCGCCGATGAGACGGAGCGTGTATTGGTGGAACACATGTGTAGAGGCTTTCTCACGTCCGGGCACAAGCATTTTCGGATGATTGGCAAAGGCGCGGTCGTAATAGGCGGCTGCGGCTTGCCGTGCTGCCGTGTACTCATTCAGATGCGGCAACTTGGCATCCAGTATGGCGGCTTGAATGCTGTCCAGACGGGAATTGACACCCACCAGCTCATGGTGATAGCGTACCACCATGCCATGATTGGCAATGGCTTTTATTTGCGCGGCCAGTGCATCATCGTTGGTAAACAAGGCACCTCCGTCACCATAGCAGCCCAGGTTCTTCGACGGGAAGAAACTGGTGCAGCCTATTTCGCCCATCGTACCTGCCTGTTGACGGTGACCGTCGCTGAAGGTGTATTCTGCACCGATGGCCTGACAGGCATCTTCCACCACATACAGATGGTGCTCTTTGGCTATTTGCAGGATGGCTTCCATGTTGGCGCATTGGCCGAACAGGTGTACCGGCACGATGGCTTTTGTTTTCGGTGTGATGGCACGGCGGATGGCATCCACGGATATGTTCATGGTTTCCCAGTCCACATCCACCACCACAGGCGTTAAGCCCAATAGTGCCACCACCTCAGCGGTAGCGATAAAGGTGAAAGTGGGAGTGATGACTTCGTCTCCTTCCTTCAGCCCCAATGCCATAAGGGCTATTTGCAGGGCATCGGTGCCGTTGCCGACAGGGATGACATGTTTTGCGCCGGTGTATGCCTGCAGGTGTTCGGCAAAGCGGGTCACTTGCGGACCTTTCACAAAGGCGGCACTGTCCAGCACCTCCTGTATGCCACGGTCTATATCGGTCTTGATGGCTGCATATTGTGTCTGCAGGTCCACCATTTGAATGGTTCTCATATCGTTTGGATGGTTAGTTTTCGATGATATATTCCACTTCTTCGGGTTCTGTTCTCACGGCGCGGATGCGTTCGTCCTGAATGTCCACATGCAAGGTCAGTGTCTCTTGCGAGCGGGTGGGATAGGTGCACCACACGCGAAGGTCGTTTCCTTCCACTTCAGGATAATCCTCCACACGCACGCGTAAAAAAACAACCGCTTGGGACGGGAAAACGCGTACCGTTTTGTTTTGCGGTACGTCCAGTACCTCAATGGGCACTGTCAGTTTTTTCTCCGTCAGTTGTTCGCCCGGAAGCAGGTTGACTTCCTGGTCCAGCATCTCTATGGGTGAGGAGTGCTGCCATTGTTTGTCGGTAGCATTGCCCCACCACAAGAGTGTGGATAGACCGACGAATAGAAGAAAGATTAGTATCTCCTTGCTATGTCGCATAAAGTGTGTTTATTTCTTCTCCTCTTCTTTCGGAGCTTGGGCAGCGTCGTCTGCGGATGCATATACGCTGTTTTTGTCCACTTTGATGGTCACGTCTTTGGCAACTTCAATCAGGAAAGTGGTATCGCCCACTTCTTTGATGATACCGTAGATACCGCCGGCTGTCACCACTTTGTTGCCTTTCGTCATGGCTTCACGCTGTTTCTGCAGTTCTTTCTGTTTCTTGGTCTGAGGGCGGATCATAAAGAAATAGAATACCACAAAGATAAGAATCATCATTACCCAGAACGACCATCCGCCGCCTGCGCCTTGTGTCTGTGCTGCATCCAGCAAAATAAAGTTAAGCATAGTTGTTTGTGTTTGTTTATTGTTTATATTTGTTGTTGTCTATGGTTGTCAGCGCACTTGTTTCACCAGTGCATCATCTTCATTCAGGCTCTTGAGAATGACGTCCAGCAGGCCGTTGATGAAGATATGGCTTTTCTCGCTGCTGTATTCTTTGGCGAGTTCCAGATATTCGTTCAGCGACACTTCCAGGGCTATTTCGGGGAAGTTGAGTATCTCTGCCAGTGCCACGTACAGGATTATTTGGTCCATGTATGCCAGTCGTTTCACGTCCCAGTTGCGCAGGTGGCGGCTGATGAGTTCATCGTACTGTTGGCGTTTTTCGATGGCATGTTCCAGCAGTTGAACGCCGAAATTCAGTTCTTCTTCCGTGTCGAACATCTCTAGCAACGGCTGGTCGGGCGTGCTGTCTTCGTGGAAAGCGCGGATGGTCTTGACCACATAGCTGGATACGGTTTCCAGGTCGGTGTTCCAGTTCTGGCGGTCGGTCTGCACTTCCATCTCATCCAGTGCGGACGGCAGTTCCTCGTTTGCGGGAACAAACAGTTCGAATATCTTCCGCCAGAGGCGGCGGTCGTTCGCATAACTGTCGGTCTCATCCGTCATGTATTGGCGGTAGATGGACGAGGCGGTTATCTCTTTGTACAGCGATACCACGGCATTCATGCCGTAGTCCCAGCCTAATTTTTCTTCGGTCACGTAGTGACGGAGGGTGCGGTTCTCGAACAGTTGTTTGGCGAACCGGTTATCCACAAAGCGCCGGTTGGGCGTATAGGTCCGGTGGGTCACTTTGGCGCGTTGGATGTTTTCTTCTATTTGCTGTTCGGCATAGCGGGTTATCTCGTTGATGAGTTCCAGCAGTTGCATGTCGAGACTGTAGGTGTCCGCGAAGCCTTTCAACAGGTCTTTTTTGGCGGATGATGGTGTTTTTTCCGGATCCTGGCAGTAAGCAAACATGGTTTGTATTACGCGTGTCCGTACGAGAGTTCTGTTAATCATCAGTTCATTATTTCAATAATCGGGCGCAAAATTACTACTTTTTTTTCGAATATACAAATATTTTTGCTTTTTTTCTTTGCAGAACATATACCCCTCCATTATATAGTCAAGAAAATGCCGAAATCTATCACCTGAAACACAACTTTTTTTCAAAAAAGTGCATTTTCTCTGTAGCCACTCTCGCAATATTTTCCGGCAGAGGTTGCGCTGACCTTGCGCTGAGGTTAGGCGGCTTCCGAGAAATTCTCGCGACCATCTTACGAGACAGATTCGAGACAGATACAAGACGATGGTCAGACAAAAGCACCGCCTCTTTCAAAAGACGGTGCAA
>JAGCEW010000059.1 GCA_017650465.1 Paludibacteraceae bacterium
AGAATGGCGGCGCCGGTTCCACTTTCGCCTGCGCCTAAGATGACAATGGTGTTTTTCATAGTTTATCGGATTTTAAGGGTTAGAAGGGCAACGGCAGCGAGAATAAGTGTGACGATGCAGAACCGGAGTACGATCTTGGTCTCGTGGTGCAGGTTTTTGCTGCCCTTGAAGAAGATGGTGCAAGTCGGGTCGTTCGTCAGCACTTGTTCCACAGAGGTGCGGAAATGGTCGTGCAGCGGCGTGCGTTTCCAGACACGTACATGTTTGCCACGGCGTTTATTGAACTTATAGATTTGCGTTTGTAGGATGACACTGATACTCTCCATCAAGAAGACTCCGCAGAGAACAGGTAGCATCAGTTCTTTGTGAATCACCATTGCGCACACACCGATGATGCCTCCGACTGTGAGACTGCCCGTGTCACCGAGGAACACCTGTGCAGGGAAACCGTTCCACCAAAGATACCCGACCAGTGCTCCAACAAATGAGGCAAGGAAGACCACCAGTTCTTCGCTGCCGGGTATGTACATCACATCGAAATACTCCGCCCAGACCACACTGCCGCTTGTGTAGGCAAGAATAAGCAAGGCGATACCTATGATGGCGGAATTGCCGGCACACATACCATCCATACCGTCGTTGAGGTTCGCACCGTTGCTCACAGCAGCAACCACAAACACCGTCAGCAGCACGAAGAAAATCCACCCTGCGCGGTATTTGTTCTCTTCGCCGAGCCAAGAAAAGAGGTCGGCGTAGTTGAAATTATGGTGCTTGACGAAGGGGATAGTGGTCTGCGTGGATTTGATTTCCGGTGTTTTCTCCACCACTACAACGTTATTCTCAATGTGGCTGCTTACGACCTCATTCATCGAGACTGCGGGCGCAAAACGGAGCGTCAGACCGACAATCAGTCCCAAGGTCACTTGTCCGGCAATCTTTACCCATCCGTTCAGTCCGTCTTTGTTCTTACGGAAGGTTTTGATGTAGTCGTCTGCAAAACCCAGTACCCCCATCAGCAGTGTCGTGACGAGCATCAGAATCATATAAATATTCGTCAGTTTGCCGAGTAGCAGACAAGGCAACAGGATGGCGGCAATGACAATCAGTCCTCCCATTGTCGGCACACCTTTTTTCCCTACGTTGAAGGGATCGGTCTTTTCGTCACGTTGGGTTTCGCTGATGTTGTGACGCTTCATGGTGTTGATGAACCAATTGCCGAACCATACGCTCACACAGAGGGCTATAATCCCTGCCGTGATGGCACGGAAAGAGATGTAAGTGAACAGACGCGCACCTGCCAAATGTCCGTACGCAGTGGTCAGATAATCGAAAAGATGGTAGAACATAATAAATGACGGATTAACAATATTTCTTTACTTCTTCATGGTCATCGAAATGGTGTTTGACACCTTTAATAATCTGATAGTCCTCGTGTCCTTTACCGGCAATGAGGATGACATCGTCTTTCTGCGCCAGCGTGCAAGCGGTCTGGATGGCAGTAGCGCGGTCTTCGATGACGAGCGTGCTGCGCAATTCATCTTCTGTCAGGCCGTCGGTCATATCTTTCAGAATGTCTTTCGGTTCCTCGTCGCGCGGATTGTCGCTTGTCAGAATGAGTTGGTCACTACCTTGCTTGGCTATTTTCGCCATCATCGGTCGCTTGCCTTTGTCGCGGTTTCCTCCACAGCCAACAACGGTGATGAGACGGCCTTTGCGTATTTCGTTGATGGTTTTTATCACATTGTCCACGGCATCGGGTGTGTGAGCATAGTCAATGATGGCTGTCCATCCTTTGGGGCTGTGTATGGCTTCAAAGCGGCCGTTTACAGCGGAAAGGGTGGAGAGTATGCGCAGAACTTCCTGAGCTTCAAACCCGAGACAAACGGCTGCACCATAGATGCACAAAAGGTTTTGCAGATTGAAGCGCCCGACAAGAGGAACGAATACTTCTTTCTGGTTGATAGTGAGAAGCATACCGTCAAAACCTTCTTCTAAAATCATACCGCGATAGTCCGCCATAGAACGGGTGGAGTAGGTGTGCAAATGGGCTTTGCAGTTCTGCAACATCACCATACCGTTTTTGTCGTCCTTGTTGGTGAGCGCAAAAGCCTCTTTCTTGAGCGTGTCAAACAGGCGTTTCTTGGTGTCACGATAGTTGTCAAAGGTCTTGTGATAATCAATGTGATCGCGTGTGAGATTCGTGAAGAGCGCACCATCAAAGTCCAGTCCTGCAATTCGTTCCTGGGCGATGGAGTGGCTACTGACTTCCATGAACGCATATTCGCAACCGGCTGCTACCATATCCGCCAACAAGGCATTGAGTTGAAGCGCATCAGGTGTGGTATGGGTGGAAGGAATAGCCTTTTCGTCCACATAATTCACGACGGTGGACAGTAGTCCGGCTTTATGTCCGAGAGCACGAACCAGTTTGTAGAGTAGGGTTGCAATAGTGGTTTTTCCGTTGGTACCCGTTACACCTACCAATTTGAGTTTCCGGCTTGGATTGTCGAACCAAGTGGCGGCTATACGTCCAAGAGCTTCATCACTGTTCTTGACGCGAATAATGGTGGCTCCGCTTGTGTTGTCAATGCCATCCGTGTTTTCACAAACAACAGCCGCCGCACCGGAAGAGATACAAGCATTGATGAATTGATGTCCATCAACTGCTGTCCCTTTCTGGGCAACAAAAAGGTTTCCTGTTGTCACTTTTCGGGAGTCGAATTGTATACCCGTAATCTCAATGTCTTTGTTCCCGATTACTTCTAAGGGTCGGATGGCTTGCAATAGTGTTTCCAGTTTCATAGCGGTATATATGTTGTTGGTTTATTTTACTTTCTTCCAAGCGTAGTTGTCGTTTGTCCACTCCCATACCCCGGTATAGGCAATAGTTTTTTCGGCTATCGTGCGTACCACCTGTCCGCAATCGCCTCCTGCGTCATAGTAGGGATAGTTACGCGGGTGGTTTATCATGCAGATGCAGGTGTATTGCGGATTTTCTTCAGGGAAATACCCGACAAAAGTGATTCGGTGTTGTTGTCCCTGATAGCGTCCTTTGACCAGCAACTGGGCAGTTCCTGTTTTTCCGGCAATATGTACGCGGTCACTTTGGGCTTTTCTGCGGACAATATGACCTTGCCATTTGAGCACAGAGGCTGTTCCGAGGTCATTGTCCCATACCACGTCGTGCAATGCGCCTCGCACTTGATGAAGAGTGGACGATTTGCAGAGCGATGATTTCAGGGTCTCTGTGCCGTATTTCTCAATTGTCTCTCCGTTGCGCTCAACACGTTCTACCAGATAAGGACGGATCATCTTTCCGTCGTTGGCAATACCGTTGTAGAAAGCGAGAATTTGCATGGGACTGAGTTCGACGGAATATCCGTATGCCATCTTGGATAGCGTAACACGGTCTTTTGGGATATCAATGCGCGGCTTTTCTGTTCCCGGTATTTCGGTGTCAAAGCCTGCTGTCAGTCCCATCTTTTCCAGTTTGCCCACAAATTTCTCGGCCTTTTTTTCATAACTGGATGTTACCATTTTTGCAAAGGCGATATTACTACTGACAGCCAGCGCGCTACGGAGATTATAGGTTGTGTCTTTCGGGTGTGAATCCGTATGTTTACTGTCAAAATACTTCCATCCGTTGCGATAGACGCGGATGGTGTCGTCAATATCCATCTTTCCGTCGTCCAAAACGGCCATTAGGGAGATGGTTTTGAAGGTAGATCCGGGTTCTACGCGTTTCACAGCGTGGTTCTCTTTTTCGTAGTAGTTGCCGTCTGGATCGCTGTCCAAATTACTGATGGCTTTTATTTTTCCGGTTTTCGTTTCCATTAGGATGCAGCATCCCCAATCGGCCTGAGTGGACATAAGCCGTTCACGGAGAGATGATTCTACGATATCCATCAGGTTGGCATCAAGTGTAGTAACGATGTCATATCCGTTCTCAGCATTTTTGGTCGGAATCTGTGTCCAACGTCCGGCCACTTTCTGGCGGACAGCGCGTCCTTCCTTGCCGTGAAGGAACTCTTCAAAGCGTTTCTCCAGTCCGGAAATTCCCGTTCCGTCTGCGGCGTAAATACTACCCACCGTCCGACTTCCGAGTGTGCCGTAGGGTTTGGTGCGAATGTTGATGGGTTCGAAGTGAACACCGCTCTTGTAGATACCTCTGCTTATCAGCGGAAGTTGTTGTATCTGTTTCTTTTGCAGATAATTGATGCGTGTTTTGGTGATTCGGAAGTCGCGTTTTGCCCGTTTGGCTTGAACGATGCGCGAACGATATTCTTCGGCACTATAGTCGCCGATAATAGTACTTAGGCCTTCGCAGATGGTGCCGATATATTTATTAAACAACGTATCCCCTCCTAAATGAAGGGCTTCTACGCGAGTATCCATCCAAATGTAGTATTGGGGAGTACTACTTGCCAACAAACGGCCATCATTGTCATAGATGTTTCCGCGGATGGGTTGGATGGCGCAAACGCGTTTCACTTGTTTTTGGGCAATATTATCCCATTTGTCTTGTTCTGCCACTTGAATATACAGGATTTGGGCGATAACAAAGACAAATCCAACGGCAATGCAGAAGAAAATGATTGCAAAGCGGACGACGGTATTTTTCAGTTGTTCTGACATAGTTTATCGGATGCGTATAATAGGTTCTTGGTTTTCTCGTAGTTGGCTGCCGCGTTTGTTCAGTTCCTCGGACAGAGATGACTGACGGGTGAGTTTAGTCAGTTCGGCGCGTTTGGTGGAAAGTGTGTATTGCTCGTCCACCAGCTCTTTTTTCAGGTCATCAATCTTTCGTTGTTGGCGTTGAGCGGCATAGGCACTATACACGTACAATACTAACAATGCGAATACCAACAAGGCCACCCATTTTTGGTTGGTCACCCATTTTCGGGTCAGGATGTCTCCATTCAGTATTTCTTGAGCGGTTATGTTTTTCATAGTTTTTCGGCTATTCTTAGTTTGGCACTTCGGGCACGGGGATTGCGGTTTATTTCCTCTTCACTGGCATTGATCCCTTTCTCAATCACGCGGAAAGGTGTTAAAATATTACCATAGAAGTCTTTTTCAATAGTACCTTCGATATTACCGCTACGCAAGAAATTCTTGACGATTCTGTCTTCCAGCGAGTGATAGGTCAGCACTGATATGTGTCCGCCTTTTCGCAAGAGTGCTTTGGCCGTGAGCAGCATTTCGCGCAAGGCTCCTAATTCGTCGTTCACTTCAATGCGAAGAGCTTGGAACGCGAGTGTGAGTGTTTTTTTCTCATCGCCCAATATGGCCACCAGTTCTTCTGTCCGAAGGATAGGGGCTTTTTGTCGTGCGGTGACGATTTTGCGTGCCAGCATTCGGGATTGTTTCAGTTCCCCATATATATACAGAACGCGCGCGAGGTTTTCCTCATCATACGTGTTCAGTATATCGGCAGCTGTACGTCCGCCGTTTTGGTTCATTCGCATATCCAGCGGAGCGGAAAAACGAAAACTGAAACCGCGTTCCGGACTGTCGAAATGGTGAAAACTGACACCTAAGTCTGCCAGCAGTCCGTCTATTTGTTGAACACCATAGTAGTCCATAAAGTTACCTAAATAACGGAAATTGCTATGCACGAATTGCCACCGATTGTCATCTGCCAATTGTCTGTTTTCTTGTGCACACTCGTTATGATAGGCGTCTATGTCTTGATCCATCGAAAACAGCCGTCCGTTCTGCCCCAAACGCTCCAATATAGCACGGCTGTGTCCGCCTCCTCCGAAAGTTACATCCACATACGTCCCATCGGGCCGAATATTCAGTCCGTCCACTGTCTGTTCAAGCATTGCCGGTATGTGATAAACTTCGTTCATTGCTTCAGGCTTTATGGGTGAGAGTTTGCATTTTCTCGCGTATCTTATCGGCCAACTCTTTCTGGCTAATCCTCTTCTCGGCGAAGGTGGTGCTATCCCACAATGCGAAACGGTCCAGCATACCTACAAACACTAGTGTCTTGTCGGCGCCGATACTTTCCAGCGTCTTGCGTTGCAGTAGGATACGTCCTTGCGTGTCGGTCTCAAAGGTCTCGGCTTCTGCCATAAACTGCATCAGCAGCATCTGGTCATCGGGATTCCACTCGTCCAAAGCGGCTTTCAGCGACTCCACTTTCTGATTCCACACCTGTTCCGGATAGAAAATCAGACAGGCATTGTCCGTGTCACGACGCATAACAATACGGCGCGACAACATATCGCTCAAAATCTTTCGATAGGAAGAAGGGATAAAGATACGTCCTTTCTCGTCCGTTTTGGCTTCAATATTACCTATAAATGTACCCATCTTTTTCTGGTTTTTTCTGAAATTCGCTGCAAAGGTACAAAAAATTTTTCATATTTCCCCACTTTTCCCCACAAAAAATTTTTCAACGGGGTTATAAACAGATTTATCAACAGTTTCTTGTTGCTGTAAGTGACAAAAAACCACTTTGTTACGCGAGTTGTTAACAAAGTGGTGAATAGTGGGTTATTTTTGTTCTTTTAGTAGAGGAATTTCGCCCAAATCTGTTTGCGGGTCAGTTTTTCCGAAGTTACCAGTTTCACGGCATAAATCTGTCCTTTTGCCAAACCTTGGGTGGGAATAGATACGGAAACGGTCATTTCCGGCACTTCCACTTTCTCCACCAGTTGGCCAGCCGTACTGTAAACCAGCAGAAGACGTTTGCCCACTGCTGGCTCAGGTAGATAGGCGGTCACTTGGCCGTTTTGGTTCAGACAAGTGAACTGTTTACCGGTGTTGCTCGTGCCGGGAAGAGTGCGAACTTTTTCGATCGGACCGCGTGTCGTGCTACGTACTTGGCAACCTTTCTCTTCTTGGCAAGTCACGTAGTAATAGTATTCGGACGATGGGCTGAGTCCTGTTATCTCCATTTCGGTCTGGTCGTTGGGCATTTCGATGGCGTTGCGGTTTTGAACCGTATAGTGACTGGTGATATTCACGCTATTGATGGTCGCACTCGGCTTACCTTTGGTCACAAGGAGACGTATCCGGTATTGGTCGTAGCCTTTGTCTTCCGCGAACGTAAATGTTTTTTTAAGCGTTTTGGTCACGTTTCGTATGTGCAGACTGTCAATGTTCACCCATTTTTCATCTCCTTTTTTGGCATCTATAGCGAGTGTGCCTACCGCGTCTGCATTGTTCCAATGCTGCGTGTAGTTGAGTTCCATCGTTCGTATCGTCAGCGGGAAGATGTCTTGGCTGTAGGTCTCGCCGTGTTCGCTCAGTTTGCGTCCCACTTTCGTGTTCTTGGTTCCTGTTTGTTGTTGGATGGAGAACACGTGCAACGCGTATTCTTCAGCATCATCTTCCGCTTCCCAGCGTGCCACGAATGAGTATGGCATCACATCCGATGCTTCTAAGGTCTGCACCTCGCCGATTAGTTGAGCGCGTTCGGAGTGACCGAATAACGTATATTGCGTGCTCAGTTTTTCGTTCTTTTGGGTCACTTGAAGGATGTCGTTTTCGGTCCGGCATTTTTGGGTCGTCTGGTAGCGGGCATAGATACGACGTTGATAAGTGCCGTCTTGGTCGATACGGTCTTTCAAGGTGTCCGTGGTCCATGTCACGCTGTCAAAACTTAACGCTATTTTACGTCGCAGCGGATATATATATACCTCGTCATCGGTCAATTGCTTTCCGCTTATCTCCAGACTTGTCACTTCGTAACGCACCACTTGTTTCTGGTCGTTCACTTCGGTGAGCAGGGTATCTTTTCCGTTATTGCTCACATCAAATCCTACGCCCTTCGGACCGTGTCGGAACAGAATGTTCGTCGTTCCGTTCACCACGCGTATTTGTTGCAGAAGGTCGTTCGGTAGTTCATTGCCTTTGTTATCTTTCGGAGTGAACGTGGTGATACGTCCTGTACCGGGATAGAGATCGGCGGCGGAACTGAAACTGTTGGTGCCGGAAGCTTCTACGATGTCATATACCAAAGGCGTATAGTTGTTTGGCGTATTGTCTTTCCATTTATTGGCATCGAAAGTGATATGACTGATCAGTAGTCCTGTCCCCGGAAGGCAATAGTTGGGTTCGTCCCATCCTACGCGCTGACGGTTTTCAATAAGCCAGTATTCTTTCGGATTGGGTGACAAAGCGTTCATATTATGCGTCTTCGAGGCAATCAAGTACGCGCGAGGACGCCTGTCTGTCTCTGATGGAACATCCGAGATGGCAGGAAGCGTGTAGTCTGCTATCTCTGTCAACTGAGTAGGCGTCAGCCAGCCCACCATAAAGCGCTCAAACGCCGAATAACTGGGCGGAGTGCGGCCGCTGTTGTTGTAACTGCCGGTGCACATGATATCCCATTCGCCAACGGTGTAGGCGTTGTCGTCTTTCGTGTCGTATAGGTCATCCAGACCCAGAACATGGCTGAACTCGTGGCAGAACGTACCGATACCGCACATGTTCTTTCCGCTGTTCCCACGCAACTCGGAGGTACAGGCGTAGTCCCACAGCCAACGCTTTTTGCCAGACTTACCGTTGTAGTAGTATTTGATGTAACTACCTCCACTCTCGGTGAACACGTACGAACGATGGGGCCATATCGATGTCGACGGACCACCTTCCGCCTCGTTGTGACCGGCGTAGTAGACAAATATATTGTCGATGTCGCCGTCATCGTTTGCATCGTATTTGTCCCAGTCTATCTCGTGTTCCAGCGAATCGCACGCGTCTATCACCATCTGGCGGGCGTTCGCATCGTAGTAGGCACAGGTGTTACCGAGGTTCACGGGGCCATATACATCGAAATAGGGCTCAAACTGACCGTACGAACTGGCGATGAAGTAGTCGCGGGCCGAACCTGTCCCGTAGTTTGCGCTGTAGCCCGGCTCGTTCAGCATCTTCGTGAAGGCTTCATTGGGGTTGGGTGTCACGAATTTGAGGTCGGAGAAGTTGACCAGGATAACGAGGCTGTGTACTTGTCCTTTGGAGGGGAAGGTGTTATCTAGTTGGACGGCGGGACGTCGCGGGGTGTCACGTTGCATGGTGGACGCTGCAGCTGTTATATGTCCTTTTTCGTCAAGACGGTAGTGGTAGTATTCGTCTCCATACACGCCGCTACCGGGTTTAGCGATTACGGCATAAACGGCACTTGCCGCCAGAAGAAGTGTGTAGGTTAGTATCTTACGCATGTTTGTTTATAGTTGTATTGCTAAATGATCGTTCATAAAATCTTTGTTTAGTCGTTTAATATTTCCCAATAGCCGTTACGTTTGCCGTTACGGCGCAAGAGAATACCTTTTTGTGTTAAATTTACTGTTATCGTTTTTACCGTTCGCTCAGATTTGCTTATTTGTGTGGCAATTTGCTTTTGTGTGGCAGCGGGATTTTGTTGCACTATACGTAAAACGGCTACTTCTTCCAAAGTGCAA
>JAGCEW010000004.1 GCA_017650465.1 Paludibacteraceae bacterium
TCAGCAGAAAACGGGGGACGCCCCGATGGATGATATCCGATACATCCTGGGTGGTAAATTCTTTGACTTCATCTTCCATCAAACCTTTATAGCCGCGATAGATGGCTTTGACGCGGATATTATTGCTGATAGCAGCGCATGTCACAGCACGGATGGCCGCGTTCATTCCCGGGGCATCGCCTCCGGAGGTCAGTACGCCTATTGTTTTGATTTGGTATTCCATAGTTGTTCTATTCTTTTTTTGCAGTCTTCCATCAACCACAGCGGGGTGGATGTAGCGCCGCAGATACCTATTTTGATTGTTTCGGGAGAGACACCGCCTGCGACCTGTAGGAGTCGTTCGCAGGTGATCTCCTCCGGTGAAGATACAAATATCGTGCCACTATTGGCGTTATAGCAATGTCCGAATAGCACTTTGGCATTGCTGGATTTCTCTCCTCCCACGAAAACCACTATGTCTTGTGCACGAGCGAAGGTCTGCAATTTCTCCACACGGTTGGCAACGTTACGGCAAATGGTGTCGTGGTACTCTACGAGTCCGTACACTCTTCCACGTATGGCTTCTGTGATACGTTTGAAGGCTTCTACGGACATGGTAGTCTGCGAGAAGAGATAGACATCGCGTGCGGGTTCCAGTTTGTCCAGGTCGGCTTCGCTTTCCACCACGATAGCTGTGTTTCCTGTTTGCCCTTGCAGTCCGATGACTTCGGCGTGACCAGGTTTACCAAAAATGACGATCTGTGCTTCAGGATGCTGCCGGTGGGTTTCGCGTATCCGGTCTTGAAGTTTCTTTACCACGGGACAAGAAGCATCTATCACTTCCACTCCGTTTTGGCGTGCTATCTCGTAGGTGGACGGTGGTTCCCCGTGCGCCCGAAGGAGGACACGTCCTCCTCTCAGTTCGCGCAGACGCTCGTAGTCGATGGTCTCCAAGCCTAAGCGCTCCAAGCGTTCCACCTCCTGTCCGTTGTGAACGATATCTCCGAGGCAGAACAATTGTCCGTTCTGGAGTTCTTCTTCGGCTTTTCGGATGGCACTTGTCACTCCGAAGCAGAAGCCCGATTCCGCATCGATGGTAACAGTCATTGTGCCCTCTCCACCGCCTTATCAAAGAGCCGGCGGATTTCTTCTCTGACTTGTTCTATATTCTTGTCCGAGCTATCCACGACGATGGCATCTTCTGCCTGTCGCAGGGGACTTTCTTCGCGATGCGTGTCTCGATAATCACGGTCGTTGACATCGCGCAGGACATCCTCAAAGACCGGATGACTGCCTTTCTGGAGCAGTTCGTTGTAGCGTCGTTCGGCGCGCACTTCGGCGGAGGCGGTAAGGAAGAGTTTGAGTTCGGCCTGCGGAAAGACCACTGTGCCTATGTCACGGCCATCCATAACGATACCTTTCTGCGTCCCCATGGCTTGCTGCTGTGCGACAAGGAACTGCCGCACTTCGCGGATGGGAGAGACTTGTGATGCCATATTGCCCACCTCCAGTGTGCGAATTTGTGATTCCACATCTTCACCGTTGAGCGTGACGTGATTGTCTTGGAAGGCGATGGTGATATGTGCGATAGCTTTTAAGGGATCTTCTCCTGTGCGAAGGCAGTGTAAAGCTACTGCACGATACATTGCTCCTGTATCCACGTAGGTATATCCGGCATAAGCGGCCAGCATCTTTGCCTGTGTGGATTTGCCGCAGGAAGAGTATCCATCGATAGCAACAATTATCTTTTTCATATCTTATTTCAACATTCGGTTGATGTCAAAACTCAAAGAAGCAGAGTAGTTGAGATTACTCTTGGTGTACTGTGCCAGTCCGAAGCCAAAGCGGAGCATCTTGATACGGACTCCTGCGCCTATTCCGAATCCCGCCAGACTGCGTTGGTCCTTGAGTTCAAGTTCGGCACGATGGCGGTGGTTGTAACTGAGTGTGAGATAGAAGCGTTCGCTCTTAGGAACGATGTCCAGGGCAAAGACAGTATGCCGGAACATCATATCGTACCAAGGTACGTTGGTTTTCGTTCCTTCTCCCACTCTTCCGAAGGCGGGTGCCAGATCCCACTGCTGCATGTTATGGATGGTCATACTGATACGTAGTGGTGCGTGCTTGATGCGATAACTGATACCCAGTTCGAGATTGAGCGGCAACTTCTCGCGCTGTTGCCCGCCTTCGCGGGTATAGAAGCCCTTCAACTGCCAGCCTATGTTGCGCAATGCGAGACCGATATGTAGCGTGGAGTCACGCATCTGGAAATGTCCGCCCACATCGGCAGCAAGGGCGAAAGCGGAATAGCGTTCGTAGAAGTTCATTACGGGTTTCAATGCCACACCCACCGAGAACATCTGCCCCAACTGTCGGGCATACATAGCCTCCAGCATAATATCCTTGGCCGTGAAAGTGCCGCCTGTCTGCACACCGGATTCGTCGGCATATTTCATTTGTCCATAATCGAGGTAGTGTACAGCCACTCCGAAATAGTTAGGCTTGTCCGGTTCATCGGTATGTTTGGCACGTCCGAAATTATGTCCGTACAATGCCGATGCGCCCATGGTACCACGGAGGTAGTAGTTGTAGTTGAGGCTTAGAATCTTGTCCGTACTGCCGCAGAGCAGTGCGGGATTCTGCAGCGCCATGGACAACTCGCCGTCCCGTATAGAGACGTTTTCTCCCCCCAAGGCTGTTAGACGGGAAGATGTGGGTAAGTTCATAAAGGCATATACACTTCCTCCTGCGCCGTAATTCTGTGCACAGAGGGAAAGAGGGAGCCACAACAGGACCACTACTGAATATTTAAACCATTTCTCAATCACGCTGCAAAGGTACTGCTTTTTTTTGAGATGTGCAAGTAAAAGCGCAAAAAAAACGCTTTTTTAGTTGAAAGTCGAAAGAAAAAGAAGACAGACAAAGGACGAAAGAGTATTGTTGGCACGATTTTTGTGCGTTAATTTATAGATTACCTATGTGTATCGTCATAACGCCCCTAACTCATTGTTATAGTGATCTAAATTCGTTATTATCGAGACGCAGGTTAATCGTTAAGATAAACTAACCATCAAAGGAGGAAAAAGTATGAAACTAAGTATTCAAGCCGTGAATTTTGACATTGCTAACCGTTTGAACGAACACATCGAAAAGAAGACCAAACGTTTCTCCAAGCTTCTGCCCGAAAACGCAGAGATGGAAGTGAAGATGACCCTTGTTAAGCCGGAGACAAACATGAACAAAGAGGCACAAATAAGCGTGCGCGGCGTAGGGTCAGAGTTATTTGCCAAGAAAATATGCGATACGTTCGAGCAGAGTGTGGATGACACATTGGAAGCCATCGAGAGACAGCTGGAACGGATAAAGACCAATAAATGAGCAAGTTATTCTTGTAATCGACCGACTACCCTTTGGGGTGGTCGGTTTTTTGTTCGTCGTTAGATTTCATTTTTCGAAAGGGTGCAGAGGCACCATTCGCCAAGTTATGCCAATGTTCGCGCAAGAAAGAGCTTGTATGGTTGATGAAGCGGAGTCCCCATTCGTTGAGGGCATAGTCTTCTTCCTCTTCTTGTACTTGCGCGACATGAGCGATGTCTTCTTCGCTGATAACAAGCATAATATCTCCTTTCTGGAGTTCACTTTTTCCGCTTGGTACGGCAAAGTTTTCGCCACGTCGTACCATAATGACACGTACGGTGTCCGGGATGTTCATATCCTTGAGTTGAGTGCCTCGTTCGAGCATTTGCTCGGTGACGACCACTTCGCGTGCGTACGTCTCGATGTCTTCGGGCAGTTCGATGTCAAAATGGGTGATTCTATGTCTTTCCTGTGCCGGTTCGGCGAGGTTCAAAGCTCGTGCGGCAGAGGAGATGGATGTTCCCTGTATGATGAGCGAAACGATGGTACAGAGGAAGACTATATGGAAGAGCAAGGACGCGTGTGGTACGCCGCTTGCCATACAAAGTATAGCAAAGATAATAGGAACTGCCCCTTTGAGTCCTACCCAACTGACGAAGAGTTTGTCGCTGTTCTTATAGTTCTTGAATGGCCAGAGACAGAGGAAGACGGATAAAGGACGCGAAATGAATATCATTACGAAACTTATCACGATGCAAGGGATCCAGACCTCTATTCGCAAGAGTTCGTGGGGTTTGACCATGAGTCCTAACATGAGAAACATAACGAGTTGGCAAAGCCAAGAGAGTCCATCGAAGAACGAAAGTGTTTGTCGTTTGCGCGTGAACTTACTGTTTCCGATCATCAAACCTCCCATATAGACAGCGAGGAAACTATTGCCTTTCATATAGTAAGTGACGGCAAAGATGAAGATACAGAAGGTGAGTATCATTATGGGGTAGAGACTCTCGTTGGTAAGTTGGACCTTCCGCATAAGAGCGATAGCCATTTTGCCGAGAGCAAATCCCATAACGGCACCAACGATGATCTGTATAACTATTTCTTGTGCTATCTCTAAGGCGCTGACAGAGGAAGGATGGGAAGTGACGATACCGATGAGTGTGACAGTAAGTACATAGGCCATCGGATCGTTGGCACCGGACTCTAATTCGAGTAAAGGTTTGAGGTTGTGTTTGAGTCCCATCCTATGGGTACGAAGGATGGAGAAGACGCTTGCAGAGTCGGTGGAAGACATCGTGGCGGCGATGAGTAGTGCCGAAGCAAATCCGACAGAAGCGATGGCATTTACCCAGCCAAGAACGAGATAGATGATTACTCCTGAGATGAGGCAAGTGAGCATAACTCCTACTGTTGCCAGCGTGCCACCAGGTCCGAACACGGGTCGTATATCGGAGATGCGTGTATCCATGCCGCCAGAGAAAAGGATGACACAGAGGGAGATAGTTCCTAAGGCCTGTGCGGTAGAGGTGGAAATGGAGGATATATAGCCCACTCCGTCTTCGCTAATCCATTTTCCGAGTCCTTCAGGTCCGAAGATAATACCGACAGCCATAAAGAGGAGGAGTGCCGGCACACCGTAACGTTTTCCGATACGGTCGGAAAAGATACTGGCAAAGAATAGCAAACTAAGGACAAGGAGGACAAGTTCGACTTGCATAGCGGTTTATTGCTTTGACTTTTTGTTCAACAAATGTTCGTCAATAATTTGGATAATATTCTCTTTGGGATAGAGTCCTTTGAGGAGAATAGGTTTTCCTTTTACGGGAATGTATAGGACTTGTGGTATACTACTTATTTGGAAGACGTGTGCGAGGGCGCGTTCGCGTTCGGTGTCGGCTTTGTAGAAGATGACTTTGTTTTTGTAGGTTTCCGAGAGTTCTTCCATAATAGGTGCGAGTCGTTTGCAAGGACCGCACCAAGTGGTATAGAAGTCGATGACTGCAGGTTTTTTGCCATAGTAAGTCCAGTCTTCTTCGGTGGTATAGTCCATTATTTTTTTCTTGAAATCCGCTTCCGAGAGGTATATGACTTCTGCATTTGTCCAGACGAGTGCGGAGATAGAGAGACAGAGTGTTAAAAACAGGCGTTTCATGGTATGTAGAGTTATTATTCTTTATTATCTTTTTGTGCTCTTGGGTGAGCGTTTTGGTAGGTTTGTTTGATTTGTTCGAAGGTGGTGTGCGTATAGACTTGTGTAGCGGCGAGCGAGGCGTGTCCGAGCAATTGCTGTATGGTACGGATGTCTGCTCCGTTGTTGAGCATCGTTGTAGCAAAGGTGTGTCTAAGTACGTGGGGCGAGTGCTTTTTGAGCGTGGAGACTTCTCCCATTCTTTCTCGCACGACGCCATACAAGACTCCTTTGGTAAGCGGTACGACTTGTCCGTTACTTTTCTGTGTTACAAAAAACGTGCCGTACTGTCCGTCTCTGGCTTGTCGATAAGTTTCTATTTGTGCGCAGAGGCGTTCACCGATAGGAATGATTCGTTCTTTGGCGCGCTTTCCGAAGACACGTATCTGTTGCTGTTTTGTATCGACATCGCTGTCTTTGAGTCCGAGCATTTCAGCTTGTCGCATTCCGGTTTGGTAGAGCATTTCAATGATGAGTGCGTTTCGGATGGAGAGGAAATCATCGGCTGCATCGTCCCAAGCTGTAGCTTGTTCCATTTCCCCTGTTTTGAAGAAGACGGGAAGGGGTTTGTCCACTTTTGGTGCGATGATGCGACGCGTGATATCTTTCTCCACTATTCCCAAGCGCAGTAGGAAGCGATAGAAGGAGTGCAGGGCTGCGAGTTTTTGCTTGACGCTACGTGGTGCGTTGTGGTTCTGCTCCATAAGGGAGATGATCCACTCTTTGATATCTCCCTCTGTGACCGCGTTGACATCGTATTCGTCGGGTTCCCAACCTAAATGGCGACAAAACTCATATAGGTCATCGCGATAGGTTTGGACGGTACGAGGTGAGTATTTCCTCTCGATGGCAATATAGTCGAGAAACTTCTGAATCACAGCGCGCCGGTTAGGGGGTTCAGTTAATCTCTTTTCCTACTTCGTCGGACGCTTCGAAGGGGAAGAGACCGAAGAGTTCGGCATCTATGCGGTCGGTAATATACCTAAAGTCTTCGGGATTTTGTGCAAACTTAATGTTATCTCCATCGATGATGAGGAGTTTGCCTTTGTAGTCGCGAATCCAGGCTTCGTACTTGTCGTTAAGTCCTTGCAGATAGTCAATACGCATCGAGTTTTCGTACTCGCGTCCGCGTTTTTGTATCTGTGCGACGAGGTTGGGTATAGACGAGCGGATGTAGATCATGAGGTCGGGCATTTTAACGAGCGACATCATAAGGTCGAAGAGGTCGCAATAGTTGTCAAAGTCCCTGTCCTCCATAAATCCCTGTTCGTGCAAATTGGGTGCGAAAATACGTGCGTCCTCGTAGATAGTTCTATCCTGGATGATATACTCGTCGGTATTGGCAATTTCGACGACATCCTGAAAGCGTTTGTTCAGGAAATAGATCTGGAGGTTGAAGGACCATCGTTGCATATCGTGGTAGAAATCTTCCAGGTATGGATTGAATTCGACCGATTCGAAACGGGGTTTCCAGCCATAGTGCTTGGCGAGCATATTGGTAAGTGTTGTTTTACCACATCCGATATTTCCGGCGACAGCAATGTGCATAGTTGATAGGGTTTTAAGTATTTATATTGTATTTCTGTTATTTACTTGTTCCAGTTGGCGTTTTCTTGAGAGAAGAGTCCGAAGAGTTCGGCGTCTATTTTATTGACCACCATGCGGAAATCTTCCGGCCGGTTTTCGAAGTCGAGATTGTCGGACTCAATGACCAACACCCGCCCTTCATACTGATGGAAAATGAAGTCTTCGTAGTGCTCGTTGAGTCCTTTGAGGTAGTCTATCTGCATTGTTTGCTCGTACTCACGTCCTCGTTTTTGAATCTGTGCGATGAGGCAAGGTACGGATTTGCGGAGGTAGATCATGAGGTCGGGCAGGCGCATGAGTTTGGTCATGTGTGAGAAGAGCTCCATATAGGTATTGTAATCGCGCTCTGAGAGGTCTCCGCGCAGGTAGTTATTGCGCACGAAGACGTGTACACCTTCAAAGATACTACGGTCTTGAATGATGGTGTGATCTGCCTTTTGGACAACCAACATATCCTTGAATCGTTCTTTGAGGAAATAGGTTTCGAGGCAGAAAGACCAACGTGCGATATCTTTGTAGTAATCTTCGAGATAGGGATTGAATCCGACACTTTCAAAGCGCGGTTCCCAGCCATAGTACTTCGCCAACATCCTAGTCAGCGTTGTTTTTCCGGCTCCGATATTTCCAGCTATAGCGACGTACATTGATGCTTTTGGTATGATTTTCAGGCGTTCACCCGAAACAACCTGCAAAGGTACTACTTTTTTTTGACATGTACAAATATTTGTGAAAAAATCTGCATTTTTTGTAGAAATATATGGAGAATTGGCGTTCCCTCTGCTTTTCCTTGGCTAAATAGCCTAATAATAACTCAATAATCACCCAATAATAACCTAATAATAGCCTAATAGTCAAACGGAAACCAAAGTGAGTTCTTGCCGAAAAAACACAAAAAAAATACATTTTTATTGAAAAATATTTGCGTAATTAAAAAAAAGATAGTACTTTTGCAGTCAAATTCCAAGCTAGGGAGAAGTGTCGTCTCTCTACATCCGTTTGGAATTTGGACATATTGAATCGCGTTTATTGACGCTTTGCGTTTGGCAATCAGAAACTTCGCAACTTTCTAACCAAGCTAAAATCAAAGTGAGCAATAGATGCCTGTGGGTATGACATATATACCCCGCTTTGCCGGTGGCGGCAAAACGGATTGTCATACGGCGTAGGTTTTCTTATTGTTTATTAGCTTGGTGGGCAATGCGAAGGCCTCTGATTGCGAGTAAGCAATGAGAGGTCTACGCTTTTTCTATGTCATGTATAAAAAAAAGCACAAAGAAAAACGCATAATCCTGCGCCCAATAGCAGGTATTTATTAACTCCAATTAAAAACCGATACGACGATGGGATATAAGAGTCGTGAAGAAAAAATGAAAAAAACATTATTGCTGATTGTAGCCATGTTCGCTACTTGTCTGGGCTTTGCGCAGGACATCATCATCACACGTGACGCCCAGCGCATTGAAGCACAAATCACCGAGGTTTCCAGTTCGGAAATCAAGTACAAGGAAAAAGCCAACCCCAACGGTCCGACTTTTGTGCTTTCCACGAGCGAAATCAACTCTATCATCTACGCAAGCGGAACGGTTAAGGTGTATGACCAGCAACCGGTTCAACAGCAACCGATGATGCAGCAACCGATGATGCAACAACCGGCAGCAAACACCTACAACAATACGCCTTCCTACAACAACTATGGCACCCAACAAGCAGGCAATCTTCCCCTCATTGAAAAGCGCGATGACGGCTATCTATTAGGCGGACAACGCATTTCGGAAGACCAATATTTCGACTACATCCGCAACAACTGCCGTGAAGCATGGGAAAGTTACCAGAGCGGTTGCAAACTCTGGAGATGCGGTTGGGCATTCTTCGGTGTAGGTACTGCCATGACCGTTACCGGTGCCGCCCTTATTGCATCGTCCGTAAAGACAACAACAGAATCGGGTCGCTACTACTCATACACCACCAAACATATTGATGAAAGTCTGTATATCCCCGGTGCTGTATTGACAGGTGTCGGTTGCGGTTTTGAGGCAGCAGCAATCCCTTGTATTATTGTTGGCGGCATTCGCAAATACAACTCACACAAAGTATATAACGAATCGTGCTCTGTAAAGAAAGAGTATGCTGTTACTTTTGGTATCCAGCCCGCCCCCGGCGGTATGGGATTAGCAATGAATTTCTAATCCACCTATCAAGCATAATATTTGGCCACCCGACTCCCTGTCGGATGGCCTTTTTAATATCATTTTGGGCAGAAAAAAGCATTTTTATTGAAAAATATTTGCGTAATTGAAAAAAAAGCAGTACCTTTGCGGGCTATTTCGTGCGAAAAAGCGCGTATATGCCTGCGTGGCAGGTGTGCGAAGTTCCTGAAAACAGGGCATAGTACGGAAGGCAACAGACTGAAAACCAATATAAAAACAATAAACAAACAATTATGCAAAACAAAGGATTAATCAGAACGATGGCCGTGTGCCTTGCCTTGGTATGCGCATTCTACCTATCGTTCAGCGTAGTGGTATCCCACTATGACAAGAAGGCAAAAGCCTATGGAGCAGGCGATGCCAGCAAAGAGTATTTTTATTTAGATTCGATTGCGACACAGAAAGTGTGGTTTGGTCACACGTTGAAAGAGTGCCGTGAGAAACAGTTGAACCTTGGTCTTGACCTGAAGGGCGGTATGAACGTGACGATGGAAGTGAGCGTTCCCGACATTCTTCGCGCCCTTAGCGGCAACAACACATCGGAAGGCTTCAACAAAGCCATGGATATGGCCATTCAGAAACAGAAGAACAGCGGCGAAGACTTCGTGACACTGTTCATCGAGAGTTATAAAGAGTTGGATGCGAATGCCCAGCTGGCCAGCGTGTTCTCGACGTTTGAGTTGAAGGACAAAGTGACGCTGACCTCGACGAATGACGAGGTAGAGAAAGTGATCCGCGAGGAAGTGGATGGCGCCATCAACAACTCGTTCAACGTGCTTCGCACCCGTATTGACCGTTTTGGTGTGGTACAGCCGAACATCCAGCGTCTGAGTCAAGCCGGTCGTATATTGATCGAGTTGCCGGGTATCAAGGAGCCTGAGCGTGTTCGTAAGTTGCTGCAAGGTTCCGCCAATCTGGAGTTCTGGGAGACCTACGACCTGCAGGAGTTGCTTCCCCAACTGGCACAAATCAACAACGAGTACGCTCGTCTGAACACGGCTGAGACCGCCGTTGAGGAAAAAGCCGAAGAAGTGGTGGAAGAGAAGGCCGTTGATGCCGAGAACAGTTCGGAGCAGACCGACGACATGGCCGCATTGATGGAAGGATTGAACGCCGACAGTGCCGCCCAAGCCGCAGAAGAGCAAGCTAAGGCCGTAGAAAACTATAAAGAGAATAATCCGTTGTTCTTCGTACTGAATCCGAGCATCAACCAAGCCGGTCAGGCCATGGGCGGTCCGGTGGTAGGAACGGTATTGTACACAGATACCGCCAAAGTGAATGCTATGCTGAGTTCGACGATAGCTCGTCAAGTGCTGCCTCGTGACCTTCGCCTGAAATGGACGGTGAAAGCCATCGATGAGGCCGGTACGATGTATCAGTTGGTAGCATTGAAAGCTCAGCGTGACGGTCGTGCAAGTCTGGAAGGTGATGTGATAACTGACGCACGTGCAGACTTCAGCCAACTGAGCGCATACGCCAATGTAAGCATGTCGATGAACGCAGAAGGTGCAAAGACCTGGCAGCGCATCACCAAAGACAATATAGGAAAGAGCATCGCCATCGTACTGGACGGCTATGTATATAGCTTCCCGACGGTACAGAACGAGATAGCCGGTGGTAACAGCCAGATAACCGGAAACTTCACCGTGGATGAGGCAAAAGACCTTGCCAATACGTTGAAGTCGGGTAAGATGCCCGCTCCGGCTCGCATCATCCAAGAGGATGTGGTTGGTCCGTCGCTGGGTAAAGAAGCCATCCAAAACGGATTGTGGAGTTTTGCTCTGGGCTTCCTGTTGATATTGATTTACATGGTGTTCTACTACGGTCTGACAGCAGGTCTGATAGCCGATGCAGCGTTGCTATGCAATATCATCTTGCTGCTTGGTATTCTGTCGTCGTTCTCCGCCGTACTGACGTTGCCGGGTATTGCCGGTATCGTGCTGACGATGGGTATGGCCGTGGATGCTAACGTGCTGATTTACGAGCGTATCCGTGAAGAGATGCGTAGCGGTAAGGCCATGCGTAAAGCCATCGAAGACGGTTTCAAAGGCGCTATTTCCGCAATCGTTGATGCGAACGTGACTTCGTTCCTAACGGGTGCGATCTTGGCTATCTTCGGTAGCGGTCCGATTAAGGGCTTCGCTGTGACCTTCATGATCGGTATCATCTCGTCGTTCCTGACGGCTGTGTTCCTGACTCACTTGTGGTTGGACGCATACGCATGTCGTGAGAACGCAAAAGAGCTGACCTTCACTACGAACCTGATGAAGAACTTCCTGCAGAACACGAAGGTTAACTTCATCGGCATCCGTAAAGTGACCTATATTATTTCCGCTATCATCGTAGCTATCGGTATCATCGGTCTTGAGCCACATTTGTTCGGCAAACTGAACTTGGGTATCGATTTCTCCGGTGGTCGCAACTATATTGTACGTTTCGAGCAGCCGGTGAACACACTGGATGTTGACAAATCGTTGGAGAGCGTGTTCATGGCCGAGAAAGCCAAACTGAACGACGACGAGAACTTCTCGCTGACCGTTATTACCATCGGTGACGCCAATCAAGTGCGCGTATCCACGAACTACCGCATCCATGAGAACTCGGAGACTCTGGACGATGAGATAGAAGAATTGCTGTACCAAGGCTGCAAACCGTTCCTGTCGGAGAACATCACTGCCGAACAATTCAAGTCGACAGAGATTAACCCGACCGTAGGTATCATGCAGTCGCAGAAAGTAGGTCCCGCCATTGCCGATGACATCACGACGAGTGCCGTATGGGCAGTGCTGGCGGCTTTGGTAGGCATCTTCCTATACATCCTGATCCGCTTCCGCAACCTTGCGTTCTCGACAGGCGCCGTTGCCGCACTGGCACACGACTCTATCATCATCCTGGGTGCATACGCTCTGCTGTGGAAAGTGATGCCGTTCAGCATGGAGATTGACCAATCGTTCATTGCAGCTATATTGACCGTGATCGGTTACTCGATCAACGACACGGTGGTTATCTTCGACCGCGTACGTGAATACAATACGCTGTACAGCAAACGTGACCGCGCTGAGAACATCAACTCGGCATTGAATGCAACGATGAGCCGTACGTTCTCGACTTCGATGTCCACGTTGGTAGTGCTGCTTGCGATATTCATCTTTGGTGGCGAGACCATCCGCGGCTTCGTATTTGCGTTGCTGTTAGGTGTGATCGTAGGAACCTACTCCAGCTTGTGCATTGCTACACCGCTGGCTTACGACATCCAAATGGCACAACAACGCCGCCGCGAGAAAAAAGCCTTGGCAAAGAAATAACTTGCCGCATGGGAACCAATAAGGAGTCATGCGCACACGCGTGACTCCTTATTTATGCCAAACATAAACCCAATAACAAGACCATGAATAACGATTTTCTGAAATTCGCCAAAAGTCAAGGACTGAACACGATGCACGTGGAGAACGTGATGCAAGCGTCCGCGTCCTATATATCCCCCACCATTCTGGAGGAACGTCAACTGAACGTGTCCCAGATGGATGTCTTCTCACGCTTGATGATGGATCGCATCATCTTTCTGGGGACAGAAGTGAATGACTACACGGCAAACGTGATACAAGCACAATTACTCTATTTGGACTCGACCGATTCGGATAGAGATATCAACTTGTACTTGAACACTCCGGGTGGGAGCGTGTACGCGGGGCTGGGTATCTATGACACGATGCAATTCGTAAAAAGCCACATCGGAACTATCTGCACCGGCATGGCCGCATCGATGGGTGCTATTCTGCTTGTAGCAGGAGAGAAAGGTATGCGTGCAGCACTCCCGCACAGCCGCGTGATGATACATCAACCACTCGGCGGCATCCACGGACAAGCCTCCGACATAGAAATCACCGCACGCGAAATACTGAAACTGAAAGACGAACTCTATCATATCATCGCCGACCACTCCGGACAAGACATGGACAAGATACGCCAAGATGCTGATCGCGACTATTGGATGAACGCACAAGAAGCGTTGGGATACGGAATGATAGACAAAATATACACGAAGAAATAAAGCAATTTTTAGAAGTACCCTAAAGCAATGGCATCAAAAAAGAACAACCAGTGTTCGTTCTGCGGCAACGTAAGTGACCAACTGTTTTCCGGTTTGGACGGGTCGCTGATTTGTTATGACTGCATCGAGCAAGGGCATAAACTGCTGATGGAACAGGATGCACAGATGGTGCACGAAGATGAAAAGGAATGGCGTTCCAGTCTGCAAGATATGCCTCATCCGAGTCAGATAAAAGCGTTTCTGGATCAATACATCATCGGTCAAGACGAAGCCAAACGCTATTTGAGCGTTGCTGTTTATAACCACTACAAACGCTTACTGCAAAAGGACAGTAAGGATGATGTAGAGATAGAGAAATCGAACATCATTCTTGTCGGGTCGACCGGTACAGGGAAGACGCTGATGGCACGCACTATCGCAAAGATGCTGAAAGTACCGTTTGCGATGGTAGATGCAACCGTTTTGACCGAAGCCGGCTATGTGGGCGAAGACGTAGAAAGCCTTCTGGTAAGACTATTGCAAGAGACCCATTACAACGTGCAACAGGCCGAAAGAGGTATCGTTTTCATTGATGAGATAGACAAGATAGCCCGCAAAAGCGACAACCCAAGTATCACCCGCGATGTGAGCGGTGAAGGCGTTCAACAAGGACTGCTGAAACTATTGGAAGGTTCCGTTGTGAATGTTCCTCCCCAAGGCGGTCGCAAACATCCGGAACAAGAATTCGTGAAAATAAACACTCAGAATATTCTATTCATCTGCGGCGGTGCGTTTGACGGAATAGAACGGAAGATTGCACAACGCTTGAACACCCAAGTGGTGGGCTTTGAGGCCTCGCAAAAGAGCCAAAAAGTGGACAAGAACGACTTGCTGCGTTATATTGCGCCGCAAGACCTGAAGTCGTTCGGGCTGATACCGGAAATCATCGGTCGTTTGCCTATTCTGACATACCTACAACCTCTTGGGAAAGAGGCACTTCGCAGGATACTAACCGAACCAAAGAATGCCATCACAAAACAATACCAAAAACTGCTGAAAATGGATGGCGTGAACTTGCAGTTTGAAGATGCGGCTCTGGATTACATCGTGGACAAAGCCGTTGAATACAAACTGGGAGCACGAGGGTTGAGAGGTCTAACAGAGACCATTATGATAGACCTGATGTATGAGATACCTGAGAAGAAGCTGACTCAATATACGGTCACCCGCGAGTATGCCGAGCAGAAACTGCAGAAAGATGACCTTTTCCGCTTGCAGCAGGCTGTTTGAACTGCTCTTTACGACCTCCGGCAAAGAGGTCGTATTTATTGAATAAACAATCCAGGTCGCCATTAAGCAAGCGGATGCGTTTGGATGGTTTAAGGCCGATGCATTTCAAGGCTTCTTCGTTGGAGGAAATGATCCATGCGGTAGCTCCTGTGAACTGATGCTTGAGTGTGGAACCTATATCTTGATAAAGGCGAAGGACATCCTTATTCTGTGCCAAGCGCTCACCATATGGGGGATTCATCATCACCAAGGCACGATCAGCATTGACATCCCGAAGTTCTTCTATTCTCACCTGACGGACAGAGATAAGGCGATTGAGACCTGCATTCTCGACATTCTTTAACGCCATCTGCACAGCATAATATCCTGCATCACTGCCATATATATGGTGCAAGAACGGGCGTTCGTGAGAATCATCACTACTGATTGCTGCAAACAAGTCGCTATCAAAATCGCGCCATTTCTCGAAAGCAAAACCTTTTCGAAAGATGCCCGGAGCAATATTCTGCGCCATTAAGGCGGCCTCAATCAGCAAGGTTCCCGACCCGCACATAGGGTCATAGAAATCGCTGTCGCCTTTCCAGCCAGCAAGCCGCAGCATACCTGCCGCCAAGACTTCATTAAGAGGTGCTTCGGTGGTGGCTACCCGATAGCCACGTTTGTGCAAAGACTCACCGCTACTATCCAAACTAATAGTGACATCTTCGCCGGCTATATGTACATTGATATATAAGTCGGGGTTGACAATTTGCACATTTGGACGACGTCCCTTGCGCTCCATCCAATAATCGGCAATAGCATCCTTGACGCGGTAGGTGACGTATCTGGAATGACGGAAATCGTTGCTATATACCGTTGTATCAATGCTGAATGAAGTGGTTTCTGTCATAAACAAGCCCCAATCGATGGTTTTTACCTGCTCGTACACACCATCGGCATCTTTAGCACGGAATGCTGCTATCGGCACCAAAATACGAATAGCGGTACGCAAGCAAAAGTTGGCACGATATAACATCTCCATATTACCGGTGAAAGCCACAGCTCTTCGCTGCTTCACCACATTTCCAGCTCCCAATTCTACCAATTCATCCGCCAAGACATCCTCCAGGCCCTTGAAAGTTTTGGCGAGCATGTCAAATTCATTTGCTTGTTGTGTCATGAGTCCATTCCATTCTTAAAAATCACTTGCAAAGGTACATTTTTTTCTTCATTTACGCAAAACACAAGAGGAAAATCATCTATCAATTGGCCTGTTCTTGCTTTTTTTTTCAAAAAAATGCACTTTCTCTTGCACATGTAAAAAAAATGTAGTACCTTTGCAGCCGAATTGGTGTGGTATCGCATACAAATCAACAAAAACAAATACAAACAAAAAACAATCTATTTTTAGTTATTATGAAAAAAGGTTTCCTGTTTATGACGCTTATCGCCTTGATATTGACGTCATGTGGTGCTCCTGTTCCTCCCGATCAGATCACAGTTAATCCGAGTCCTCTGACCGTAGTAGGCGGCAAAGTGAGCGCAGAAATCACCGGCAAGTTCCCTGCAAAGAAATTTGCCAAGAACGCAACCGTAGTGGTTACTCCCGTACTGAAATTCGCAGGCAAAGAGGTTCTCGGCGAGCCGATGACCTATGTGGGCGAGAAAGTGAAAGAGAACGGAAAAGTGGTGAACTACCGCAATGGTGGCACCTATAGCCAAACCGCAGTGTTTGATTTCGTTCCTGAAATGGCCATCTCTGAATTGTACCTCCGCTTTGAGGCAAAGAAGGGCAAAAAGACTGTTGAAATTCCTGACCTGAAAGTGGCTGACGGTGTGAACCAGACATCTACTTTGATCGACCCCAAAGATGCGAAAGCACAAATCACCGCTGATAAGTTCCAACGCATCATTCAAGAAATGCAAGAGGCTGACATTATGTTCCTTATCCAGCAAGCCAATCTCCGCAACGGACAATTGAACACCAAAGAGATGAAAGACTTGCACGCTGCCATCAAAGAGGCTGACAGAAACGAGAAGAAAGCCATTAATAACCTCGAAGTTTCCGGTTATGCAAGCCCCGAAGGCGGTATGGATTTGAACACCCGTTTGGCAAACAACCGTCAGGCCAACGCACAGCGTTATTTGGAGAGAGAACTTCGTAAAAACAAAGTTAAAGCAAGCATTGATGCCAAAACCACTTCGGAAGACTGGGAAGGTTTCCAGAAAGCTATGGAAGAGAGCAATATTCAGGATAAAGAATTGGTATTGCGCGTTCTCTCTATGTACAGCGACCCCGAAGAGCGTGAAGCACAAATCAAGAACCTGTCTGCCGTATACCAGAACATCGCAAGTGACATTCTGCCGGCTCTCCGCCGCAGCCGTTTGATTTTGACTACCGACATCATTGGCAAGTCGGATGAAGAAATCATTGCTCTTTGGAAGAAAGATCCCGCACAATTGAATGTAGAAGAGTTGCTCTACTCTGCTACTTTGACTAACGACATGAACGAGAAGATGGCCATCTACACCAAAGCAACCGAGCTCTACAAGGATGACTTCCGCGGCTGGAACAATTTGGGTATGTGCTACTTCAATCAAGGTAATATCGCAGAAGCACGCCGTTGCTATACAAAAGCATTGGCTATCGCTCCTAACGATGCTGACGTGAACTACAACGCAGGTGTTGCCGCCATGATGGACGGTGATATGCAGAAAGCTGAAACTTGCCTTGGTAAAGCTGCCGGCACGAAGGGTGACTTGAACACCGCAATGGGTACTTATTACACCATGACCGGTGACTACAAAAAAGCCAAAACCACCTATGGTGAAAGCGCTACCAACAACGCTGCCGTTCAACAAATCCTGAACGAAGACTACACTGCTGCACGCAAGACTTTGGCTGCCGTTCAAAATCCGAATGCAACCACAGCTTACCTGAGTGCTATCGTCGGCGCACGCACCAACGATCGTGAAGCTGTTTACAGCAACCTCAAAAACGCTGTTGCCCAAGACGCTTCCTTGAAGGCACGTGCTCAAAAGGATATTGAGTTTGCTAAATACATGGAAGACAGCCAGTTCCTGGCTATCGTGAAGTAATGTCGGTTCTGTTTCCCAAAGTAAACAAACCGCGTGAATGGGACTACCGCCCCATTTACTACGACAAAGACAAAGAGGCGCGCAAGGAAAAACTTGCGCGCCTTCAACACGGAGACTTGCGGGAAGAGTTTGAACGACACCGTGCAGAACAACAACGCAAGCAACGCCGTAACCTGTGGTTATGGATCGGCATAGTGGTCGCTGTGGTAACCGTTTACTATTTATTACGCTAAAATGGATATCATTCACTTGCTCCCAGATAGTGTTGCCAACCAAATTGCGGCTGGCGAGGTGATACAACGTCCTGCCAGTTGTCTCAAAGAATTGGTTGAAAACTCCTTGGATGCAGGGGCAAAGCATATACAGGTGCTGGTACGCGATGCTGGCAAAACCCTGCTGCAAGTGATTGACGACGGCAAGGGCATGAGCGAAACGGATGCCCGAATGGCATTCGAACGACATGCCACCTCCAAAATCCGTGAAGCGGCAGATTTGTTCGAACTGCGAACTATGGGCTTTCGGGGAGAAGCCCTGGCAAGTATCTGTGCAGTAGCGCAAGTAGAGATCCTAACAAGACAAGAAGAGGATGAATTAGGGACGCTGCTGGAAATACATGGATCAAACGTGATACGCCAAGAACCTGTTCAGTGCCCCAAAGGGACGAACTTAAAGGTAAAAAATCTTTTCTACAATGTTCCTGCAAGACGCAAATTTCTGAAAGGAGACCAAACAGAACGACGCAACTTGCTCAACGAATTTTACCGCATCGTTTTGACGTATCCGGAGGTGCAATTCACTTATGTTGAGGATGACGAAATCCTCATAGATCTTCCTGCCACCAACTTAAAACAACGTATAGAAACCATATTCGGCACCGGCGGAAAGCAATCATTTACCAGCCAATTGGTGGAGATACGAACAGAGAACAATCTAATCAATATCTACGGATTTATCGGCAAACCGGAGGCGGCAACAAAAAACGCCAAACAATACTTCTTTGTGAATGGTCGCTATATGCGCCATCCCTATTTTCACAAAGCCGTTCTGAACGCCTATACCGGTATGCTCGGACAAGATATGGCACCCGCTTATTTCATTTATTTCGAAATCAATCCGGAAACCATTGACGTCAATATTCATCCGACAAAAACAGAAATCAAGTTTGCGGACGAGCAGATGATTTTCCCCATTCTAACAGCCACAATTCGCGAGGCATTGGGTAAATTCAATGTGGCTCCTTCGCTGGACTTTAACACGGACGGACACATAGAGATGCCCGTGATTACACATCCGGAACACACCTCTTTCGAACAACCTGTCATCACCCGTCAACCAACCTACAATCCCTTCCATTCATCACAACGGATGACACCTCCGCAGAGTTGGCAGAAACTGTATGATCACCCGTCCGAACCCATTCGAGCTGCCGAACCCACCCTACCTATTCCCGTCTCTTTTACAGACCTACCTCTTGTTCAACTGAACGGTAAATATATTTTGCTTCCCACCGATGAGGGCTTGCTGCTTGTCAATCAGCATCGTGCACATATTAATATCCTCTATGATCTATGTCTCCGACGGCTGCAAGATCATGACGGACAAGTGCAACAACTGCTTTTCCCTGACGTGTGGGATATCGACCGAACGGATCTTCCGTTGGTGGATGTATTAGTCACCGACCTTCGCTCCATCGGCTTTGACTTGACAGCTCTCACGCCCGTTAGTTATAGTATCAACGGCGTTCCGGCTATGCTTGCCGGAAATAGTTCAATCCCTGTGTTGCAGAATATTCTGGACACCATTCGTGATTTAGGACTTTCCGCACGACAACAATGGCAGGAGAAAATTGCTCTTTCTATGGCGCAAAGCACAGCTATTCCCTATGGGAAAACACTGACACAAAAGGAAATGCAGCATCTACTGGAAGAACTTTTCTCTTTGCAAAAATATCGTTATACCCCCGATGGAAAAAATGTAGTAATATTGCTCTCTCAGGAGCAAATTGGACGCTTTTTCTAAATAATATCACCCTTTTTGTACAAAAAATGTATTTTATGCAGAAAAAATTTGTATACATAAAATAAATGTTGTATCTTTGCAGCCGATTTTGTGTAGAGGAACACTTATTAGGGGATAAGAATAATAATATTATAAAAGAATAAGACTATGTCAGAAATTGAATCAAAAGTAAAGGCTATTATCGTTGACAAACTGGGAGTTGACGAAAGTAAGGTAACTATGGATGCGAATTTCTCTGCTGATCTGAACGCAGACTCGCTGGACACGGTAGAATTGATTATGGAGTTGGAGAAGGAATTCAGCATTTCTATTCCTGAAGAAGATACTTCCAAGATTGCGACTGTGGGAGACGCGGTGGCCTATGTAGAAAACGCCATTAAGTAATAGCGTTCCTTATTAATGCGTATTTATACGAGTCTGCGGAAGTTCTGTAGGCTCGTATTGCACCTATATAAAGAGTAACATGGAACTAAAACGAGTTGTTGTTACCGGAATGGGAGTTCTGACTCCTCTCGGTAATGATATCCCCACAATGTGGGGCGCTATGGTGGAAGGAAAAAGCGGAATACGGACAATCGAATCCTTCGACCATACAAAATACAGAACACATTTTGGCGGAGAAGTCCGCGACTTTGATATATTAACTTTTCTTGACCGCAAAGAAGCGCGCAAGCACGACCGTTACACCCAATTCGCTCTCGTTGCTGCCAAACAGGCTCTGGATAATTCCGGTCTGGATTTGGATAAGGAAGATCGTGATCGCATCGGTGTTATATGGGGTAGCGGTATGGGAGGAATTATGACTCTGGAAGCTGAACTGATGGAATATGGCCGCAGCACAGATGGAGTACCTCATTTCAATCCATTCTATATTCCAAAGTCCATTCTCAACATGGCTGCAGGGCAGATTTCCATCCTTTTCGGTTTGCGCGGTCCTAATTTTGCCACAGCCTCAGCGTGCGCATCCTCGTCACATGCCATTGCGGACGCTTTCAACTATATCCGTTTGGGAAAAGCCGATGCTATTTTCACTGGCGGAAGCGATGCGGACATCACCTACAGCGGAATCGGAGGTTTCAATGCCTTACACGCCATCTCCACCCGCAACGATAGTCCGGAAACAGCAAGCAGACCCTTCTCTAAATCGCGAGACGGATTCGTACTCAGCGAAGGTGCAGGTTGCTTAATCTTGGAGGAATACGAGCACGCCAAAGCTCGTGGCGCACATATCTATGCCGAAATGGTCGGAGCTGGTCTAAATGCGGACGCTTATCACATGACAGCACCGGATCCAGAAGGAAGAGGGGCAGCAAAAGTGATGCAAATAGCATTGGATGATGCCGGTATCACCACAAAAGACGTAGACTATATCAACGCTCACGGCACATCCACACCATTAGGCGACATCGCCGAACTGAAGGCCATTCAAAGCGTATGGAGAGAGGATGCTTACCGTCTGAACATCTCTTCCACCAAGTCCATGACAGGACACATGGTCGGTGCAACCGGAGCGGTAGAAGCCATAACCACCGTTTTGGCTCTTCACAACGGCATTGTGCCACCGACCATTAACCATGAAGAAGGGGATGAGGACGAGAATATTGACTACCGCCTCAATCTGACTTTCAACAAGGCGCAGAAACGCGACATTCGTTATGCCATGAGCAATACGTTCGGTTTTGGTGGACATAATACATGCCTGTTGTTCCGTAAAAACGACTAAACAACGAACATGCCTTACCGCGCTGCCATAGTGGGTGCTTCAGGCGCCGTGGGTCAGGAACTGCTGAAAGTTCTTGCCGAGCGCCGTTTTCCTATTCAAGAATTGCGTCTGTTCGGTTCGGAACGAAGCGAAGGGCAATCCTATGACTTCTTGGGGAAGACGCTATGGGTGGAGCGCTTGCAGCACGGCGACTCTTTCCGTCATACGGACTTTGTTTTCGCCTGCGCAGGAGCCGGTGTAAGCCGCGAATATGTGGACGACATCACCCATTTTGGTGCAGTGATGATTGACAACTCCAGTGCTTTCCGTCTGGATGCGGACACACCGCTGGTAGTACCGGAAATCAACAGCGCAGACGCCTTAGCTGTAGTGCAACCCGCTCACCAACGCCGTGTCATCGCTAATCCTAATTGCTCCACCATTCTGATGGCACTCCCGTTAGAAGCTCTGAACAGGCTGAGCCCTGTCCGCCGCGTACATGTTGCCACCTATCAGGCGGCAAGCGGGGCGGGGGCACGAGCGATGCAGGAACTGGAAGAACAATATCGGCAAGTGCTTTCGGGCAGTCCCGTCACCGTGCAGCAGTTCGCTTACCAGCTGGCCTACAATCTCATCCCGCAGATTGATGTCTTTCAGGACAACGATTACACCAGAGAGGAGATGAAAATGCACCACGAGACCCGCAAGATCATGCACAGCAACCTTGCCGTTTCCGCCACCTGCGTACGAGTACCATCGCTCCGTGCGCATTCCGAAAGCGTATGGGTGGAGACCGAACGTCCGCTTACGCCAGACGAAGCGCGTGAAGCGTTTGCCGCGTTTCCGGGATGTACGGTGATGGACAATCCGCAGGAGAAGCAATATCCGATGCCCTTATTCTTAAGCGGAACCGATGATGTCTATATCGGGCGTATCCGTGCCGACATCAGCAACCCCAACGGCCTGACCTTCTGGTTGGTGGGTGACCAGATTCGCAAAGGAGCGGCACTGAATGCCGTACAAATAGCCGAATCCCTTATTCCACACATGCCACGATGAAAGATTCTATTGAAATAATGGCTCCTGTAGGGTGCTGGGAGAGCCTTGCTGCAGCTATTGAGGCGGGAGCGACCAGTGTCTATTTCGGCATCGAACACCTGAATATGCGGGCACGTTCGTCCGCTAACTTCACCACCCAAGATCTTCACAAGATCGTAGCTCGCTGTCAAGAGGCCGGAGTGAAAACCTACCTCACATTGAATACAGTGATGTACCCCGAAGACCTGCCGCTGATGCGCGAGATTGTCGACAATGCCAAGCAGGCAGGCATCAGTGCTATTATTGCCAGCGATATTGCCGTCATGCAGTACGCCAACAGCACCGGCGTGGAGGTACATCTCTCCACCCAACTGAATATTGCCAATACCGAAGCCTTGCGGTTCTACGCCCAATTTGCCGATGTGGTGGTCTTGGCGCGCGAACTTAATATGGAACAGGTGGCATCCATCCATCGTGACATCATCGAACAGGACATCCGTGGCAGGAAGGGCGAACCGATACGTATCGAGATGTTCTGCCATGGTGCGCTCTGTATGGCTGTGAGCGGCAAATGTTACCTCAGCCTGAATAACCTCGGAGCCAGTGCCAACCGTGGGGCGTGCATGCAGGTATGCCGCAGAGGGTATATCGTGAAGGACAAGTCGTCTGACCTTGAGTTGGAGGTGGACAACCAGTATATCATGTCTCCGAAGGACCTGAAGACCATTGCTTTTCTCGGCAAGATGTTGGACGCGGGAGTACGTGTTCTCAAGATAGAAGGACGCGCGCGCGGACCCGAATATGTGAAGACCGTGGTCGAATGTTATAAAGAGGCGGTGGAATGTTGGCAACGTGGAGAGTTCCCTACGCCCGAACAGCCGCAAGCGACGCCGGACCTACAGCGCAGAATCGAGGACTGGAACCTCCGTTTGGCACGCGTCTTCAACCGGGGTTTCTGGGACGGTTACTATCAGGGCCAACGCTTGGGCGAATGGACCACGGAATACGGCAGTCGAGCTACCAGAAGGAAAGTGTTTGCCGGCAAGTGTACCAATTTCTTCAAGAATATCTCCGTCGCTGAGTTTTATCTGGAAGCTGTTCCTTCCCTGCAGGAAGGGGACGAACTGCTTGTTACCGGCGAAACCACCGGTGCCTACGAACTCACTGCGCATGATTTGCACAACGAGGTCGGACTCCCTGTCAGTTCGGTGCAGCAGGGACATCTGTTTGCGCTTAAGACCGCGAAAACCATCCATCGCGGCGATCGTCTTTTTCTTTGGGAGGACGTCAGTCATCCATACACGTCCGTTCAGGAACAATAATTCCGGGGAACGACACGCAATTCGGGTCAGGGAGATTAACCACTATCTCCTTTGTTTCTTCCTCTGATTCGCAAATACCTGTATCGGCATTGTTGAGCCACGTCTGCAGCGTCAGCAGATAAGTACCACTCTCTTCGATATGAAAATCCGGTGTCTCCAGTTCGGAGGTCGCCACCACTTCTCCTGTGGCTTTCTTGCTGAGTGTCCAGCGATAGCCGTCCACATCCTCATGCGGTGTCTTGGGCGTGGTGCCGTCGTTGCTGACGGCGCTGAGGTTGGTCGTATGCATCACCACGGCGTCATCCAGCGTCGTACGCGCGGTGTCGAAACGTGCCAGCGGGAAACGCATCTCCGGCACGGCGCGAAGTGTGAAGAAGCATTCGGATAGCTCCAGACTGATTACATCGCACAGATAGGTCTCACCCGCCGCGGCATGAACGGTAAAGGTTTGTTCCGTACCGAGTATATTTTCCGGCTCACCCTCCTTATACCAGCGGTAGTTGAATCCTTCCGGCGCACGGAACGTAGTTTCATCGCTCGTGCCGCAACTGATGGTCTTCATCTCGCCGTTGCTGCACTCCAGTCCGAAATAGGCATAGCCGTAGTGACCGCCCTGCGTGCAGTCATAGGTCGTCAGACGTATCTGCACCGTTTTCCCGCGATAGTCGCGTAGGTTGATGCCGCTGGTGGTCCAGTCTTTCCAGCAGAAATTGCCTTGTTCGGTATGCCAGTGAGGGTCACTGCTTATCTGCCCGGATATATAGTCAAACTGGAAACAAGTCTCTATCTGCTGGTCTTCTTTGCCTTCCTCAAACAGTTCCAGCGTGAACCGTGGTTGTTCGTTCAGTGCATGGCCCGACGGGTTCTCCAGCACTGCGGCATAATGCAGCAGCAGGATATTGTCTTTGTCGGCGGGCACAGGATAGGTATAGGTGATACGTTCGCGACCTTTCTTGTTCCAGTTGCCGAGTCGCACGGCAGGTTTGCCGTTTGGCAGCGTGGTACGCAGTTGGTGGGAGGTGCGCATGTCCCGTTCAGCGGGATGATGGTGTACCGTGTGACGGCTCATCCTGTTGCGCGGACCGTAGTCCACCATACAGTTGTTGTGCCATTTATTCCATGTGAAACTGGTGCTTAGGCTCGACGTGTCGCAGCGTACGAGCGAAGCCGTCAGGTTGGCGTAGTCAATACACCCCGTCTCGGGGTCATCCGGCACTATCGGCGTGAAAACGGCATAATAGGTGGTCGTCTCCTCGGGCAGCGCACTCATGTCGAACGCCTCACCCGAACCGTCCGGCTCGGTGTTCCAGCCCACAAACCGGTAGTTCTCCCGATAGGCGTACAGCGACGACGCGTCCAGTTCCTCTTCCTTGAACGCACGGTTGCCGTAGTCGTCGTGGTCATCTTCCCACACACCGCCGTTCGTATAGACATCAAACAGGAAGAAGTGGAAGCAGTCAAACTGCCATTTGTTCGGTATATAGCTCTGTCCTCGTTTGTCCGGCAGGTCGCAGGGGGCGATGAAAACGCCGTCCGTTGTCTCTGTCACGTACTGCACCCATACGCCAGTCGGGTCGGCGGTGTGCGACGAAGCATCGCGCCATTTCGAGAAATACACCTCTATCCGCCTTAGCGATGTGCAGTACTTGAACATCCATTTGTAGCAGTCCGCGTACGGCGTCACCGTATTGCCGTAGTGATACCCCAGGTCAACCGCCTTCAGCGCAGGCGCATTCACCAGCGATGAACAGCTTTCGAACATACTCTCATAGCAACTTTTCGCCAGTATCTGCGCATTCAGGTCGGGAACCGATGTCAGCGATGTGCAGCTCTTGAACATACTCGCACACGTTCCCGTCTGCATCTCGTAGGCCAGAATATGAGGCGCAGTAGGCAAAGCTGAACACTCATAGAACATGGACGCGTAAGAATACGTATCCACATATTTCGCTACCAGATCATAAGCAAACACCATCGACTTGCAACGCCAATACATATTTTGGCAACCGTTCTCACCCACCGTCACCACATTCGGCATCTCGCACGAACGCGTTATGGCGCAGTTGTAGAACATCTTGTTGCACGCGTAGTTCGCCACCTGCTCCAACGCGGTCATATCAGGTGCCACGGCCAGATTCGTACACCCCATAAACATCTCCTGGTATGCAGCTTTATTCGTGTATTTAGCGGAAAGCACAAGTCCTTCTGCGGACACCAAGCCTGTAGTCTCCGAGAACAGACGGTAGAAACAGCCGTCACCCGGAACGGTGTTCACCACCGTTTCAGTTGTATCTACCAGCGTCATAATGTCACCGCTCAACGATGCCTGACCTGCGGAGACCAGAATACGGATATATTTGCGGGTACTGCTCTGTACTTTGTTCAGACCGGTGGGGTTTTGTCCGCGGAACATTACCTTGTCGCCCACAGCAGCAAGCGTTATTTTCACAGGAAAACTGGCACTACTGCCTATAGCATTTTTCCAAGTCCGTGTGGCGTTATCGAAGTATTGCAGATTGATGACATTCGGTTTGTTGGTGATATTCACCGTTATTTGCGTATTGGCTTGTTCCGCAGTGAAAGTCACCCAGTCGCGATTAGCGCGCACAGGCAACGAGCACAGCAGTAAAACTAATATGGCAAAAAGGGAGATATGTTTCATAAATATCATTTGACGCTGCAAAGGTACTACAAATTTTGCACATGTGCAAATTTTTTAAGGTAAAAATTTCAAATTGAAAGGAAAAGGGACAAGTTTTCTTCCGGTTATCTCGGCTTTAAGGAGTTCTTATCTCGCAAAGCTCGAACGATTATTGCTATGTCCTTGCAGCAGTGAAGGCTGCTTCGGACTCGCGCGCCGCACTTACTCCTCAAATGTCCACCGGACATTCTTCGGTGCGGCTCAATCGCTTCACGGTTATCTCTCGGTGAGCATACGATGAGCATACATTGAGCATACATTGAGCATACATTGAGCATACGATGAGCATACGATGAAAACAGCAGGGTAACAGCAGGGTATCAACCACTAAAAGCGCAAAATTTCACTTTTTTTTTGCGCTTTTACTTGCACATCTCAAATAGAAGCAGTACCTTTGCACCGAATTTCAAATTATTACTTTATAATAATGATAAAATAATAAAAGTATGTTTGTTTGATTTTTCGCGACAAACCGATGCTTTTTTGCGCGATTTTTATCCCCCAAACCTCTCACTTTGCTCAAAAAGAAATAAAAAGAACAAAAAAAAGCGTTAAAAAATTTGGTGGAGTGAAAAAAAAGTTGTATCTTTGCAGTCTCAAAAGAAAAACATACAAATGACTGAATAGATTTATGAGAAAAAAACTAGGAGAATGGATATTAGATGTTGCTAAGTACCTGACTACAGCGGGGCTTATTGCCCCTTTCCTGGTAAAGGCGGCTGATTGGACGTGGTATATTTATGTATGCATCGTCACGATTGTAGCAGTTATGGTAGTTGTCGGCCTGCTGTTATCCAAAGAAAAGAAAACAAACAAATAAAATAGAAATCAACCATCTAAATTTAGGAGGATTATATATGAGTTTACCCTATTTATGTTTTGTCGGAACCATTTTGCTGTTTGTTATTCTCGGCGGCATCCTCGCCACACGTTATGATGAAAAGCACGGCATCGATTAACAAACTAAATCCCGATTACGAACGAAAAGAATTCAAACCGGTCAAAAATTTTGACCACATAAAACGAATAACACTATGAACACCACAACTGAACGCCTATCTAAAGCGGGCGAATGGATGCAAAACCACACACAGCCACTGATTGTTATTAGTGACCGACAAGCCATAGAAGCACTTCGCATATGAGATGTTTGTTGGACATCGGTCTGGACTTAATAATGAACCAAAAACCAACCAAACGATATTAAACCTATATAACTATACAACTCTATAGCGGTGCGCACGAATGGTGCGCATCGCTTTTTGTTTATCCTTTCTCCTTTCACTTTTTACTTTTCACACTCCTTCCGACTATCAACTATCAATTATCCATTATCAACTTGCAATACGGCGGGGGGTGGTAAAAACGTTATTTTTGCAATAAAAAGCACCCAAAAACCTCTCACTTTGTACAAAAAGAAATAAAAAGAACAAAAAAAGTGTTAAAAAATTTGGTGGAGTGAAAAAAAAGTTGTATCTTTGCAGTCCACTTGTTAAAAAATGTGTCTCTGGGCGCGAATCCCTATGGACTATTAGCAAGTGCAAAAAGAACCAAAATGGAACAACAATTTAGTCCATCGTAGCAGAATAAAATAAATACTAACATAAAAAAACCAAAATTTATCATGAAACAATCTTTACTCACTTCTTTACTACTTACTTTATCCCTCATCTTCGCCGCACCTCCCGCATGGGCGGAAAGAAACACAGACTACATATGGTTCCGTAACACCTCCGCTAGTGCAGCAAATTTCTATGTGAATTACTATTCTTCCGATAAATGGGGTAATAATTTTCAATACAGACGAACAGCGGATGCTAGTTGGACTACTTTGTCATTTAAATCTAACATTTCTGTTCCGGCTGGTGATTCTATCAAAATTCGTTTAAAAGATGGCGTTACTCGCACCTATTTGAACACCTCTACGGCCTATAATTATTTCAATCTTACTGCAGGAGAATGGGAAGTTGGTGGTGATTTACTCACGCTTATATCCATTGAAGAACCAAAAGACAGAAGGGTAAAATTAACAGGTACTAACGACCATACTTTTATGTATCTTTTCAAGGGAAGTACAAAGCTGGTTTCTGCTCAAAAACTGAAATTTCCCAATAAACTCAATGCTAGTTGCTGCGATCAAATGTTCAATGGCTGCACAGGGTTGGTAACAGGACCGGAGGACTTGAGTAATATTGACTCTATTCCACAATATGGGCTTTTCAAACTGTTCATGGGATGTTCCAAATTGGAAAACATGCCTCTTTTTCCTACTGCTGATAGCATCGGAAATTACGGATGCTCATATATGTTTTCTGATTGTATCAAACTTACTGATTGTAGTGATCAAAACTTGCCGGCAACAAAAATCGGACAATATGCCTATCAATATATGTTTCAAAAATGTTCGACATTGGTAAATGGTCCAGACACATTACACGCCCAATATCTCCCCAATTATGCTTATTATGGTATGTTCTTTGCTTGTCCTAAGCTCCAAAAAGCACCCGTCATCAAAGCTACTTCTATGAATAAAGCGGCCTCAAATTCCGTGGGGCCATTAGGTATGATGTTTAAGTATGCAGCAGGAAGTTCTGCCTTGAGTGAAGTTGAATATAGAATGACCTCCTGGTACAATAATAGTAGCAGTGACTATTTTTCTACCTACCAATGGCTATATGGCGTTAAAACTTCTAGTGAAAACACATTTATTTGTTCTTCATCTTTAACACAAGGAACACGTAGTACGGATCGTATTCCCACCAATTGGATAGTAAAATACTATCCCATCGTCACATTCCGCGTGTCCAAAGACCGTAGCGGTAATGACACGGAAGGAAACTGGGGAGGTGGAACCGCCGATACCGTTAGTATCACCGGCGACTGGTATGGCGATGGACCGTTCCCGACTGCCACACACGCCACCAAGGACTTCCGTGGTTGGGTAGATGCAGATGGAAAAACAATTACCGCGGACAGTTCTGTTGTAGCACGTGCCAATCCTGTCAATACCATTACTCTCTATGCCAACTTTGCCAGTTCGATGAACTTCACATTCGATGTCGCCACCAACGGAGCGACTTGGGACGGAGAGCATGACAACGACAGCACATGGGCAAGCGGAGAAGCCGCAGCAAAAGTTGCAGCTAACACGCCTGTGAAAGCCGGTTATCGCTTCGTAAAATGGCACACTGATGCCACAGGAACAGGAGGAAGCGACTTCAATCCTCTCTCACTGCCTGTTGTTTCCACCACCTACTACGCCATCTTTGTTCCCCTTTGCACCTTTAATGTCAACACCAACGAAGGAGCATGGAGTGATGCTTCCACCGCTAACCGCGCGTGGACAAAAGCAGAACTCACCGCTGATCCCACATTGCTGACAGAGCCTGTAAAAGCGAATTATCACTTTGTAGGATGGAACACCGACAAAGATGCAACAACAGATCTACTAGGCAACGACATGACCAATTTGTCATCCGATGCCACCACCTATTATGCCATCTTTACGCCCATTTATACCTTCGCTCCGAACGGAGGAACATGGAACGATGAAAGCACCACCGACAAAGAGTTCTACGACTCCTTCGAAGTACCCTCCATCGCCCGCAATGGCTATACTTTCAACGGATGGGAAGATGAATCCGGAAACGAGTTGGATATGGAAGACCTTCCATCCGAACCCACCACATATACCGCACAATGGACGGCAATCAACTATACCTTTGATGTTGCTACCAATGAAGGTGCATGGAGTGACGAAAGCACCGCGGATTCGGTACGCACAGTCAGCGGCATTGCAGCATTGACAACACCAAAGAAAGACAAATTTACGTTCGAACGTTGGAACACTTCGGCGGATGGCACAGGAACAGACATGGATGCCGAAGCTCTTCCTTCTGAAGCCACCAAGTACTATGCCATCTTTGTGAAAGTGGATTTCTTCCGATTCATCGCACAGAACGCCACTACAATAGCTACCAATAGAGTGAATTCCGCTACACTTCCCTCGTTAAGTTACAGCATCGATGCGGGCCTCACATGGAGCACCTTTACGGTTGGTACCACCTCCGTAAATCTGGCTGCAGGAGATAGTATCCTTTTCAAAGGTGTGAATGCAAGCGGTTTGAACAGTGGTTGTACAGAAGATATCTCGTATAAAGAGCGTCCTTCAGGTTCATATTGGTATTTCACCTCCACAGACTCCATTTCCGTGGCAGGAAACATCATGACGCTGGTGCAAGGCTCATCGCCCACCAACACGATTCCGGCAAGCAATTGCTTCGCCGCAATTATGAACAACCTGAAATTGGTTAGTGCTGCCAAATTGGTACTGCCCACCACCACCACGGCAAGTTGTTACCAATACATATTCTACCGTTCATCCGTCCGTATTGCACCGGAATCACTTCCGGCTCTCAATGTGGCAAATTACGCTTACCGCGGTATGTTCTCGCAATGTACAAAACTGAAAATCGCGCCGGAAATAGCCGCTACCACTGTCGGGGAAGGCTCTATGATACGCATATTCCACACCTGTACGGCCTTAACCCAAGCGCCATCGGAA
>JAGCEW010000060.1 GCA_017650465.1 Paludibacteraceae bacterium
ATGTCTTCTTTTTTAATGAATCCAATGGGCTTGGTGAAAGAGATGCCTGCGTTATTTACCAAACCGTCCAATACGGGCACATTGGCTACAAGATTGTCCAAATCTTCGGCGTTCGTCAGGTCGGCAATTATCTGTATATGATTGCCGGAATGTTCCAATTGGTCAAACGTGGCATGCAAGCGCTCGGCATTTCTGCCGGTAATAACCACATTTGCCCCCATCTTGGAGCATGCAATAGCCGAAGCCCTTCCTATGCCGGAGGAAGCACCCGTTATTAATATGGTTTTGCCTTCAAGTGTAAAAGGATTATACGACATAGGTAGAAGTTTCAGAATCATCCATTTCAACAAGTTCGGAAATAATCATCTCCGGATCTGACTCAAAGTAAAGTGAGCCCCAACTCAGTCCTACTCCGAAGCCGCAGCACAGGAATTTGGCTGTTCCGTTTAACTTGTCTTTAAGTTGAGTCACAATCGTAACAGGGATTGAAGCTCCATTGGTATTAGCGAAATAACGGAGGCTGGTAGGCACTTTGGATGTGTCGAACTTCAGCTTCTTTACGATGAAATCGTTCATCTTCATATTCGCCTGGTGGAGCACCAGATAATCAGCATCCTGATAGTCGAATCCGAAATGCTCGGCGAGCTTTTTGATGGACTTGGGTGCCGTGGTGATACCGAATGAGAATACATCCATTCCTTTCATACGACTTTGCAGCCGATGAATCATTTTACCCTCGAATTCATACTCGTTGAATGATTCGGGAGTAATCTGGTTACGTGCACCGCCGTCAGGCGTGATGATGGCATCAAAACCGCTTCCGTCTGTTCCCATGTGGAACTGCAAACCTTTGGCTCCTTCTGCATACTCCAAGGCGGTAACAGTACCTGAACTGCCAAAGAGCGGATTACGTTTGCCTTTTACGCGGGCTTTGGCGTCGCCTACCATGAGCAACGCTTTCTTGATGCCGCCGGTGGAAACCAAAGCAGCCAGTGAACTCAGTCCGTACAACCACCCCGAGCAGCCGATAGACATGTCTGTAGCATAGCATTCCTTACTCAGTCCTAAGCGATCTTGCAGAATGCAGGCGGTAGCCGGAAGAATATAATCCGGTGTTTGCGATACAAACAGGATGCCTTCTATTTCCTGTTTGTCCCAGCCTAAATCTGCAATCAGTTTTTCTGCTGCGCCGTAGCATAAGTCGGATGCACAGAGCGTTGTGGATATACGGCGCTCCTCTACACCTGTAGTGGCTACAAAATCCTCTGGTGCGTAATCGCTCGATACGTTATCTTCCGGTCCGGGATGCAGATTGCTAGCGATGTTCTTTGGAACACCGGCAGCAATCCCTGCAATACGGACATTCTTTATATCCAGAAATGCCATTAGAGTTTGCTGCTTACGATGTTATACAAGTCGAGAATGGTGTTGGAGTTCTTTACATCATCACCCTTCAGGGCAACATCATATTCCTCATCCACCATAGCAATTACACTCAGACCAATCAGTGAACTCCACTCGTCGATTTCACGGAAACGGGTTTCCGGAGTGAATACACTTGCATCTGTCTCGTCAAACTGCTCAGCAAAATGAGCTACAAATTCATTCAAATCCATAAATTGAAATGTTTAATGTTTGTTTATAAATAATGTTTTTGTTTAAAATCTCAGTAATTTTGCGGGATTGCCAAGGTACGTGCAACCTTCTTTGGGCTTAGTGAGCAGTATAGCGCCTACACCAATCGTTACTCTGTCGCCCACCGTCAACTGCTGAAGGATAAAACTGTTGGCTCCAATTGTATTTTCTTTCCCTATATGAACTTCTCCTGATATACGTGCACCGGGCATAATTGAATTGCAGTCGCCAATTATTACATCGTGCCCGATGTTTACGAAGCCGTTGAGAACATTGAAGTTGCCAAGCCTTACATCGCACGACATAGTACACCCTCCGCCAATGATATTGCCAAAGCCAATATTAAAGGTGCTTTTGTCTGCATACCAAATGTCGGGATAAATCAGGTTGGGGAAACTGATATTTGGATTGGTTATCTTGTCAATAACCTTCTTGCGTGTTCGCGGATTACCGATAGCCATAGCTAATGCCAAAGGCCGGTTGTAGGCGTTGAGCTCATCAATTCCGCCTAATACGTTTCCATAGTGTGAAATGCCGGTGCCTTGCGGTACGCCGTCATCAAAATATCCGACAATCCGCCAAGGTTGCTCTTCTCCTTTGCGGTTCGCTAATTCATTTAGTTTGATGATGATGCAGGCTACTTCTTTGCCGTAGCCTCCGGCACCGTATATAGCTATATCTTGCATGAAATACGTTTTGTGTTTTAACAAAGCGTACAAAGTTACAACTTTTTTTGCAAAAAAGCAAATTTTTTTAGGAAAAAAGTTTTACAAAATATATTTTTTGAATATATTTTCCAATTGATGTGCTATAGTAGCGGAAGAAAAACGTTTGACAGCCTCTTCTGCCATACGCTTTTTGTCAAAATCATGATAGTGCGAATACATGTATTCGATACCTTTTTGAAGATCTTGTAAACTGTCTTCACACAGGTAACCGTTCGATTCGTTGATGAACTCCCTTGGTCCTCCCGAGTCAGTTGACAATACAGGCACTCCGCAGCAAATTGCCTCCAGGGCTGCAACACCAAATGTCTCCAGATGTGACGAACTGACAAACACATCACTGCGGTTAAGCATTTCCACTACTTCTTCTTTACTCTTTCTGCCAGATAGAGTTATGTTCTGCTCCAATCCGTTTTGTGTAATCAATGTACGTAGTGTGCTTTCTTCCGGACCTTCTCCCACGATGGTAAGTTTCCATTTGTCCCGGGGGAGTGATGATTGCGCGAAGGCGCTAATCAGATTGTCAAACCCTTTCACAGGAAGCAGTGCGCCTACGGTGATGAAATGTGCTTTCCCGTCCTCCGGCTTATGCACATCCCGCATCCGGACGCTGTCATGTACCGTGTTGTAAACGACATCGGCATGTATCCCGAAGCGCTGCTCGATCTTCTTTTGCGGGGCGTGGGATACAGTGATCAGTCCGTCC
>JAGCEW010000061.1 GCA_017650465.1 Paludibacteraceae bacterium
CCTTTAGATACGCCGAAGGCCAGAATGACGCAGTTCATAGCCAGGAAGATGAGTGTCCAAAGCACAGGGCGGTTGCCGTTGACAAAGTCGTCAAATGTGACGGACATCTGTTCGTAGGTCATGCCGCCAAATCCATGTCCGATGGATTGGATGATATATTCCAGCGACCAGCCTGCTACAACGCAGTAGAAGGCCAAAATGACCATACCTGCAAAGATTTCGATTGCACCGACTGTGCCCCAGGCTTTCTTTCCGCTGGAGTTGATAAACGAGCGGTAGGTGTTACCTTGGCCGCGACGACCGATTACGAACTCGGAAAGCATTACCGGTACCGAGATAAGAAGCGAGATAACGATGTAGATAATCAGGAAGGCGGCACCGCCGTTCTGACCTGCTACATAGGGAAACTTCCAGATGTTACCCAAACCTACGGCGGAGCCGGCTATGGCTGCCATGGTTCCAAACTTGGAGGCAAATTGATTACGTGCCATAATTGTTTTCGTTTTTGTTTTATGGATATTAATGAATTATTCCGTTGATGAACATGAACAAGATGACTACAGGGCAGACAAACCGCATCATAAACAATACGAATTTGAATACCCATAGCGGATAACGACCAGAAGAGGTCAGCTCGTGTTCCACTACTGTCTTAGGAACGAACCAGCCAACCAGTATCACGCAACCCAAACCGGCAATCGGCAGGATGTAATTGCTTGAGAACGAGTCAGTCCAGTCGAATAGGCTGAGATTGCCAATCATGACGGGGCTATCCGGCATTTGGCTCAAAGCGCAGAAAGTGGAGCAAATCAGAATCAGCCCGAATCCTATCATTAGCGCGTATGCGCGAGCGATGCGAAGTTCTTCCGTGAAGAAGGCCACCAGCGATTCCATGATACTGAGCGATGTGGTCAGTGCGGCAAAGAACAGCAGAACGAAGAACAGGATGGATATCACATATCCTCCGGGCAGTTCGGCAAACAAAGGCGGAAGTGTCTTGAACACCAAATCCGGTCCTGAAGTGACGGGCACATGATAGGTGAATACACTCGGGAAGATGGCAAGACCTGCCAATACGGCCATCAGAACAGTGGCAAGCGAAACAATCACGCTCACCGAAACAAGGCTTTCCTGACGTTGGATATACGAACCGTAGGTAATCATAGCCGCCATACCGATGGACAGTGAGAAGAAACTTTGTCCCAGGGCTTTGATGATGGTCTGACCGGTTACTGCACTCCAATCCGGCTCAAGGATAAAGGCTGCACCTTCTGCAAATCCGGGTTGCCATAGGTTCACGCCGGCAAGCATCACCAGAATGCTGAACAAGGCGGGAATCATAAACTTTGAGCAACGCTCAATGCCCTTAGATACGCCTAAACACAGCACGCCTGCATTCAGTATCAGGAAGATAATCATCCAAAGGATAGGCCGCCAGCCGGATGCTACAAAGTCGTTAAACTGGCTGTCCATCTGTGCCTGCGTCATGTGGGCGAAACCGCCTTCTGCCGATTGCCAGATGTATTCCAGCGACCAGCCTGCAATCACGCAGTAGAACGACAGAATGAACATTGCGCCAAGCAGTTCGAGTATGCCGATAGCCGCCCAACCCTTATGGGGAGCAACATTGACGAACGAACGGAAGGCGTTCGATTGGCCGCGTCGACCGATGGTGAATTCCGCCAACAGGACCGGAATGGAAATCAACAGGGTGATAACCGTGTAAATGATTAGAAACGCTGCGCCGCCGTTTTCACCGGCAACGTATGGAAATTTCCAGATATTGCCCAAACCTACGGCAGAGCCTGCGATGGCTGTGATGGCACCGAACTTACTGCCGAAAGTGCTTCTGTTTCCCATAAATATATAAAGTCGTTTTTAGAGTTGTTTTTGGGTTTGTATTTTGGCCCTTTTGCCCTTTCGGAACAAAAAAGCGCGCAAAGGTAATACTTTTTTTTGGTAGTAGCAAATTTTCTGCATTTTTTTTGTCTATTATTTTATTATATGAAAAAAAACGCGTATCTTTGCAGCGTTTTGAAACTAAAATACAATAAACAACCTATGCACAATTTCAAGAAAAGCTTACTTGTTCTGGTGGGCGCATTTGTAGCAATCTCGGCATTGCAGGCCGAGGAAGTGAAAAAACAGAAAGAATCGCTGTTGCCTGATTACAGCCAAAAGATTGGCTTTACCTACGGAGTAGGAGCGGACATCGTCAGCAACTATATATGGCGTGGTCTGTATGTTGGTGGTCTTAGTGTTCAGGCGGATGCCAATGTCGGCTACGGCGGTTTGTTTCTGGATATGTGGTGGAACATCGGCGCGGTGGATTATACGTTCAAAAATTCGTATAGCAACGGACGTGTTAAAGCATTCAATCCGGAGGTGGATATGACCATCGGTTTCAGCCGTTGGGGACTGACTGTCATGTTTATGCACATGTACTATTTCGACCGTTATAAGAATTTTGACGGCACGTTGGGAGGCAACAGCCGTTATTTCGATTTCAGCAATGCTGCGCCCGGTGGTGGTATCACTCAGGAATGGCGTCTCAAATATCGTGTCAGTGACAAATTGCCGCTCTCCATTCTCCTTTGCACGCGCACGTGGGGGCGCGATGGATATATGGTGGACGGAAACGGAAACCAGATTTCCATTGACGATTACAATGCCATGTCTGCAACTGCTCAAGATAGTTGCGGTGTAAAGCGCGCCTATTCGTCATATATCGAACTGGGTTATGACATCTATATGCCGCGCAACCTGTGTCTGGAAGCGCGTGTGGGTATGACGCCTTGGAAAAGTATGTACACCGGTATGCAGGGGGATTTCGCCATCTGTAATGTCAGTGCAAAACTCAACTGGAGTCGTTCTATCTCCGAACATTGTCTGATGACCGCTTTCGCCAATCTCATGATCAATCCGTATGATATGGCGACTAACTTTAGTGTCAACGGTTCAGGCAATCCTTTCATGTGGAACATCGGTTGTGGCTTCTATCTGAAGTAAATGTCACTGCCAAAAATAAACAGAAGAACTGCCAGAGTGGCAGTTCTTTTCTCTTTTCTTGTTTTGGCACAAAGTTTGTACATAAAATTAGCGGAGGTCGGGCGGTTCTCGAGCGGTGTTGATAGAACTGATTTTTAACCACCTTCGAAAATAGGAAAATAGTAACCAAATAAAATAAAACAACTATGACAAAGATTCAACCATTGGCAGACCGCGTGCTGATTCGCCCCGTGGCTGCAGAGACAACAACCAAATCAGGTATCATCATCCCCGATAACGCAAAGGAGAAACCCTTGCGTGGTGAAGTGATTGCCGTCGGATGCGGAACCAAGGACGAACAGATGGTCCTCAAAGAAGGAAACAATGTCCTCTATGGAAAGTACGCAGGCACAGAACTCGAAATTGACGGCGAGAAACTGCTGATTATGAAGCAGGCTGACGTATTGGCTGTTATTCAATAAGAACCCTTAAACATAATACCATTATGGCAAAAGAAATAACCTATAACGTTGAGGCACGTGAAGCCCTCAAACGTGGCGTTGACAAATTGGCTGACGCAGTTAAAGTAACCCTTGGCCCCAAGGGACGTAATGTAATCATTGATAAAAAGTTCGGTGCTCCTCATATCACCAAGGACGGTGTTACCGTTGCCAAAGAAGTGGAACTGAAAGATGCTTCCGAGAATCTCGGCGCACAACTGGTGAAGGAAGTCGCTTCCAAGACCGGTGACCAGGCAGGTGACGGAACAACAACGGCTACCGTATTGGCACAAGCCATCGTGGGTGTTGGTCTGAAGAATGTAACGGCAGGTGCCAATCCGATGGACCTCAAACGCGGTATTGACAAGGCCGTGGCTGCTGTGGTTAAACATATTAAGGAGCAAAGCGAAGTAGTAGGAAACGATTTTGACAAGATTGAGCAAGTGGCTACTATCTCTGCCAACAACGATGCCGAAATCGGCCGCCTCATCGCTGATGCGATGCGCAAGGTAAGCAAGGACGGTGTTATCACCATCGGTGAAGCAAAGGGTATGGATACTACGATTGATGTGGTACAAGGTATGCAATTCGACCGTGGCTATATCAGCCCTTATTTCGTAACGAACACCGAGGCCATGGAAGTAGAAATGGATAAGCCTTATATCCTTATCCACGACAAAAAAATATCCAATCTCAAGGAACTGCTTCCTGTCCTCGAACCTGCCGTACAATCCGGTCGTCCGTTGCTCATTATTGCTGAAGATGTGGATAATGAGGCACTGACCACCTTGGTTGTCAACCGTCTGCGTGCACAACTCAAGATTTGTGCTGTTAAGGCTCCGGGCTTTGGCGATCGCCGCAAAGAGATGTTGGAAGATATTGCTATCCTCACCGGTGGTACCGTTATCTCCGAAGAAAGAGGTATCAAACTGGAAAGTGCAACCATTGACATGCTTGGCACGGCTGAGAGCGTAACCGTATCGAAAGACAATACTACTATTGTGAACGGTGCCGGTGACAAAGAGGCTATCGCAGCACGCGTGGCACAAATCAAGTCGCAGATTACGGCTACCAAGTCGCAATACGACAAAGAGAAACTCCAGGAGCGTCTTGCCAAATTGGCAGGCGGCGTAGCCCAACTCAATGTGGGTGCAGCCAGCGAAGTGGAGATGAAAGAGAAGAAAGACCGCGTGGATGACGCACTCAGCGCAACGCGTGCCGCCATTGAAGAGGGTATCGTTCCCGGCGGCGGTGTAGCATACATCCGTGCCCAGGAAGCCTTGGATAGCTTGAAGGGTGAGAATGAAGACGAGCAGACGGGTATTGAAATCGTACGCCGCGCCATCGAAGAGCCTCTCCGTCAGATTGTTATCAATGCCGGCAAGGAAGGTGCTGTTGTTGTTGACAAAGTCCGAACAGGCAAGGCCGATTTCGGTTACAATGCACGCAAGGATGTCTATGAGAACTTGCTTGCAGCAGGTGTGGTTGATCCCGCCAAGGTAACGCGTGTGGCTTTGGAGAATGCTGCCAGCATCGCAGGCATGTTCCTTACCACAGAATGTGTCATCACCGATATTAAGGAAGAGACACCTGCTCCTGCAATGCCCGCAGGCGGTATGGGCGGAATGATGTAATCATTCAACCATCTTCTGTTTGATAACAGAATTTGTACAAAGGTATAACAAAAGAGAAACACCCTCGCAGGAGGGTGTTTCTTGATTTAAATGATGGTGGATTAGAAGCAATAACGGAGAGATGCGCCTAATGCCCAGTCGAAGAATGCTGCACCTGTTGCCTCATTGCAGTCTTTGTTATGATCCATCTCATATTTTTGGAATGTGATGAATTCTCCCCAACCAGGACGGAAATCTACGCTCAGTGCCAGAGGAGCACCCTTGAAGCAGAACTCAACGCCACCGATAGCATTCAAACCTAATTTCATGCCGATAGGATTACCGTAATGTTTCTTTTCTTCTGAACTCAATTTGTTATAGTTGTCGCGTTCATCCGCCATATCTTTATAAGCCTTTCCCAAGGTAACGGTCTCCATTTCAGGCATAGAAGTGTATAAGCCCTTTGTGGCTTTTGGTCTATCGTAACCATAGTGTGAATATTGTCCGCAACCAAGACTGATACCGGCACCTGCGAACCAGTGGATAGATGCAAAACCGGTGTTAGCGAGCAGGCCTTGGTAAGCAAAGTTCGGGTTGGCTTCGAATGTCCAATAAGCGAAAGGATAACTTTTACCGCCCATCAGATCTTTATCCGTTCCTGACAATTTTGCGCCTGCATCTTTTAACATGTCTCGATGGTCTTTGTCAGAGTGGGTAGTAATCCAGGAATAGCCTTTAGATGCTCCGAGTTTCACATTCAAATCAGCAATTAACACAAAGTTCTCAGCTACGTAACCTTTGTAAGAGACACCGTAGATGTTACCTACGTTTACACCGATACTGTGGGTGTAGGGGCGGGCACTGATAGTCAGTGCGCATAGCAGCATTGCTGCTACAAGTAAATTCTTTTTCATAACAGATGAATGAATTTAAGTTAATAATTAAGTTGTTTATAATTAACAGCCGTATAGCTGTTATTGTCCAATCAGGAAACGGAGCGACATACTTGCTGACCAGTCGAACATGGTCATTGAGTAGATGCGGGTTGCATCTTCAGAAATTTTCTCATGTCCTCCTTCTTCAAAAGGAATTTCTTTGGTTACGGTGAAGTCCAGCAGTTCCATGCATCCGGGGCGAACATCAATGCCCAGAGCAACAGGTGCATTCTTGAAGCATACTTCGAAACCTGTGAGCAGGTTGATACCGGCTTTGAATTGATAAGGACGATGGTATTCCACTGCATCTTTTCCGCCTTTCAGGTTTAATCCGCCAACACCGGCATAGATATGATCGTCGTGATCATTATCTTTAAGAATGTCGTGGTATGCTTTGCGTGCATCTTTCATGGATTTCCACGCATCTTTCTGTGATACGCCGTCACCGTAACCGGCAACCTGTGCCATACCGACACTGATACCACCGCCGATGAACCATTGCATGGTGGCACCGCCGAAATCGGCAATCTCTCTCTGGTAACCCAGATTGGGGTTGAATTCGCATGTCCAATAGAGGTATTTACCTTTTTTGTCTTTGTAACGGAAATACTCTGAATCTTTGCCGTATTCTTTTTCATAATACTTCTGCAACGAATTGCTGGGGTATTGATTGTAGTAGTAAGCGCCTTTCGTTACGCCGACTCTGCAGTTCAAGTCCAACACAGTGATAAAATGTTCTGAATCGCCGATATATCCCTTGTAGGAAATACCACTTGCACTACCCATGTTCAAACCGACAGAATGTTTGTAGGGACGGGCATTAACGGTCAGTGCGCAAAGCAGCAACGCTGCTGCAAATAATGTCTTTTTCATAATGAGAAATAGAATTGGTTAATACTTTTGTTTTTTGTTAATGACTATTATAAATAATCTGTTTCGTTTAGAATTGTACTTCAGGTGCTTTGTTTGCACCGGCTTCCGCTTCAAAGTAGGCTTTTTTCTCAAAACCGCACATACCGGCTATGATATTGCTTGGGAAGCGGCGGATACGTACATTGAACTCTTTGGCTGCTTCGTTGAAGGCGTTGCGTGCTACAGCGATACGGTTCTCGGTGCCTTCCAGTTGTGATTGCAGCTCTAAGAAGTTTTGACTTGCTTTCAAGTCGGGATAACTCTCCGACAATGCCAGCAACCGGCCGAGTGCCTGACTCAGTTCGCCTTGTGCGGCTTGGTAGGCTTGCAATTGTTCCGGCGTAGCTTTTGACGGGTCAATTGTCATTTGTGTGGCTTTTGAACGGGCGTTTACCACATTCTCCAGTACAGTGGCTTCATGGGAAGCATAACCTTTTACTGTGACTACCAAATTAGGAACAAGGTCGCTTCTGCGTTGGTATTGGTTTTCTACCTGCGCCCACGATGTTTCCACATTCTCTTCCGCTGTTACCAAGGCATTGTAGATGCCGACTCCCCAGAATACAACAGCAGCCAATGCTGCTACGATAATAAGGATAATGGTTGTTTTCTTCATGGTATTAGTTGTTTATGAATTGTTTGTTCTTGTTTTAGAATTTTCCGCCTGCTCCTCCTCCGAAGGTCATACCACCTCCGAATCCTCCGCCGGAGAAACCGCCACGACTGCTTCCGCCCCATCCGCCGGTGGAGGAACTAGCCTGTATCAGCCGTGCGATGGTGTAGGGTACAGCCCATGTGTATCCACAGCACTCGCAAGTATAGTTGTGTACTCCTCGTCCACTGGCAGTATATGTCGGGCGGCTAATCAGTGTGTCTTTCCGTTGGGTTAAGCGTTTGCCGCATTGAGGGCATCGGGTTTTACTATAGAACGAGAATATGAGGAACGCAATAAACAGCAGGCAGGCAATACTCAATCCTGACCATGGCATTGTTGTCACTTCCTTGGGCTTGTAACCCAACAGCAGTTCGGCTTTGGCGGCATCTGTCGTTACGTGTTTTGCAATTGCGCGGTTGCCGGCCAGAAGCCCTTCCCCGTATGCATTTTCTCGCAGCAGGGGAATCATATCTTCTTGGCGTATTTGTTCGCATACGGCATCCGGCAGCAAGCCTTCCACACCACCACCTGTGCGGATTTGTATATCCCTGCTATCCTGCACGAGTAGGATAAGTGTGCCTTGGTTCTGCTTGTTTCCAATGCCCCAAAGGTTGAAAAGATCCACAGAGAAATCGAACGCATCGGCATTGTCAATACTCTGCAATGCTACAGTTGCCATTTCCACACCTGTTTCGCGCCATACCTGTTCGGAAAGAGAAACCAATGCGCGTTCTTCTTCTTCGGACAAGAGTCTGTCAGGATTTGCCACAAAGCGGCTCTTTCCTTCCATCCATGGGCGCGGGACGGATTGGGGCGTATAACCCGCGTAGCAGGCTATCCATCCCAATACAAGTGTTCCTATGAGCAAATAGCGTTTCATGTGTTCTTTTACAGCAGACTGAAGGCTACATCCATCATCCGTGTAAAGGTGTTCTGTCGTTGTTCGGATGTGGTGGTTTCGCCTGTCAGGATGTGGTCGCTGACGGTGCAAATCACCAGTGCCTTCTTACCGGCACGCGCCGCATTCATATAGAGGGCAGCCGCTTCCATTTCGTCAGCCAACACGCCCATCTTGGTCCAGTTGGTCTTGCGTGAATCTTCGCAGTAGAACGAGTCGGTGGCAAATGTGTTGCCGACATGGTATTTGTATCCCAGTCGGTCGCAGGCATCAGCTGCGGCGCGGAGCAGACTGAAGTCAGCGATAGGTGCAAAGGTGCCGGACAGATTATATTGGTCGGCATAGTGACTATCGGTGCAACTGCCCATGGCAAGCACCAGTTCGCCGATGCGTACATCCATCTGGCGACTTCCGCAACTGCCCACGCGGATAATGGTTTCCACGTCGTAAAAGTTATACAGTTCATAGGTGTAGATGGCGATGGAAGGAATACCCATGCCATGTCCCATAACGGTGACGCGTTTGCCGTTGTGCATGCCGGTATAGGCATACATGCCGCGCACCTCGTTCACCATTTTGACGTCTGTCAAATAACGTTCCGCCATCATTCTGGCGCGTAACGGGTCGCCCGCCATAATAACGGTCTTGGCAATCTCGTTGTATTGTGCCCCGAGGTGGGGTGTTGGAGTTTGATGTTCCATATTGTTTCGATATAAAAGATTATTCTTGTTTTGTCTGTGCCGCTTGTTCACGTCCGCTTGCTATTCGCTGCCATACGGCAAATACGCCTGTCAGGCAGAAGCCGATAAAGCCGAGCAGATTGGTGCCTATTACCAATCCGAAACCTACGCACCATCCCATAAGCGGGCCGGCCAATGCTTCGGTGGCATCCATGGCAAAGGCGAAGCCGGAGTTCGTGTCACGCACATCCAGACCTTTCTTCTTGCCTTCATCGGCAATGAACACATTGGCTTCACTTCGAGGGATGGTGACCATTACGCAACATGCCATCAGCACCAATGTCGCCCAATAGATGTTGCCTGCCACAGAGAACGCCATCTCCAGTATGGCCATAATCATTACCACATTCACCAATACCCACAATCCGTTCTGCCGATTCTTCCAGCGCACGAGCCGTTCTCCGAAAATGAATGCCAGGGCATAGCCGAACACAATCATATTGGCCAATCCCGATACACTGATTCCCGCATTCTCGGCGTAAATAGGGTAGAGGTAGTAGCAATAGGCATTCATGGCTCCGAACGGCAGCAGTATGCCCAGATAGTATGCAATCATTCTGCCCGAAAGCAGGAACTGCAATGTCTTTTTCAAGGTGCCTTCCTGTTGGGGCACAGCGGATGCCGCATCTTCGCTCACCGCCTCATCTTTCCGTTTGGGGAATACGATGGCTGCAACGACAATGACTACTGCGGACAGCAACGCATTGACGATGTAGACAGCCGTATATCCCAGATACTGACCGATGTATCCTCCCAATGAGATAAAGAGGATATTAGCCGCCAGACACGACAATGTGATGGAAGCCAGTCCTTCGTTGCGCAGTGACTGTTCCTTGGCTATAAGCGGCAGAGCATACATGGAGTTGAAAACGATGCCCAATACGGGACCGCTCAAGGCTTTTCCGACACAGTAGATAGCAAAGTTCTTTTCATATACTCCCAAGGCGATGAAACAGAATACAGCCACTGCCAGAACACCGGCACCCATGTTGACATTTCGGTCGCCCCACCATTTGCGCAGTACGGGCTGAATGATGTATGCCACCATACCAAAGCCCATGTACAGCATCATCGGCAGAGAAGCACGAAGAGCCATTTCAGCGGGTGTACAGCCTTCGCTCATCTGGTAAACCAAATAGACCATTACACCTTGGTCAATGGCAGAGATGGCATAGAACAGGAACGCCACTACACCGGACAGCCACACGCCGGCATCGGCCTGTTGCTGCTGACGGGCAGCACGGAAGGATTTCCAGTGCAGGGGAAGGCGTTGCAGCAGGTTATAGATAGTGTACAGGATGAGGAAGGCAATCAGCAGTGTGAAGAATATCTCCAGTACCTCCATCATGGAGCTGTGCTTTACATCGTTTTCCTTGAAACCGGCTTCGATGAAGAAGTGCGTGCCGTCAATCTCCACCTGTGAGATGGATGTCCAGTAGGAGCCTGCAATATCCCAGATTTTATAGGGAACATGCGATGCGGGATGACTCATTATGTGCTGCATCTCATCTGCGGTGGACATTTCTTCGCCGAACAAATACTGGTTGTTGGCATCCGCCACATGCAATCCCCGTCCGTCTTCGCTGAGGCGGAAGATGTCGGAATAGAGGTCTTGATTCAGGCTGGGCGTATGTGTCATTTCCTCCATCATCCGGTTGAGAGCCTGCAAGCGTGAGAGGTGTGCAGAATCGTCAATGTAGGTCTGTCCTTCCGCAGCAATGCCTTCCAGTACATCCCGATAGTCGTTCAGCACAAGGAAATCCAGTTGCTGGCGCAGGGCGCATATCTGCCGGTTGTAAGCATCCTGATAGCCTTTGTACAGATGGCGGGTGTAGAAACCGGCAATCAGCAGGGCAGTGAGGGCAAGCACAACGGCATTGCGTACGTGATGGGTAGAGTCGGGGACACCTTGCTGCGGCTGCCGGTTGCGGAAAAGGCGGAATAGCCCCATGATAATCAGCAGCAGTATATAGCCCACAGCAATGATGAAAAGCAGATTATGGACTATCAGCCGAATGCTGAGAGGCAACTGCCTGTCTTGCGGTCGTGCTTCCGAATAATCGTTATGGCTGTATTTGCCAAGCAACGTAAATGTTCCGTCCGCATTGCGGATGGCTTTCAGTATGGGTTCGTGAACAGGATAGACAGCCACCGTGTCCGGCGTCAGCAGTTCATCGGTTGTGGCGGCTTTCGTTCCCAACGAATAAAGGACGCATTTATCTCCCTCGCAGGTCAGATAGCGTAAGTCGCCTTCTTCTTCCCACAAATTGAGTATCTGTCCTTTGGCAACGAAATCGGAATCGCTGTACTGGTGGATAAAGATGCTTTGAGGCAGGTCGCCCAAGGTGCGGAAACGCAGTATCTGCTCGTTCTGTGCAAAGATGCCGCCCTTGCGGTTCTTGATACCGACAGCGTACAATGCCTCATCGGTGGCACAGATTCTCTGGATACGGTTTACTGCACCACGAACATTGTCAAAGGTCACCAACGCATCCACGTTGCCTTTCTCGTCTGCCCGAATGATGCGGTGGTAGGCGTTGTCCAAGATGAACAGGCCATGCGATGAACGAACCTCTTGCAGCGGCCGGTTGACGGTGACGGATGTGGTCCATGGGGCGAGATGTTCGCCTGTGACCCAGCGTATCACCATCGCGATACTCAGTATGAGTGCGATGCCTGCAAGGGCGGTCCGTATGTGGTTTCTGTTCTTCATCTTTATGGTCGGCGTGCATTATTGCCGCTGTTGGAGGTATGCAATGGCTTGTGCCAGGTCATCGGGCGTATCTATGCCCATCGAGTAAGTGTTGCAGACTGCCACACGGATGGGGTATCCGTGTTCGAGCCAGCGCAACTGCTCCAAACTTTCGGCTTTCTCCAGCGGTGTCTGCGGCAGGCGAGTGATTTCACGCAGCGTCTGCGCTTTGTAGGCATACATGCCGATGTGGCGGTAGTGGAGTCCTTGTTTCAGCCAGTCGGTCTTGTCCATACCGCGCAGATAAGGGATGACGCTGCGCGAGAAAAGCAGTGCGGTGCCGTTTTGGCGTTTGTCGTCATCGAAAGCGATTGCCACCTTCGGTGTGTTAGGGTTCTCCAAATCGGCAAGGCTGTCCTCTTCTGTATAGGGCTTTACCAAAGTGGCTATTTGTGTCGTTTCGTCCGCAAAGCAGGACTTGATAGCATTGATCTGTTCGGGTTGGATGAACGGTTCGTCACCCTGGATGTTGATGACCACTATATCCTCTGCTTCTCCGATGACTTTTTCCATGGCTTCCAGACAACGGTCTGTGCCGCATTTGTGGTCTGCGCGGGTCATTACCGCTTCGCCTCCAAAAGAGCGAACCGTGTCAAAGATGCGTTCATCGTCGGTGGCTACTACCACACGTTCCAAACTCTTCTTTGCCTGCTCATACACACGCTGAATCATCGGCTTTCCACCGATATCCACCAACGGCTTGCCAGGGAAGCGGGTAGAGGCGTAACGGGCAGGTATGATTCCGATATATTGCATAGTTATCCCAATTTCGCGGCAAAGGTACAACTTTTTTTTGATATATGCAAATAAAATAAGCAAAAAAGCATTCGGAATCTGCTTTTTTGAGGAATAGCGAGGATTATAGAGAGATGGGGCGAACTGAGATGAACAAAGAGAGGGACTATGATGAACGAGGATGGAGTAGTGCTAACCCTTCGGTAAGGGTATGCTATCCCTATGGTCATCTCTCGGTCATCTATCGTGTATCTATCGTATATCTATCGTATATCTATCGTGTATCTATCGTATATCTATCGTGTATCTATCGTGTATCTATCGTGTTTTGTCCGAGAATTGTGTGTATTCGTCCTTGCGTTTGGGGTTCATCGGGAACCAGCCTTTGCGGACACGTTCGCGCTGATGAAACACCTCACCAATGCCCCAAAATGCCGAGAAAGCAAAGATTCCCAAGAAGATGGAAACATACGTATTCTCCACAAACAGCGACCCTGTGGCCGTGAGGAGTCCGATAAACAGAAAAGCCCACCAGGACTTAACTCCGAAATAATACTCCGCTTTAATGACCAACGGATGAAAAAGTCCGATACACAAAAAAGCACCGGCGCCTAAAATCAATCCTTCGTAATTCATATTCATTCTAAATTTGCCTGCAAAGGTACAACATTTTCTTCACATACAC